>NZ_CP014862.1:1500000-1800000 GCF_002214585.1 Thermococcus profundus
TTAGAAACGGTTCAAGGCTCCTCTGCCCCGGCTTCTTTTTGAACTTCTCCTCGATCTTTTTCAGGGTCTTCCAGGTTCTCCTCACTATCGGGGGGAAGTCCCCGTGCTCCCGGTAGTATTCCTCAAGGAAAGCCCGTGTCCTAGGGTCGCTCGGGTAGCCAGAGCCTATCTCACCGTACTCCTCCTTGAGCTTTTCTATCTCCCGATCCCTCGTCACCTTGGCGAGTATAGAGGCGGCGGATACCGGGATGAAGCGGTCGTCGGCTTTGTGCTCCGCCACTATCTCGGCGCTGAAATCTAGCCTTTTGCCTATCTCCTCACCGAAGCGCTCCTCCTTAACGTCGGCGGCGTCGATGTAAACAACGTCCGGCTTCACCTTCAGGGAGTTTAAGGCCCTTACGAAGTTCTCAACCTCAAACTCGTTGAGGGTCACTTCCCTGGAGTCGATCTCCTCCGGCGAGAGCTTTATGATGACGTAGTCATCGAGAAGGGACGTTATCTCATCGAAGAGGGTCTCCCTCCTCTTCGGGCTCAGCTTTTTGGAGTCCTTAACTCCCAGCTTCTCAAGCTCCTCAACCTTATCCTCATCCACAATGGCGGCCGCTATGACCATCGGACCGATGACAGGCCCCCTTCCAGCCTCGTCTATCCCAGCGAGCTTCCTTCCCATTGACATCACTTCCTAACAAGCAGTGCACCGTAGATGGCCCCCAGGAGTATCGTGGCTATTCCGCTCGGTGGTATGGCGGTGAAATAGGCCACGACAACGGAGGAAAGCTGAACGGTTAGGGTGACGAGAAGACTCGTGAGGACTATCCTCCTGAGATCCTCGCTCAGCATCACACCAATCGCTCCCGGGAGAACGGCAACGACCTGGAGCGTGACCAGTCCAACGCTCTGGACTATCAGAGACCCCATGAGGCCAACTAGAACGTAGAGGAGAACAAGGTAGAACCTTGACCTCCCGCCATAGCTCTCAACGCCCTCGATGTCGAAGCTTATGTAGAGAAAGTCGCGGTAGAATAGGAGAAGGACGAGAAGTATCAGAAAGCCGAAGCCCGTGAGGGCGAGGAGGTTCTCCCTGGTTATAAGGAAGAGCTCGCCGGTGAGGTAGGAAACGACGTTCTCCGTGAGGGGGAAGTATGGTCTATTCGCCATCACCTTGTAGAGGATTCCAAAGCCCAGGACAGTTAACCCGGCCACGAAGCTTGCCACTATCCCAACGGCGGAGTCAGAGGAAAAGCCGAAGCGCTCAAGCTCCGCTATGGTCAAAACGATCACGAGGGTCACGAGGGTGGCGACTATCATCACAAGGGAAAGGTTGCCGAGAACCAGCCCGAGGATCATCCCAAGAACAGCCCCGAAGAGGAGGGAGTGGAAGAGGGCATGGGTGAGAAATGCAAGGCCCTTCATGTTTATGATGGGACTGAGGAGCCCGAGAAGAACGCTGATCGTCACGCTAGCCAGGAGGGCCCTCACCATGAACTCCGGGATCATCTCCTCCTCCCCCCGTGCAGGTGAAGGTGGAAGTCACCGGTTATGCAATAGAGTTTATCCTCGACCTTTATAGCCCTCGCCATGGGCCCATAAACGCTCTTTATAATCTCGTCGGTGAGGGCCTCGTCAGGTTTTCCGAAGGCTATCATCCTGCGGTTTATCAGCATGATCTCGTCCCCTATCTCGAGGAGCGGGTTGATGTCGTGGGTGGTGATCACCATGGCTATGCTCCTCTTAACCTTTATCTCCCTCAGAACTGAGGCAACCTCGGCCCTGGCCGATGGATCGAGGGCAGAGAGGGGCTCGTCCAGCAGGAGAAGCTTTGGATCACTTATCAGGGCTCTAGCGAGAAGAACCCTCTGCTTCTGCCCCCCGCTGAGGTTTCTGAAAAGCTTATCCGCCACATCCTCAAGGCCCACGAACTCAAGAGCCCTAAACGCGCTCTTCCTCACGTCCTCGGGTATTTTCCTGTGGAGGATGCCCCTCTTGTAGAGGGCCCCCATAGCCACTACCTCTAGGGCAGTTAAGGGAACGCTTTCATTTAGAGAATGGCTCTGCGGGACGTAGGAGACAAGATCCCTCGCCTCGTGTGGAGGCTTCTCAAACACAAGGAGTTCACCGGAGTATTCCCGATGAAACCCAGCGATGGTTCTTAGAAGGGTCGTCTTTCCAGCGCCGTTCGGGCCGAGGAGGAGAAGGGTCTCGGAATTCCCCAGCTCGAAGGTTACATCCCGGAGGGCAACCCGTCCATTGTAATACACCGAAAGATCCCTAGCCCGAACGGCGGCCATAACCTCACCGGAGGACTTTAGGCCGCCCTACTTTATAAACTTAAGCAAAAAGAAAGGGATCAAAGCTCGGCCTCGCCGAGGAACTCGAGGAGATCGAGCAGTCTCCTGTCCTTGATCTTTCCAAGGATCTCGGAAACCTTTTCCTCCTCGATCTTGCCATCCTTGAAGAGTGCCAGATACTTGACGCCCTCGAAGAACTCCCTGAGGTTCGGGAAGGCTCTTGAGAACATGTCGGCGTTGTTGTATACTGTGTCAAAGCTGTCCTCCAGGAACAGCTGCCAGAGGACGTCGACAAGAGCATCGAAGGCAACGTCGTAGTACTCCGTTTCCCTGGCCCAGAGCATAGCGTAGAGGCACTCCTGAAGGGCCGCCTCGTAGTCGTCGTCTTCCTCGAATATCTCCTCAAAGCTGAGGTGGATCTCAGCCAGCAGTCTTTTATCGCCCAGCTCAACGGCCCTCGGGAGTATCTCCGCCAGCATGGCCTTGGCCTCGTAGGTTTCGCCCATCTCGAACCGTACGTAGGCCTTGTACACCCTAACGTGGAGGAGCTTGTCCTCCGCTCCAAGCTCTTCATAGGTCTTCTCGGCCTTTTCCAGGAGCTCATAGGCCTTATCGTAGTCCTGGAGCTCCTCAACTATGAGCGCCATGTTGTAGTATATCTCGGCAACGTTCTCGACGTTGCCCTTCGTCGTCTCCTCTTCAAGGAGGGACTGGTACATGGCGAGGCTCTTCTCAAGCTCCCCTATGAGGAAGTAAAGGTCTGCGAGGTGGAACTTGACCTCAAAGGTGTCTTCCTTCTCGGCGAGCTCCTCAAACTCGCTGATCTTGTCCACCTCAAGGAACTCGTGGTAGTAGTAGACGACCAGCTTGTACAGTTCGTAGTCCTTTTTCTCCAGGGCTAGCTCCTCTGCCTTTTTGAGGACTCCCTCAAGCTCCTCATCGCTCAGCTCGTCCACTTTGTAGTAGAGCAGACTGGCCACCTTTTTCGTGTCCTTCTCTTCCAAAGCCTTCAGAAGCTCTTCCATTTTCTTCACCAAGATAAGTACGTTGCTGGGGTTTTAATCTTTTTTTCTCCCGGCAAAAATAAAGGAAAAAGTCAGTGCTTTTTCAGAAGCGAGACTAAGACAAGGAGAATCAATATCCCTGGTCCGCAGATTCCGCCTTTTCCGCCGGTACTCGAGGGCTGGGAGGCGGTGCTTTGAGGCGTAGTGGTTGTTTTAGATTGTGTCGGGGAAGGGCTACTTGAGGTCGTAGTGGTGTGTGTTGGGCGCGTCGTCTGACTCGTCTGGGTTTCAGTCGGAGTGGGGGACAGAACCGTTAACGTGATCCTCTTCACGTCCTCTCCCCCTTTATCGTCCTTCACAGTCAGCGTTACCGTGTAGTTGCCGACTTCTGTGAAAACATGAACCGGCTCTGCATCGTTCGATGTCGAGCCGTCCCCAAAGTCCCAGCTCCAGCTCGTTATTTCCCCGTCCCTGTCGGTGGATTTATCGGCGAAGCTCACCTCTTCTCCTGCCTTCGGCTCCTTGGGCAGGAACGTGAAGTCCGCTGTGGGGAGGTAGTTCTTCGGCTCGACCTTTATCTCCTTCGTGTAGCTCCCTCTCAGCCCGCTCTCGTCCTCGACGGTGAGCATTACCGTGTAGGTTCCAGGAGCGGCGTAGGAATGGTTGGGGTTCCTCTCGTCCGAGAAGGTTCCGTCGCCGAAGTTCCAGCTCCACTTGGCCACGCTCCCGTCCGGGTCGCTTGAGCTGTCCATGAAGCTGACCTCGTCTCCGGCCGTTATCTCCGACGGTGAGTAGCTGAAGAGGGCGTTGGGCTTTTCGTTGTGCTGGACGTTTATTTTGGCGGTGCATGTTGCGTTCGCGCTCCACGGGTCGTAAACAGTCAGCGTTACCGTATGGAGTCCCTCTTCCTGATAGGTGTGCAAGACCTGAGAGGCGTTCCCCTCTCCTGTTATGCCGTCTCCGAAGTCTATCTCCCATCTCAAACTGCCGTTCTCCGGGTCGTTGAGGTTCAGGTTTAGGGTCGTACTGAGGGGTCTCTTTCCAGAGCTTGGTGTCGCCACTATTGAGCACTCAGGCGGCTTGTTTAACATCCTCAGTACGTCGAGGTTCAGCTTGAGAAAGCCGATGTTTATGAAAATCGGGCTCTGGTTCCTCTGTTCGTAGTATTTCCCCTTGCTCGGCACGTAAAAGTCCAGAACGAGATGCCCGTCCTCGCTGTCCCTGTAGATGACCCCTGTGGCGTTGTACCACTTGTCCCTGTCGTCTATCCTCCCATCGTAGGCCACCAGGATGGAGGTCTCGTTTGAGAACTTCATTTCGTGGGTCGTCAGCTTCTCGTAGCCGTAGTCGCCCTGGATTGAGCCCTCGAACCCCGTGAGAACCTTGCTCCCCAGCGTGCCTTTGAAGGAGAGTGAGAGTCCAAGGGAGAACGTGTTGGCATCCTTTTCCCAGTGGAGTTGCTTCATGTACTGCTCGTAGGAGCTCTGGACGTTGCTCGCCTCTATGGTGAAGACTCCGAGGACTCTGCTTGCGTCGTAGTTCTTGAGTTCTGTTATCTTGCTTGGATATGTGTTGATGTCGCCTATTTCGTGGAGATCCGAGTCGTAGGATGTGAAGTGAGCATTGGGGGGTCCCTTGGGGACCGACACGAGGATATACTGCTGTTTGCCGTTTACGACTGCAAGCTCCGGCGGCCAGATTATGGGGAACTCGTAGACGTCGTAGTCCGTGCTCACGTAAATGGCCCCATCAGCCATGTCCGCGCGCATCTTGTATGTTACTGCGGTTTCGTAGCTCTTGCCGGTCTCGCTCTGACGTTTCTGGCCGATCATGCTCTTCAGGCCAAGCTCGTACTTGACGAGCCCAGGTATGTTCTGCACGAACGTGAGCTCCGCGGTCAGCTTCATGTCCGTGGTGGCTTTTATTGAAGCGCTGGTCATCTGGGTCTGCTTACTCGTGTACGCTGAGTAAAATGTCCCGCTCTCGTTTATGACGTCATAGTCAACGGGCGGGGCGTTTATTACCGCTATGACCTTGTTCACGACGTGGAGGACGGCTTTGTTGGGAGGGCCCACAACTATGGAGTCTCCGTTCACATCCGCAACTGCTATGCCCGCACCGTAGGTGAACTCCGTCTGAAGTCCATCGGGGCCGTTCAGCAGGTCTCCCACCATGTTGTAGACCTTGACCCTGCCATTGTACTGAGAGGCCCACACTATCTCGTCAACGCCGTCGGTGTTCACATCACCAACCGCTATTCTGTCGCCCTTGTAAAACAGTATTGTAAATACTCCTATCTCGTTCCCCTTGAACTGTGCACCGTCCTTCTCGAGCTTGAATATATGGATCCCCCTCTTCTTGGTGTCCTGTGTGGCTATGACTATCTCATCGAGGCCATCCATATCGACGTCGCCGATAGCCATCTCGTCCCTCTCATGAATGTCAAAGGAGTCCACCTCAATCGTTCCAAGGGAGTTTCCGTTGACGTCGTACACCGATAGGGTGTCCTCGCTTGCATCGGCGTGGACGATTTCGTCAATCCCATCTCCGTCGAAGTCTCCCGCGCCTATGGCATCGCCATCCTTAAAGTCATCAACCTTGAACTGGTTCACCAGGTTGAAGTTCTCGTCGAAGATGTGTATCCAGTTGTTCCTGTCGGCGTGGATTATCTCAGCCTTCCCATCCCCATCAAGATCTCCGCAGGCCAAATCGTCGCCGGCCTCGAAGTTAACATCGTGCTTTCCTAGTTCGTTCCCGTACATGTCGTAGATGTAGATCTTGTCGGTGCTCCTGTCGCCCTGGATTATCTCGGCCCTTCCGTCGTCGTTCACGTCACAAGCAACCATCTCGTCCCATTTCTCGTAGCCCGTGTGGAACTTCCCGATCACTCCCCCGCTCCCGTTCTCGTACATCCAGAAGTAGTCCCCGCGATCCCCTATGATGATGTCTCCGTCCTCGATGACCCTACCTCCAATCCCGTCGATGAGGTTTGCGTCCTGAGCCGTAACCACTCTGGAAGAAGCGGCAAGGGAAATCGCCACAATGAAAAGGAAAGACAGCGTTAAGAGCTTCTTCACCATACAACCAACCCCCTTCCAGTGAAGTTTACGGGTTGCAGAACAGAAAACCACGGCAAACCTACGTAAACTCAATAGTTGTTACACTTCAAAATATAAAACCCTTTTCCCGATTTTTATTTACTTTATTGGAACATAACACGAGAGATTTTCGAAAAAACCCAAGAGGGGGAGGGGAGCATTTTTAAGTCCAGGCTGAAACCCCCTAACATGCTTGAAGTCTTCTTCCTCGGCACCGGTGGAATAATGCCAACGCGCGAAAGGAACGTGCCAGCGATAGCCCTCCGCTATAAGGGGGAGATAATCCTCTTCGATGCAGGGGAGGGCACGATAAGGCAGATGAACACGGCAAAGCTCAGCCCGATGAAGGTGGAGAAGATCTTCATCACGCACTTTCACGGCGACCACTACCTCGGTTTGGGGGGGCTTATTCAAACAATGAACCTCTGGAACAGGGAAAAGCCGCTCCACATCTACGGGCCGAAGTACACCTTTGAATTCGTTCAGAACTTCCTGAACAGCGGCTTCTTCAGGCCGGGATTCGATATCCACGTCCATGAGCTTGGGGAGACGAGGCTGAAGTTTGGGGGCTATGAAGTGTGGTCATTCAAGGTTGAGCACGGGGTTCCAGCCCTTGGCTACGTCTTCAAGGAGAAGGACAGGAGGGGAGAGTTCCTGAAGGAAAAGCTGGAGGAGTACGGTCTTGAGGAAGGGCCGGTACTTGGGAAGCTTGAGAGAGAAGGTAAAATCGAGTGGAACGGCAAGATAATCCGGCTTGAGGACGTTACGGGCCCAAGGAGAAAGGGCTTAAAAATAGCCTACACCGGCGACACCGAGCCGTGCGAGAGGGTGAAGCTCTTCGCTGAGAGGGCCGATCTTCTCATTCACGAGGCGACTTACCTGAATCCTGAGGACAGGGGAGAGAGCTACCACTCGACGGTTGAGGAAGCCTGTGATACGGCGAGAAGGGCTAAGGTAAAGTTCCTGGCGCTCTTCCACAGGGCCTTCCGCTACGGCTACGACGAGTACGCGGCGGAGGCCTCAAAAATATGTGAGAGCCTTGGTGTGAACTTCGTGATCCCGAGGGACTTCGACGTTATAACATTTAAATCTGGCTCGTTGGCGATTAGAAACCTTCTGGAGGATGGAAAATGAGCTACCTGCGCTACGTTAAGGTCATTGGAACCATGCACGTCTCGCCGAGGAGCCGGGAGGAGGTAACCCGCGAGATAGAGAGGGAGAAGCCAGCGGCGGTGGCAGTTGAACTCGACATACCCAGGTTCCAGGGGCTCCAGATGGGAAAAAAGGCAGAACTGCGGGAGAGCCTGAGGCTTGGAAGGGCAGGACTGGTGAGCTACCTCCTGACGAAGCTCGAGGAAAAGCTCGGGGAGGAGTTCGGAATGGCCCCTGGCGGCGAGATGCTCGGGGCCATAGAGACCGCAGGAAGGCTGGGGATACCGGTACTGCTGATAGACGAAGACATAAGGGTTATCATGGGAAAGATACTCCAGGCTCCGCTCAGAGAAAAACTCTTCCTTATCCTGGAAGGCTCGCTGGTTTTTCTGCCCGGAATGGGGGAGGAAGTTGGGGAGAAGGACATGCTCTCAGCTTACAGGGACATGATGAGGGAGTTCAAGGTAAGGTACCCCTACCTCTTCCGCGTTCTCGTCGAGGAAAGGAACGAGATAATGGCCCTGAACCTGAAGAGGGCCGTTGATGATCTCCTCGCCAGGGGCGTAAAGAGGCCCAGGATAATAGCGGTAGTCGGAATGGGTCACAAGGAGGGGATCGAACGCATACTTAACTCGTGGAAGCCAGAAAGACGGTCTATTTATCCAGGAGGGTTGGGCAACCTTTATAACCCCAGAGCGGCTATTTGAAAGGGGAGCAGCCATGACAGAGGTTTTGGAAAGGCTCAGGAAGATGCTGAACGTGGAGATCCTCGAGGTTGAATACGAGGGCGACAAAATCATAGTTTACGTCCCGGAGGACCAGGTTAGAATCGCAGTGGGCACTGGAGGGGCGGCAGTGAGGGCGGCCGAGCTCGTGCTCGGCAAGAAGATTGAGGTGAGAGCTAGATGAATCCCCGCGAGGTCGAGGATCTTGCCGTATCTTTTTTCGTGCTTCTCCTCCTGTTCGCCGATTTCAACCTCAAAAACGTCCCCTACATATCCCTAGCGCTCATAACTGCCTTCATCTTCCATGAACTCGCCCACAGGTGGACAGCCGAGCGCTACGGATACAGGGCGTTCTATCGAAGGTGGGACACTGGCATCGTCCTTGCCTTGGCCATCGGGATCGCCAGCAAAGCCCTCACCGGAACCACGTGGATATTCGCCGCCGTCGGCGCTGTTCAAATATACGCCCCATACATGCTCGCAGATAGAGAAGCCTTCGGAAAGATAGCCCTGGCAGGCCCGGCATCGAACATGGTAATCGGAATTATTTCGCTGGTCCTGATCCAGATAACCTCTGGAGGCCTGCAAACTGCCCTGGCGATAACGGCCTTCCTCAACTTCTGGCTGGCGTTCTTCAACCTCTGGCCGGTACCTCCCCTCGACGGATGGAAGGTCCTGAGGTGGAACGCCGGCTACTGGGCAGTGGCCGTTGGGGTGGCGTACTCCCTGAACCTCCTTGTGTAACACTCTCGGTGATACAGAAGCGAAAGGTTAAATAGCCCTTCCCCCATTTCTAAAACGGTGATGCTGATGGAGTACAAGCTTCCGATTGGGGTTAACATAGACCTTGAGACCGGCGTTATTCCCGGCGCCAAAAAACTTGTGAGGAGGCTCAGCAACCTTAAGGGCTACTTCCAGGACGAAGACGCTTACAACGAGCTCCTCAAAGAGGATCCAGTTGTCTACGAGGTCTACGCGGTTGAGCAGGAGGAGAAGGACGGCGACCTCAACTTCGCCACGACCGTTCTCTACCCTGGAAAGGTTGGAAAGGAGTTCTTCTTCACCAAGGGACACTTCCACGCGAAGGCCGACAGGGCCGAAATCTACTATGGAATCAAAGGGAAGGGCGGAATGCTCCTCCAGACGCCCGAAGGAAAGGCCGAGTGGATACCGATGGGACCCGGAACCGTAGTCTACGTGCCGCCCTACTGGGCCCACAGAACCGTTAACACCAGCGACGAGCCCTTCATATTCCTGGCGATTTATCCCGCTGATGCAGGCCACGACTACGGCTCGATAGCCGAGAAGGGCTTCTCCAAGCTGGTCATCGAGGAAAACGGGGAAGTCAAGGTTATCGACAACCCGCGCTGGAAGGAGTGATTTTTTTACTTTCTTTCCTCCTTCGTGACTGTTCTTTTCCTTCAAAGTCCTAGAATTATTGGGAGAATAAACGGCACCAGCACGGTCAGGATGAATCCGTGGATGAAAGCCGTCAGCGCCACATCCCTACCGCCCGCTTTTGTGATGAGTCCCAGCGTAGTGTCCATCGTCGTTGCCCCGCCGATCGAAACGGCCGCCTCCTTTGGTATGTGCCGTATCAGGAGGGGATAGAGCACCACGGTGAGAAGCTCGCGCAGGATGTTGGCCAGGAATCCAAGTGCCCCGTAGAACGCGGAGTAGCGCGCTATTACCGGCCCCGTGAGAGAGTACCACCCGCAGCCTGCCCCAACGGCGATGGAATACTTCAGGGAGAGCCCCATAACGACAGCCCCCAGAGCCGCCCCGGCGATCGAACCGATGAGAGTGGAGAAAGGAAGCATCAGTGCTTTTTTCGGTATCCTCCCAGTTCCCTCACTAACGCTTCCTCCGATGTCAACGCCTATCAGGAATATTAGAAGGTAGAGAGCGATCTCGTAACCTCTTCCGATATTCGGGTGAAACAGAAAACCGACGGCAATACCCAGGAGAAGAGCCGAGAAAACCAGGATACTGAATTTGCTCACTTCTCCCACCCCCATAGGAGGATCGCGAGGATGAGGCTCCCAGCGGAGGTCAGTATGGCAAAGACCGTGGACACGATGGTCACGTCGCCCACATCTATCCCCGTCTCCGCGAAGTTCACCCCCATCAGGAATACAAGGAGGAGAACGCTGATGGAGATGGAAAGTTCGAGGGCTTTTCGGCCAGGTCTACCGATTAAATGGACCTTCTGAAGGAGATATCCCAGACCAAGCCCAACGATGAGGGGGATCAGAACGTTCATGGGAGGAGGTTCAAAGGCGCTTTAATAAGCCTTTTCCCGGACGGAAGGTTTTTAGGATGAAACTTTCAGCATTCGAACGGTGATTGATATGATAACTCCGTCGAAAAAAGCAATGGGAATCGAGTACGCCATCAGGGACGTTATTCTCCCCGCGAGGGAGCTTGAGAAGAAAGGTGTTGACGTCATCAGGCTCAACATCGGCGATCCCGGAAAGTACGATTTCCAGCCGCCGGAGCACATGCAGGAAGCCTACTGTCGTGCGATAAAGGAGGGACACAACTACTACGGGCCAAGCGAGGGTCTGCCCGAGCTTAGGGAGGCAATAGTGCAGCGCGAGAAGAGGAAGAACGGCGTGGACATCACTGCGGACGATGTGAGGGTTACCGCTGCCGTTACAGAGGCCCTACAGTTCGTCTTTGGGGGACTTCTCGATCCCGGCGACAACATACTGGTTCCCAGCCCGAGTTATCCGCCCTACGTAGGTTTGGTTAAGTTCTACGGTGCCGAGCCCAGGGAGTACATGACCGTCGAGGAGAACGGCTGGCAGCCGGACATAGACGATATGAGAAAGCTCATAGACGAGAGAACTAAGGGAATAGCCATTATAAATCCCAACAACCCGACGGGGGCGCTCTACGAGAAGAAGACGGTTAAAGCCGTCCTGGATCTGGCCGGTGAGTACGACCTTCCCGTGATCAGCGACGAGATTTATGACCTCATGACCTACGAGGGCAAGCACGTATCTCCCGGCTCGCTCACCAAGGACGTTCCGGTTATCGTCATGAACGGCCTCTCCAAGGTTTACTTCGCCACCGGCTGGCGTTTGGGATACCTCTACTACGTAGACCCTGAGGGCAAGCTCGCCGAAGTCAGGGAGGCAATAGACAAGCTCGCCAGGATAAGGGTCTGCCCGAACACCCCAGCTCAGTTCGCGGCGATAGCAGGCCTCAACGGTCCGATGGACTACCTTGAGAGGTACATGGCGAAGCTCAAGGAGAGGAGGGACTACATCTACAAGCGCGTGCAGGAGATACCGGGGATAAGTGCCCAGAAGCCGCAGGGAGCTTTCTATGTCTTCCCGCGCATAGATGAACGCTCCAAGTGGAAGAACGACTTCGACTTCGTCATGGACGTCCTCCACGAGGCCCACGTTCTCTTCGTCCACGGCTCCGGATTCGGCAGGGCGGGCGACTGGCACTTCCGCATTGTCTTCCTCCCGCCGGTGGAGATCCTTGAGAAGGCGATGGACAGGTTCGAAGCATTCATGAAGAAGAGGCTCGCGGAGTGAGCTTTTCTATTTTACTCATTTTGACCCTCTTAATCCCAGCAATTGTCCTTGGTTCTAACATTGATACAAAAGAACAACTTTCCGCCAGCGCTGAAACTTTGCAAGCAAAGTTTCATCAAAGTTCGCGGTTCTTGTCAAAAGTGTCGTTTTCAGAGGATTTTCTTCGAGAAACTTGCTACCGGATTGGAATTCCAGTTTTTAACGGGCTTGTTTTCTGTGAGTTTGCTTTTAATCGACGCCCGAAGGGCGTCAAAGTGAGAAAACTCCTTTTCAACAGTTCAAAACTCGAGGAATTCGCTAATGATAGCTCGTGTACTTGAAAATCCTCGTAGAAGGGCAACCTTAAAAGGAACCACGAACCTTGATCAAACTCAACGGGACTATCGTCCCGTGCGTTGAAGCTTTGCTTCAACGTCGCGCAGGAAGCTTTTAGGAAAAGCTTAACCAAAAGTGCTCCCTTCTCTTTGGACTTGCTCCTCCGTTAGTGTATGCCCGCTCAAAAGGCAACTTTGTGCGGGTTTAACCTCAAAATATCACACTACTTTTGATTTCAAACTTTCTTTTTAGCGCTCGAAGAGCGCTATACTGTGAAGAAATCCTGTAAATCTGGCAACTCGATAAGCAAACCCACTCAAGAGCTAGCTCGCTAAAAACGCATACTCTTTTCCGCCAGCGCTTGCGCAAGCAAGGGCTGTAATGGTGGGCCCGCGGGGATTCGAACCCCGGACCTCCGCCGTGTGAGGGCGGCGTCATAACCAGTCTAGACCACGGGCCCGTCCCGTCTAAGAAAACTGGGAGCGAGTTATAAATCTTTCGATTTGACTTTTTGAAGTTGTTATCTAAATCTTTATAAGTTGTGAATATGGAATAATCCCGGGTGATACCATGAACAAATGGAAAGTGTTGCTAATTATAACTCTAATCCTAAGTATAGTGGCGAACGCTCCAGGAACTCAAGCGGCAACATTTCCAAAATCCGCTTTGGTGTTCTCTCAGTATCACAGTATAGCATGGGCCGGCGAATTATATGGCCACCCTGCCTTCGCGGCGTGGGGAGATTACGGTACGGCAGTGGTTATCCTCAATGAAGATGGAAAGCTCTACAAAGCATTCTTCCTTCCAGGATTCAACGCTCAGAGTGGAAGCAAGCTCGGGGATAACTTGATCCTCTCCAGCGGGAAAAAACTGGTTGAGATAAATCCTGAAGGAAAAATTGTCAACTCCTTGGAAACAGGCGAGGGGGAGTTTTTATATGGCATAACCAGCTCCAAAAACTCACTGTACGTATGCCTCAACACGGACCCCTTAAAGATAGCAAAACTCGAGGAAAACCTGAAGGTCGAATGGGCAATTTCCATAAATGTATCCTTCGGTCCAATCGTTTCTCTCAGCAAGAGGGTACTCCTAAGCCCAACCTCAAACGGAGTTTACGTGGCTGGAACCCTAGCCGGAAAAGAGGGCAGTTGGATTGCCTTCATCTCAGAAAAGGGAGAAGTAAAGTGGGTCAAGATCATCCCGGGCTTCAGAGCAACCGCCGTCACCCCCACAGGTAAAGGGCTCCTGGTTGGAGGCATTGGACATTCCGAGGAGAAAATAAAATACACACCCCTCTTAACGCCCTTGTTTGGAACCACTCTACCCGATTACCAGCCAAAAATTCTGGAACTGTCGTACTCAGATGGAGAGCTAATATCGAGCAGGGAACTTACAATGATTTCAGCAATGGACTTGAGGGAAGAGATGGAGTCCAAAATGCTGGAGGAGCTAAGTATATGGGATAGAACCCAAGGAGAGAGGATCAAAGAACAGCAGGGAGAAGAAGAGTACAAAAGAGTCAAAGAACAAGTGATGGAGGAGTTAAAGAGAAAGTACGGACTGGACAGAAAGGGGCCCATACCAGGAACTTTTAATCCAGTTCTTATCCCCGTGGATATGATTCCAGAAGACGGGAAAACTTACATCCTCGGCAAGTCCCTAGTTGGAAACTTTGAGGGGCATGCGTTCTCAGACTACTTAATAAAGCTTGATGAAAAGAGCAGTGTGATCACGGGAACTGCTTTCTGGAGAAGTCTGGGTGTGGGAGGTCACGTAATAAAACAGGGGGATTCTCTGTTCGTGGTAGGAATCGATTCTGGCTTCCCGATCGTTTACAAACTCTCAAAGGACCTCCAGGTGGAATGGTCACACATGTATTTCCCAAGATGGATAACGGACGTAATAACTGGCAACAAGATACAGTGGGTCATTCTATCAAGCTATTATCCTCAGAGCGGCTACATCCTATCCTATTCCAACGGCACGCTCCGGGAGATCTTCCGTCTCCCCTCCTCAGCGGAACAAGTAGCATCTAACGGAAAAGAGCTTTATATCTCCAATTACAACGGCGACTCAGTGATCGTCCTCCCAAGTAACGAGTCCTACCAGTTGCCAAACGAGGACAATTCCCCTCCGAATCCCCTAATGAAACCAAAGAGTTTCCTCGTCCCCCTTGAAAACGGCGTTCTTGTGAAGCCACGGACGTCCCGCTACCTGTACTATGTATCCCCCGATGGATCTGGATACAGGATCAACTATCCTAAAGTGGAAGGGGGAGGCTACAACGCAGGAAAAACAGTAATCTGGGACGACTCCAGGGTGGTTTTCGTTTCTCCCGAAGGGGACAAAATCAAGGCCACAGAGAGCATAAAGCCCGTGAACGGGAAAATCCTTCAGGTTATCCCATACGAAGATGGCCTCTATGTTCTGCTGGGGAATTCTCCCTCGACCTGCCTGATCAACGTGGGTCCTGACGGCAAAACAAGGTGGGGCTGGAAAATTACGGGGGGGATCTTCCCAGTGGGAAATCTAAAAATGTACCCCCCAGTCGACGGAAAGTTGGTACTGAAGTATGAGTCAGAAGAGAACACGACCCTCATGGTGTTCTCTCCCGACGGAAGCTACCTAGGTAGCATCGAAGTTCC
Source organism: Thermococcus profundus (assembly GCF_002214585.1). NCBI lineage: Archaea > Methanobacteriati > Methanobacteriota > Thermococci > Thermococcales > Thermococcaceae > Thermococcus > Thermococcus profundus. Next base: position 1,514,779 of record NZ_CP014862.1, read on the forward strand.
AAGGTGGAAGATGCACGATCCGAGGGTTATCTCAATAAACGGGAGCAGGATAACAGTTTTCTCACATGCCGCGCTCTCCGGGTTCAGAGAGCTAAAGCTGGAGATCCGCGCCAGAAACATGCCCTCAGGGAGCTGCAACAACGTGCCTTGGATCAAGGTAGCACCTCCGGCTGTTGACCAGGTGAAAATCACCTATCAGAGAACGGCAAGCAACGTCAGCAAAGTCGATTCAATTGAGAAACTCTACGTTTTCGATACCTCAGAGGTAGCGAAACTAGAGCAGGTTAAGAAGATTCAGGACATCAAAGGCATAGAATACGATAACGCCACTTACATCCTCATGAACGAGTGGAAGCCGGTGGTTACCAACGAGAAACCAGTAATCCAGAAGACTGAGGTAAAGCTACTCCCCACGGAAGCCGTCGAGATAACAACGGTCTATACAAGGCCAGAAGAGAAATCATCCAACAAAAGCAAAGGTGACATTTGCGGTCCAGGGGCGGTAGTGCTTCTTGCCACGGCAGTCCTCATTCTAAAGCGTCGCTGAGGCGAAACTTTTTAACCTTCTTTTTTACCCTTTCCTGGAGGTGAGAGATTGAAGACCCTATGGGCGCCCTGGAGGATAGAGTACATACGCTCACCGAAGCATGAAGGATGTATATTCTGCGACTTCCCGAAGGAAAACCGGGATAAGGAGAGGCTCATCCTCTACAGGGGAAAATATTCTTTCGTGATAATGAACAACTACCCATACAACCCAGGCCACGTCATGATAGCCCCGTACAGGCACGTTGGAAAGTGGGAGGATCTAACCGACGATGAGCTCCTCGAGATTATGAAGCTCTCACAGCTTATGATAAAGGCCATAAAGAAAGCTATGAACCCCGACGGCTTCAACCTTGGTGTGAACCTCGGCAGGGTTGCCGGGGCCGGAATAGACGATCACGTTCACCTCCACATAGTCCCCCGCTGGAACGGAGACACGAACTTTATGCCGGTGGTAGCCGACACCAAGGTCATCCCCGAGTCCCTCCAGGAGGCCTACGACGAGCTCAAAAAAGCTATAGAGACAGTTCTGAAGGAGGAATAGTCCTTCTGGATTTTTTCTGTCCCCTCCTATCCCCTCCGATTCACTCCCATTCCACCGGTTCATCCTTTGCGAGCGCAAACTTTAGATAACCGTAGACGTGAAGCGAGAGGTAGAAAGCCGCCCAGAACCACAGGACAAATGGAAAGAGCAGGATTTCTCTAAGAAGGCCCCTTTCTTTCCACACGGCAACCGCCATCGTAAAGATTTCAAAGGCCAGAAAGACTGCCAGGAGAACCCACCTTCCCAGGGCCATTGCAGTGAGGGGAAAGAGAACGTCGGCAAGGGCAACCCCATCGCTTATCACCAGAAACGCTCTCTCCTTGAGGGGTCCGCTACCAAGCTTGGGAAGGTCCCCCAGGAACCACCTCCTCCTCTGCCTCCACAGTCTTCTGAGGGAAGTCGGCATCCTGACCCAGACCCTTGCATCGGGCGCGTAAACGACTCTTCCAAGCTCTTTGAGGGCAATTGTCGTCGCGTAGTCCTCGACCGGATCCTCAACAAAGCCCCCAACCTTCTCCAGAGCATCCCTCCTGAAGGCCGAAACCGGACCGGGAGCAAGGCTCAGATTATTGACCTCATGAGCCCTCCTGAAGATCGCTATCCTGAGGTGCTCTATATCCTGCGCCAGCTCCAAAAAACTCCCCGGAAAGACCCTGACCTGCCCGCCAACGGCGACCACATCCTCTCCATAAAACCTCTCGATGAGCCTTCCAACGGCCTTCTCATCCAGCCATCCATCGGCGTCGGTCGTAACGATGACTTCACCGGAAGCTACGCTGAGCCCCTTGTTCAGGGCATTCGCCTTCCCCGAGTGGGGAACTCTGATGACCTTCAGACGGGGATCGTTTATCGACGAAGCGACTTTGTACGTGTTATCAGTCGAACCGTCGTCGACAACTATGACCTCAATGTTGGGATAATCCTGTTCCAGAGCGGCTTTTGCTGCCCTGCCTATGTTATCCTCCTCGTTGTGGGCGGGTATAATAATGCTGACCTCGGGCTTCCATCCACGGGTGGAGTATCCCTTCCCAAAGCTCAGCAGGTACCTGAGAAAGAAGTGGCCGTCCCAAAGCAGGATCATCACGAGCATAGCTTCCGCTATCATCGCCCCATTATCTCTCATGGAGTTTAAAAGGCCTACTCAGCCTTTTCCTTTTTCTTTCCCAACCGAACCATCCTAACGACCTTAACGGTCTCCTTCCCAATTGGATCATTCGAGAGAACCTCAACACCCTTCAGATGGAGGAGCGAGAAGGGGTAGTCGAGGACGGCGTATATCAGGAGAGTAAGGGCAATGAGAAGGATGTACTGAAGCCAGAAATTGCTGGAGCTGACGAGCACCGAGAGAAGAAAGCTCCCCAGAAAGCTCACAGCAAAGTTTATTCCGGAGCGGTGCCTGTATCTCCTCCCGCCAATCCTCTTCCCCACTATCACCTTGAGAAGGGCCTCAAGTCCTTCCCTGCTCTTCACGTTGAAGAAGAGCGTGAACTCGGGCTTGAGTTCCCCTTCCGGTTTAAGGAACACCTGGGGAAACGCCAGGTAGAACATCCTGCTTGTTTCATCGGTAAGTTCGACTATCTCAATGGACTTTCTTGAGTAGAGCCCGTCGACATAGGAGGCGAGAACATCCGGATCGGGTTCGAGCAGTCTGACGAACTCAACTCCAGCGGTCTTGAAAAGGGCTTCCAGCTTTGATGTGCAAGCCGAAAGAAGGCCACATTTAATCCGGCTGTACATGAGGTACTTCCGTACTCCCCAGCTCAGGATAGCCCCAAGGGTTCTCTGCTTTAACGACATCGGAGTTTATACTACTGAAATTCTTAAAAACGTTGCCCGAACAAACATTTAAATGCCCCACAGTTCAAAAGCGGGGGATGATGAGCTATTTCCCTCACTCCGACCGGTGACGAGGAGCCGATGCTCTGACCCTCTTCTTTTTATAGCCCCTTACGATACCTCCAAAAACGCTGAAGAAAACACCAATGAATAGGAGCAAATTGTTTATCTCCGAGAGCATACGGTAGCGGTAGCCAGCGTAGGATAAAACCGCTATTCCTGCCAGGATCAGGGCACCACTCAGAGCTGACTTCTCTGAACTCCCACTGGTTATCTCTTTCGCCACCTTTGACAGGCCATTTTCCTTCTGAACAAGGAACTCGTAGGCCTCTCTGCACTGAAGTCCCTCGATCTTTCCCGAGACAACGTACACAACGGAGTAATCTCCAGCGCTGACCTTGAGAATCGTTATAACCTCTGAAGTCTGGGCGATCTGGAGAAGGGCATCGGTGAGAGTCTGGGCATCAGGCTCTAAAAGTTTGAGGTAGCCCTTTATATTGAGGTCTTTTGGCTCATCTTCCATGATGCAGTAGAGAACGATGAATCTGGCTTTCATCATCGCTCACAAGGGAAATAAAAGAAAAGGCCTTAAAAACCTCAGCTCGCCATCTCCTGAATCTTCTTCCTGACGAGAGAGCTCACAAGCTTTCCGTCGGCCCTTCCGCGGAGCTTCGCCATGGCCCTTCCCATTATCATGCCCATCGCTCCCATGCCCTTGGCTTTGATGACGTCAATGTTGGCCTGTACCACTTCATCGATGATTCTCTCCACCTCTTCCTCGCTGAGGAGGGTTAAGCCTTTCTCCTCTGCTACTCCCTTAGCCGTCTTCTCCGGGTGAAGGGCGAGCTCCTTGAATATCTCCTCAAAGGCCTCCTTGGCTATCTTTCCTTCGAGATATAGCTCAAAGGCCTCCCTGATGTGCTCATCGGTGACGTTCTCTATCGGAACCTCTTTCTTGAGGCCCTTGAGAACAACCACGAGTATTGAAGCGGCGAGCGAGGGTTTGACGCCCCTCTGAATAAGCTCCTCGAAGAGCTCATCGCGCTCATCGTTCACCAGCGTCTCGGCTAAGCTTCTGTCTATCTTGTACTCCTTAACATAGCGCTCAACCCTCTCCTGCGGGAGCTCAGGCAGGTTTGCCTTTATCCTCTCCTTCTCCTCAGGCGGGAGGAATATCGAGGGTATGTCCGTCTCTGGATACATCCTCGCCTTACCAGGAAGAGGACGCATGTATTGGGTGTTGCCGTCTGGCAGGGCCCTCCTCGTCTCCTCTGGGACGCCTTCGATTGCTTCCCTTGCCCTATTGAGGACTTCGCGGAGCGCGTTCTTGGCAGTCTCTTCCTCGGCGGCAACCAGAACGAAGGCGTCTTCCTCTCCCAACTCAAGTTTTTCGATAACAGCGTTAACCTCTAATTCTGTAATTCCATAATTCGGCAGTTCATCGATGTGGAATATTCCTTTCACGTACTTCTTGGCCCTGTCTGCCATCTCAGTTCCGAGCCTTCTCCCCGGCTGTACCTCCTTTCCGATGAGGCCGCGGAACTTGGGGAGCTTCACCGCGAGAACCTTGCCGCCCTTCTTTATTGCCCTAGCGATTATCTTCGAGCCCGTGTTCTGGAAGACATCTGTCACATCGTAGAACTCCTCTTTGAGATCCTCAGGCTTAACGCACCTCTTCTTCAGCTCGTCCCTTATCTTGAGCAGGTTGAGCTGTCTTTCAACTTCCCTCTCTATGATGAGCGGGATCATGTCGAGCTCCTGGACGCCCTTTATCTCGACCCTCGCTCCTCCCCTGATCGAGACGTTGAGGTCCTGCCTGATGGTTCCAAGACCGCGCTTGACCTTTCTGGTGGCCCTCAAAGCGTCGCCTATGTACTTGGCAACGACTTTAGCCTGCTCCGGGTGGTGTATGTCTGGAGTGGTACTTATCTCAACCAGCGGTATTCCAAGGCGGTCAAGGCGGTAGATTACCTCTTTCTCCTTCCTTTCGACGATTCTGCATGCGTCCTCCTCAAGGCAGACCGTCGGGATCCCCACGCTTCCCCAAGGGGTGTCAACCTTCCCGTTCATGGCAACTATTGCCGTCCTCTGGAAGCCGGAGACGTTGGAACCGTCTATAACGATTTTGCGCATGAAGTGAACTTCATCGACGGGCTTGGCGTTGAGGAGGTAGCTTATCTGGAGTGCCACCTCAAGGGCCTCCCTGTCCGGTCCCCTCGGCGGCTCCTCATCCATATAAACGAGGTCTGTAAGCTTATAGTTGCCCTCGTAGATGAACTTCTTTCCCTTCTTGAATTCCTCAAGGGCCGCTGGATCAATCTCCCCAAGCTCGCTCATCGTCGGCCTCAAACGGCGCTCAAAGGTGAAATCAACCTCGTCGCTTAGCTCGCTCGGGACTGGTGAAAACAGCTTCTTGGTATCAAGCTGTCTGTGAATCTCGAGACCGACCTTAAGGCCAAGCTCCTCGTAGTTAAACTTATCTGTCATCGTCATCACCTCAGGAAGGTGTCAAACCTCGTGTAGGGCGTTATCTCGCCGGCGTAGTTGGTCAACATCATCTTTTTCACTTCTCCAAGGTCATCGGTGTGTCCGAGAACCCAGCCGAGCTTGACGTAGGCCGTCTCTGGAAGCATGTCCTCGCAGGGTATAACTCCAGCCTTTAGGAGCCTCCTTCCGGTTGAGTAGACGTTGAGGTTAACCCTTCCGTAGAGGCACTGACTCGTCATGCATACGGCAACGCCGCTCTCAACGGCCCTCTCAATGGCAGGAATCATATCGTTGGGAGTGTGGCCTAGTCCTGTTCCCTCGAGGACGATTCCCTTGTAGCCTTTATCAACAAGGAACTCAAGGAGCTCGCTTGTTATGCCAGGATAGATTTTGAGTATGGCCACTCTCTCCTCAAACCTGTCGTCAACCTCAACTTCGCCCTCACTCCTCTTCCTGTAGTCGTCCCTGAGGTACTCAATCTTGCCATCCGGCCAGACCTTTGCTATCGGAACGTCGTTGATGCTCCTGAACGTGTCCCTCCTGCTCGTGTGCATCTTCCTGACCTTTGTGCCGCGGTGGGCCAGGCAGTAGGTATCGCCCGTCTCTCCGTGCATGACCACCATTACTTCAGCGGCATCGGCCGTCGCCATCCTCGTGGCGCAGATGAGGTTCGTTGCTGCGTCGCTGCTCGGCCTGTCGGAACTCCTCTGGGAGCCAACCAAGACAACGGGTTTGGTGAGGTTCCCCAGCATGAAGCTGAGTGCGGCTGAGGTGTAGCCCATCGTGTCCGTTCCGTGGGCAATGACAACGCCGTCCTCACCTGAGTTGAGGGCTTTGGCGGCTTCCCTGGCTATTCTCTTCCAGTACTCCGGCTTCATGTCCTCGCTCATTATGTTGAAGAGGAGCTTGGGTGTTATGTTCGCGATGTCGAATATTTCTGGAACGGCCTTAGCAAGCTCCTCCGCAGTGAAGGCCGCGTGAACGGCTCCAGTTTTGTAGTCTATCCTGCTCGCTATCGTTCCACCGGTTCCGAGGATGGTGACGTCTGGTAGCCCTTCCTTCCTCGGCAGGACTTCTCTGAACTCCATCTTGGGAGCTTCCTTCGCCTTCTCAACGACCTCGATGCTCTCTATTGCGTCTATCAGAACTCCGATGTTGTAGCCGTTGTCGAGCTTGATAGTCAGCGTCTCTCCCGGGGAGAGTTCGTAGGGAGGCATGACTATGCCTTCGTAGACTGTCCCGTCCTTTTCAACGACTTTTATCAGATCCCCGATTTTCAGACCGTTCTTCTTCATGAAAACATCGACTTTGCGCTCTCTCATATCCAACCCCCTCTAAAGTTCGTCGAGTACTATAAAACGCTACCGGAGGATGCCTTATAAGCCCTTTTTTCCTAACCCCGCTGGTGGTTGAATGGATCTGGAAGACATAGTCGAGGCCATAAGGCGCGAGCTTGATGAGAAGGACGCCTTACGGGAAGAGGCGCTTAGAATAACGAGGGAAATAGTGAGGCTGAGTGGGGACACGGTCAAGGCTATTCACCGAGGCGACATCCCCACAGCCAGAGCCCGCTTTGCGGAGGCAGAGGAGAGGGTTAGGAAGCTGAAGGAGAAGCTCAGGAATCATCCAGACCTCTATCACACGGGCTACGTCCAGAGTGCCCATCAGGAGTACGTCGAAGCGGCGCTTCTGCTGAGCTACGTAACGGGGGAGAGCTACCCACATCCAGGGGAGCTGGACGTCCCCAAGGCGGATTACGCCCTGGGGCTTGGAGACTTCATAGGGGAACTCAGGAGGTACTTCCTCCTCAGGCTTCTTGAGAACGATATGGAAAGGGCAGAGAGAGCTTATCGGGAGATGGAGAGGGTGTACAACGCACTGATGACCCTTGAATACCCCAAAGGGCTCGTTAACGTGAGGACCAAACAGGATCAGGCCAGACACATACTCGAGAGAACGCTTGAGGATCTCACGAGGGCAAAGTTCAGCATGAGGCTCGAAGAGAAGCTGAGAGCGGCGGTGGGAAATGGAGAGGATCCCCAGTGAACTTCTTGAGAAAATAGCCGAACTTCAGAGAAAGCTCGCCGAAAGGGTAGTTGAAAGACCGCTGGAGGTCTCAAAGGTCAGAACCGTTGGAGCAGTTGACGTCTCATACAAAAACGAGATGGCCAGAGCTGCTTTTGTCCTCTGCTCCTTCCCAGACTGCAAACTGCTGAAAAAGAGGGTTGTTAAAGTTGGGGTGAGTTTCCCATATATCTCAACCTTCTTCTTCCTCAGGGAAACGCGGCCGGTTCTCGTTGCAGTTGGACGGGAAAGACCGGACGTTCTGCTCGTTGAAGGCCACGGACGGGCGCATCCAAGAGGCTACGGCCTGGCCTCCCACATCGGCCTCGTTCTCGGAATTCCAACGATAGGGGTTGCCAAGAGGCCCCTAAGGGGCGCACCCAAAGGTTCCTGCGTAAAAGTCGGCAAGGCCTACGTTAGCGTCGGGCATCTCATCGACCTGCCTTCGGCAGTTGAGATAGTTAAGGCTTTAAGCCGGGGCGGCTATCCACTACCGCTCAGACTGGCCGACAGGCTTTCAAAGGGTGCTCAGCATGAAGCTCGAAAAAACTCAGGTTCTCATTGAACTGGCCCTTTTGGGGGCCGTAGGGGAAAAGAGGGGGGTAACGCTCAGAGAGCTCGCGAAGAGGTTCGAAGTTTCCCCCCAAACCGTCATGAGGCTCCTGGAGGAGCTCGAGGAGGAGGGCCTCATAACCCGCGAGGTTTCGGGCAGAAAAACCTACGTCGAAATAAGTGATGAGGGACTGGGTTTTCTTGAAGGCCTCTGCGAAAAGCTTGAGAAAGCTCTGTATCGGGGCATAATCCTCGGAGAGGTCGTCTCTGGACTGGGTGAGGGATCATACTACGTTAAGCTCTACAGCGAGAGGATAAGGGAGTACCTCGGGTTTGAACCCTATCCCGGAACCCTCAACGTGAGGGTCGTCTTCCCAAAAACGGTCTTCGACGCCTTGGTAAACGTGAGGCCCATCCTCATTCCCGGTTTCATTAAAGAAGGAAGAACATTCGGCGACGTCAGGGCATACCCGGTCGAGATAGATGGGATCAAAGGGGCGATAGTGGTCCCCTCAAGGACCGTTCATCCACCCAGGATAGCCGAGATAATAGCCCCCGTGAACTTGAGGAAGGCCCTTGGCCTCGGAGACGGCGACAGGGTAAAGATCAGGGCAGTGAAGGAGGCAGGGAAATGAAAAAGGAAGGACTTCAGAGGGCCCTCACAGGGGCAGGGATAGGAGTACTCGTTACCTTCCTGATAAGCCTGCACACGATACCCGAGACAACACCGGTAAAGGAGGTTTTTGTGATCTACACCTCGGGACTGATCGTAGGCGCCCTGGCATTCTGGTTCCTGAATTGGGAGTTCAGGGCATCTCCAGCGGCGTACGTTGGAGGCCTCTTAGCGATCTTCGCAATAACGGCGGTCTCGAAGGTATCGGACGTCACAATGACCAAGGTTTTCATAGTCATACTGCTCTCAGTGGCCATGCTGGGCGTTTCTCCACCCACAGGAGTCCTGGATACGCTGCTCTCAGGCCCGGCATACTTCGGGGGCGCTCTAACGGCGCTGGCGGTTGAAGGAGTCCTTGATATGCTCAAGAGCCTCGATACCATGGTCGGCACAGTTTTCGTCGGAGTAACTGGAACCATCGCGGCGTTTTTCACGACGGCTATACTCCTGCTGATCTCAACGAGATCCCGGAAACCTAAACCTTAAATATCCTGAAGGGCAAGATCCCCTGGTGGTTTAAATGGTGATGAGGCTCTCAAGGATATACGGCAAGCAGATATACAACACGAAGGGAAACTACGTGGGGTACGTTGACGAGGTTTTAATCGAGATAGACAGCGGGCACGGCAAGGTTCTGGCACTGGCCCTGCCGGGGGAGAAGGTCGGAATCCCCTACGAGAGGGTTATGGCGATAGGCGACATAATCCTCGTGAAGGCCAGAGAGGGTTAATCCCTAACCACTATTTTGAACCTTGGCTCTTCTATCCATTCCGACTTACAGCGTGGGCACTTAGAGGGCACCTTGATCTCCGGCTTGAAAACGAAGCCGCAGTTCCGGCACTCAGCGGGCTTTATGAGGAGAACCTTCCCCTCCCTTTTGAGGGTTCTCTGTATCGCCTTGAGATCTTCGAGGATGATCTTGATGGAACCCCTCCCCCTCATATCCAGGGCCTTGGCCAGCTCGCTGGGTGAATAGTCCCCTTCCTCCAAAAGGCTTATTATCCTCTGCCTTCTCGTCATCATGGGAGGAGATTGGAAACCATGGATTTAAACCTAACCGGTGTCGCAGATGATAGCGGAAAAAGCCGAAAAAATCCTCGAAAAGCACAACCTCTGCAACCACTGCTTGGGAAGGCTCTTTGCCAGTCTCGGGAAGGGCACGAACGAGGATAGGGGGAGGGCTATACGTTTTGTGATCAACATGGAGAGATCGGCCAGGGGACTGCCTCCCATCCAGGAGCCAGAGAAGTGTGAGCTGTGTGATAACGTTTTCGAGAGAATCCCAGGAATTGTTGAGGACATGAAGAGAGCGGCGGAGGGAGTGGAATTTGAAACTTTCCTCGTGGGTTCAAGGTTTCCCGATGGGGTCAAAGATAAAGAGAAGGTCATCTGGGAAGAGTTCGGGGTAGACACTGCCGAGCCGATAAACCGCGAGTTCAACCGCGAGCTTGGAAAGGCCTTTGGAAGGGCAACGGGGAAGGACACTTCAAAAAGCCCAGATGTCGTTTTCATAGTCGAGCCGTATTCGGGCAGAATTGAGCTCCAGATAAACCCGCTGTATGTCTACGGACGCTACAGGAAGCTGGTGAGGGGCATTCCGCAGACGCCGCTTCCAGACTTCGAGGAGAGCGTTGCCTCAATAATCTGCCGCCCGTTTTCCAGGATAACAGGTGGGAAGTGCGTATTCAAAGGGGCAGGAAGGGAGGACGTTGACGTTAGAATGCTCGGCAACGGGAGGCCCTTCATCCTCGAGATAAAGCGTCCGAAGAGGAGAAAGTTTGACCTCAAAGAGATAGTGAGGGAGATCAACGAGAGCGGGAAAGTTGAGGTACTGGATTTGAGGTTCACGACTCCAGACGAAGCGGAGAATGTGCTCTCAACGCCGCACCGGAAGGAGTACCTCGCGTTCGTGCTCGTCGAGGAGGGCGTAACCCCCGAAGAAGCCGAAGAAGTGGCCAAAAAGCTCAGGGGACTCGAAGTCCACCAGAGGACACCATGGCGCGTGAGGAAGGTCAGGGCAGATAAGGTGAGGGTTAGGAAGGTCCACGACGCCGAAGCGAGGTGGATAGACGGGAAGCACTTCGAGCTGAGGCTCGTCACGGACGGGGGCCTTTACATCAAAGAACTGATCTCAGGTGATAACGGACGGACGAAGCCGAGCGTGAGCGACCTTCTAGGGAAGAGGGCGTGGTGCGAGAGGCTCGACGTTTTGAACATACTCGACTGAAAGATTTATAAATGCCTCACCTGAGGCTTTAGTGATTCCCGGGCAAGGTTAGTTGGTAAACTGGAGCTAAAAGGCCGAAAACCCCGGGAAAATCGTGAAAAGCCGCATATATGTGTTTGGAGTCTCTACAGAACTGTGAGAGGTGGTTGAAATGGTCAAGAAAGCGCACAGCTTCAGGAGGAAGACTCGCGGGAAGCTCAGCAAGAGCCCAAGGAGAAAGGGCCTTCCCCCACTCACCAGGTTCCTCCAGGAGTTTGAGGTCGGGCAGAAGGTTCACATAGTCATAGAGCCAAGCTACCACAAGGGCATGCCCGACCCGAGGTTCCACGGAAGGACCGGAACGGTCGTCGGCAAGCGCGGCGATGCCTACATCGTTCAGCTCACCGACGGGGGCAAGGTCAAGACCTTCTTCATCCACCCGGTTCACCTCAGGCCCCAGAAGGGATGATTATGATCGGGAGGAAGAAGATCGAGGAGCACTACCTTACCCTCTCCGAGACAAAGGAGATCCTCGAACGCAGAAGGGCCCAGGGGATTGAGGAAAACCCCGAGGAGCCGATGTTTTACGAGGCAAGGGTCAGCCTCGAGCACGCTGAAAGGTTCGCCAAACTGAAGCCCGAGCAGGCTAGGGAGCTGAAGGAAAAGCTCCTCGACCTCTTCGAGTGGATGGACGAGAGGATAGCGGCGAAGCTCGTTGACCTCCTCCCCGAGGACTACTTTGACATCCGCGTGATATTCGCCAAGGAGGAGTATATGCCCACGAGGGAAGAGGCCGAGGAGATAATCAAGCTCCTCGACGAATACAGGCCGGTTGAGTAAGGCCCTCTTCTAAATTTTTTCCTCACAAAGTATAAAAACTCCGGGGGTTAAACTTTTTGGGGGAGAGAAGATGGACTACACGAGACGCCATCCCTATAGGGAAAGCCTTCAGAAAAAGAGGCACAATAAGGAGTACGAGGAGTACGCGTACGTTCTGGATTACCTCCCTGAAGGCTACACGGATATAAGCACCGGAAGGCGAACCGGAAAACCCGTCGCCCAGGTTATCGGAGAGAAGGCGTTCACCCTGCTCGAAGTCACGCCAAAATCAGACCTGATGCTCTATGAGAGGGTCTTCATAGGCAAGGGAGACAGGGATAAAATCCTCATGATAAACAAGAAGATAGGCTACGACGAACTCACCGCCACTGCAAAGGCCGAGCTTCCCTATGTTGTCAAAGAGATCGTGAAGAACAACGAGGAGCGCTTCGTCAAGTTCTTCAACATCGCCCCACCAATAACCAACAGGCTCCACAGCCTTGAGCTCCTGCCAGGAATAGGCAAAAAGCTCATGTGGGAGATCCTGGACGAGAGAAAGAAGGAGCCGTTTAAGAGCTTCGAAGACCTCAAGAACAGGGTCAAGGGCCTGCATGATCCCTGCGAGATGATAGCAAAGAGAATCGTGGAAGAGATAGAAGGCAAAGATCGTTACAGGCTCTTTGTGGGATCAAGGAGGCTCTTTAGGGAATGAGGGATCGCCTCTTCTATTTAATTTCCAAGTACAACCTCAACCCGAGGAAAGACCTTGGCCAGAACTTTTTAGTGGTGCCCGATATAATCGAGAGGAACATAGAACGGGCAGGGGTTTCAGAGAAGGATACGGTTCTTGAGATCGGGCCGGGTCTGGGCGTTCTGACGGACCCCCTCAGCAAAAGAGCGGGTAAGGTGTACGCCATCGAGAAGGACGGGAGGATAATCGAGATCCTCCAAAGGGAGTACGACTGGCCCAACGTGGAGATAATCCACGGCGATGCCGTCAAAGTTCCCTTTCCCGAGTTCAGCAAGGTAGTCTCCAACCTGCCTTACCAAATATCATCACCGGTTACCTTCAAGCTCCTGAAACACGAGTTTGAGAAGGGAGTTCTGATATACCAGCTGGAGTTCGCAGAGAGGATGGTGGCCAAACCTGGAGAGAAAAACTACTCCCGCCTCTCCCTCATGGTCCGCGCCAAGGCCCACGCAGAACTCGTCGAGAGGATAGGCAGGGGCGCTTTCTGGCCAAGGCCGAAAGTTGATTCTGCAGTGGTGATCCTTGAACCAAAGCCGCGGAAAGAGCGGATCGAACTCAGCGAAAACCTTGTGAAGGCCCTCTTCCAGCACAGGAGGAGCACTGTGGCAGCGGCACTCAAGAAGTCATCCCACATGATAGGAGCGGACAAATCGACAGTGCGGAGGATAATAGAGGGGATGCCTCACGCATCCAAGCGCGTGTTCCAGTTATCTCCGGAAGACGTTCTCGAAATCGAAAATCACATTAAGAACGAGGGAATGCCTCTGAACGGGATTAGAGAATCGTGAAGGGGAGTGGTTAAAGAGTACTTCCCTGGTAGGGCGGATAGACCTCATGAGCGGCCTTAGAAAGGTTTAAATGCCCAAAGTTGCAACGATGATCGGTGATGTTCATGATCGAAGTTGGCGAATACAAGGTTAAGGAGGGCCTTTACTACACCAAGGACCACGAGTGGGCCCAGGTCCTTGAGGATGGAACGGTTCTCGTTGGGATAAGCGACTACGCCCAGAAGGAGCTCGGCGACCTGGCTTACGTCGAGCTTCCCGAGGTCGGGGCGGAGTTCAACAAGGGGGACGTCCTCTGCGAGCTGGAGAGCGTCAAGGCCGTTTCCGAGGTCTACGCCCCGGTCAGCGGAGAGGTCATCGAGGTCAACGGGGAACTCGAGGACAGCCCGGAGCTCCTCAACGAGGATCCCTACGGAAACTGGATAGCCAAGCTCAAACCGAGCAATCTCGATGAGGAGCTCAAGGAGCTCATGGATGCGGAAGCTTATGCCGAATACCTCAAGAGCCTCTGATGGGCTCTCTCCTCTTCTCCTTATTCAGAACGTTTAAGTGCCCCTGCGCATACTTTCCTCGGTGATTCTCGTGAAAGTTTTGAAGGAATGGGACGTTAAGGTGAAGCTCGTAAAGACGAAGAGGGGAGCGATCCTGCACATGATAGAGCTCGAGCCCGGCCACTTCTACATCGAGCAGAACCCGCTGAAGGATTCAAAGTACGGTGTCGCGTACAGGAGGATAAAGGAGAACTTCCCGGAGTTCTACATGTTTTGGGAGATAAAGAACAACCGCTACACGGGAAAGCTTTTGGCCGGAGCGTTCCTTGAGAAGAAGGAGATAGACGACTTCGTTACCCAGCTGGCGAAGAGCGAGGACTACAAGAACTTTGAAGACGTAAAAGAGAAGGTTGAAGAGCTAGAAGAGTGAGCTCCGCTCTCTTTTATCATCATTTCCCGTCGGTTCAGATACCCTAGAGCTCGTCATCGCTCGTTTTCATTTTTGCAGGAGAGTTAAAAGGGTAGTGGCTCGGCCAGTATGCCCTTCCTTACCCCCGGCCACTCCGAGGCTCGTCATCACCGGCTCGTTCTACCCAAATTAGCATTGATAAACCCCTCGAAACCCTTATAACTTCTGCCCCAGAAGTTAACTTCTGGGGTGGTAGTTGTAGCTAGACACGGCCAAGCCCGAGTCCAAGTTATAACCTGTTTAACGCATCCTCATACACATTTTCAATGTCCCCCGCAACGACTCTCCACGAATAGCGGTTCTCTACGGCTTTTCTTCCAGCCTCTCCAAACTTCCCAGCAAGCTCTTTATCATGGAGAAGCTTTAAGATCGCTTCAGCGAGCGCAAACTCGTCGCCGGGCGGCACAAGGATGCCGCTTCCGCTTTCTCCAACCACCTCGGGTATCCCGCCGACGGTTGTCGTGACAACAGGAACAGCCGAGGCCATCGCTTCAAGTATGACTATACCAAAGGCCTCCGCCGTTGTCGAGGGTAGAACAAAAACATCTGCAGAGGCGTAGAGCTTGGGGAGAAGTTCATTGGGAACGTAACCCATAAACCTCACGCGGTCTTCGATGTTCAGGAACTTGGCACGTGCCTTCAGGAATGGAAGCATCTCGCCGGAGCCAACCATTACCAGCGTGGCATCGTCCTCTTCTCGTGCTATGTTCTGGAAAGCATTGAGGAGCACGTGCGGCCCTTTTCTGGGGGACATCCTACTAACGTAGAGAACGACGTCTCCATTAATCCCGAGCTCTTCTTTTACCATCTCCTTCTCTTTCTCACTTATCGGCCTAAAGAACTCGTCATCGACACCGTTGGGGATTACCCTAACTGGAGAGTCAGTAAAGTGCTCTATGAACGCCTTTGCGGCCTTGCTCACAGCGATTATCTCATGAGGATATTTGAGGTAGTGGCTGAAGAGAGGGAAGGTCAATCCAAGGGCATCCCACAGAGAGGACTCGTGAGAAAACGATATGCTGTGAGTCGTGAGCAGTGTAGCCTTTCCGAGCGCCCTTCCCGCCTTGACGGCCTTCAGTGAGAGGGGCGTGAATGCATGATGAGCGTGGACAACCTCGAAATCCCCAAGGAACTCACCCAGCTCAAGGTTTGATTTCAGGCCGTATGTTATGTTTATTCCGAGCACCGGGCTGACAATACCCGGAATCTTCACAAGCCCGATTCCCAGCTCCTCAAGCTCCTCCTCCTTCCCTGTATTCAGGTCGTTGGTCACTATTGAAACATCGTGGCCACGCTTTTTCAGATAGATGGCAAGCTGATGCATGTGGGTGGCAACACCGCCGATTTTTGGATAATACCAGTCACTAACAAGAGCAATTTTCATTTTCCAGCACCTCCACCAACGCTACGATAAAAAGCCACTGCACCGACTATCGAGTAAACGTACTGAAAGATGAACTTGTAGGTGAAAGCGGTGAGAGTGGCTTTTGTTGATGCTCCTATTCCAACGACTATCCCCATCTCATTGGCCCCAAAGCCGCTAGGGATACCCGCTAGAGAAGCGAACAGGACGCTCATGATGAAACCGTAGAGCGCCCGGCCAAGTGAAACCTCCAATCCAAACGCCCTCCCAACTGCTACTATGCCGAAAACTTGGAGCAAAATTACAGCCAGGGAGAGGAGAAACGAGAGAAAAAATGCTTTTCTGTTCTCCTTTGCTCTCTTCCATCCAGTGTATCCCCTCTTAAGATAGCTTCTTAGCAGTGTTGTGAGCCCCTTTAGGCCAGAATTCCCCCAGAAAGCCAAGAGAGAGTCCAAGACTCTGTAAAGGCCTTCCTCCCAGATCAGAGAAAGGAGGACAAGCACAAGGACGACAAGACCCAGCTTCGTGAAGCCCACGAACACAAACGCCATTGAGAGCAGGACGACAACTTCCGTTGTGATGCCGATTGCCAGAGCTGAGAGAGCTTTGAAGTAGTCCCCTCCCACCAGCTTGACCTTCGTCGCGTGTCCAACGCTCGGAGGAAGAATAGTCATGAGGTAATATCCGCTGAGGAATGCCCTCAGCGTCTTTTTAAATGGGGTCTCCTGCACCTCGCGGAGGAAGATGTGCCACCTGAGAACGGAGAGCAGTACCGTCAAAAGGGAAAGACAGAACGCCAGGAGGAGGTACTCAGGAGAGGCCGTTTTCATGGCTAACTCAAGTTCTTCAAGGTCGGTATGCCTGTAGAGGTACCCAAGGGAAATTAGGAGGGCAAGAACGGAGAGGACCTTTCTTTTCCAGCCTGCCAAAGATACCTCACCCACCGAGCATCACCCTAGCTGTGTGTGCAACTAAGAGGGCCAGCATGAGGGCATCGAGAGCTCTGTAGTTCACCTTCAGGCGGAGTGCCAGGGTTCCAAATGCCCCGAGAGGAGTAAGAGCCACCATCAGCAGGATAATCGACGCCCATGAAAAGGTCACAACAAGCTTTTCCGAGACCTTTTTCCCGAGCACCACAGGTGTCGTTTTGAGACCCGCTTTCAGGTCGCTTTCGTAGTCACCGAGGTGGTTCCTGAGCTCCAGAGCAAAGGAGTACAGCGTGACGCTGAGAGCTATAAGTGCCTCGATGGATGAGATTCTCCCGTCTATTGAAGCCCCGTATAGGAAGGGAAGCCCTCCGAAAAAGAGACCGTGGGAGAGCACATCGATTATAGGTCTCGCCTTCAGCCTCGGTGGTGCAGAGTAGATGGTCGCGAGGGCCGTCATGAGAACGTAAATGGCGAACATAACCGGGTTAGTTTTGGACGCGATTAACACGCCGAGCAAGGAGAGAACGATGGAAAGGGTCAATCCCCCTGCAAAGCTAAGCTCCCCGCTGGCTATCGGATTTTTCTTAACCTTGTCGGGGTTTAGGGAGTCGGTGTCCACGTCGAAGCAGTTGTTTATTGAGAACGCATACCATACAAAGAGCACTCCAGCTGTAAACGCCAGTAATGCCTTATCAAGGCTAACCCACTTCGCGTTCATCAGTATCGCCAGACCGATGAGACCGATGTACGCCCTGCCCTCAAGCGGTCTAAGGTTCCTTACAATCGCTGAGACAGATGTCATAGACCTCACCAAAAGACCCTTGAAGAAAAGGTTATAAACCTTTCCACCAATTAGGTAACAGTTATGAAAAGAAATCTTCAGGGGTTGTATCATGGAGGACGTACTTCGTTCCCTCACCAAGGCCCTAAAATTGTTCGAGCTTGGTGAAACGGAGATAAGGATATACTCCCTTCTTCAGTCGGAAGAGCTAACGCCCAGACAGATAGCCAAAAGGCTTGACATCTCTGAAAGGGTAGTCCGCGAAAAGCTGAAACATCTCCTCCAGCTCGGCCTCATCGAGCGCCAACTCGTAGATCGCGGGTGGCTTGGATACATCTACTACGCAAAAAATCCAGGGGAAGCCATTAACGAACTCCTAAAGAGACTTGAGAATGTCCTTCAGAACATCGAAGAAACAACAGCCCGGAACTTAAAAGGATAAACACAAGAGGGATAAGGAAAAATCAGGCGTTCTGCTCTTCCCTCTTCTTCGTGAGGTACTCGTGGATGGCCTTGGCGGCCCTCCTTCCGTCACCCATGGCCAAGATGACGGTTGCCTCGCCCCTGATGGCGTCGCCACCGGCGAAAACTCCAGGAATGCTGGTCATCATGCTCTCGTCAACGACTATCCTTCCGCGCTCGACCTTGAGGCCTGGGGTGTTGATGATGAGCCTGTTCGGGTGCTTCCCTATGGCGATGATGACTGTGTCGGCTTCGAGCGTAACGTACTCGCCTGTTCCCACTATCTTCCTCTTGCCGCGAGCATCGCGCTCCTCGAGGGCCTTCATCTTCTCGAACTTGACTGCCTTGACCTTGCCGTTCTCGTCGCCTATGAACTCCACCGGGTTGATGAAGTACTCGAACTTTATGCCCTCCTCCTTGGCGTGGTGGACTTCCTCGATCCTAGCACTTACGTCCTCCTCTCCCCTGCGGTAGGCTATGGTCACCTCGGCACCGAAGCGCCTCGCCGAACGAGCGGCGTCCATTGCGGTGTTTCCGGCGCCGATGACGATAACCTTCTTTCCAACGTAGACAGGAGTGTCGTACTCGGGGAAGAGGTAGGCCTTCATGAGGTTGACCCTCGTGAGGAACTCGTTGGCGGTGTAGATTCCGTTGAGGTTGATTCCCGGGGCGTTGACGAGCCTCGGGGTTCCGGCACCAGAGCCAATGAAGACCGCGTCATACTCCTGGAGGAGCTCCTCTATGGTGACTGTCCTTCCGACAACGTGGTCGGTGAGGATTCTAACGCCGAGCTTCCTGAGCTTCTCAATTTCCTTTTCCACTATCTCCTTCGGGAGCCTGAACTCGGGGATGCCGTACATGAGAACTCCTCCGGGCTCGTGGAGGGCCTCGTAGATGGTGACGTCGTAGCCGAGCTTCGCCAGTTCGCCAGCGGCGGTGAGGCCAGCGGGCCCAGCGCCGATTATGGCAACCTTCTGACCCTTCTTCTCGATCTTCGGGATTATCTCGAAGAGAAGCTCCTCGTCAATGCCCTTCTCGCGTGCGTAGTCGGCGACGAAACGCTCAAGCTTGCCGATGTTTATCTTGTCGCCGACCTTGCCCATGACACAGTTCTTCTCACACTGATCCTCCTGCGGGCAGACACGGCCAGTTGTGGCCGGGAGAGAGTTGCAGGCCCAGATGACGTTGAGGGCTTCCTTAACTGCCTTGTCCGGGTTGTCGCGGTACTCAACGAGCTTGCTTATGAAGCCGGGGATGTTGATGTGAACGGGACAGCCCTTAATACATGGTGCGTAGTCGTAGGGACACTGAAGGCACCTCTCTGCCTCCTTTACGGCCAGCTCAAAGGTGTATCCAAGGTTAACCTCAACGAAGCTTTTGATTCTCTCCTCCGGAGGCCTCTCCGGAGTGGGAACGCGCTCCTTAATGAGTTTCCTTCTAACCGCCATCACTGCTCACCTCCCTGGGCCTGGAGCCCCTTGAGGTAGTGTTCCATGGCCAGCCTCTCCATCGGGGCATAGAAACCGGTCCTGTGTATCAGCTCGTCCCAGTCGACCTTGTAGGCATCGAACCCAGGCCCGTCGATACACGCGAACTTAACCTCCCCACCTACGGTAACACGGCAGGCACCGCACATTCCCGTTGCGTCGACCATTATCGGGTGAAGGTCGGAGTGCATCGGGATTCCATACTCCTTAACGACGTTGAATATGGCCTTCTGGCCACCGGCCGGGCCGACGGTGAGAACCATGTCGAAGTGCTCGTTCTCAAGGAGTCCCTTAACCCTAGCAACGGCCCTCTTAACGAGCTCCTGAGCTATCTCGCTCATTCCCCAACCTTCCTGAAGGTCGAACCCCTCAACAATGTGCCTTGAAACGGCGTTCTCAAAGTCTTCCTTGAGGATAACCATAGGGTTCGGGGTAACGTGGAGCGTTGTAACGTCGTTTCCGAGCTCCTGCCAGGCCTTAGCTATCGGGAAGACCTCAACCATTCCGGTTATGAGACCCACAGCAAGAACCTTACCGTACTTTTTCATCGGAGCGGGGTTTCCAAGCGGGCCTGCGACGTTGAGGATCTCATCACCGGGCTTGAGCTCGTTGGCCATCCTCATGGTCGTTTTTCCGCGGACGAAGGTGATGAGGGTTATCCAACCCTCTTCCCTGTCCCAGGTAACCGGGGTTAGGGGAATCCTCTCGCCGTTGGGAAATGCCCTGACTATGACGAACTGCCCAGGCTGCACTTTCTTCGCCACGTGGGGTGCCTGTATCTTGTACCAGACCTCGTTCATGGCGAGCTCCTTCTTGTCGAGTATCTTGTAAGGCATGATGAACACCTCCATACATGAGCCCAAAGCTGGACATCTAAAGGTTCACAACTTTAGGTACTTATAAACCTGTTGTTAACCAAAGGTTAAGAATTTGGAAGCATCCTCGGACAACGGGAGAAAGGATTAAAAAACATTCGTGAAGATTGCCGAAGGGGGAAACAAGATGGGAAGGTGGATATACCAAATCTCAGTGGTTCTGACGGCAATCTCGCTCTTTTGGCCGATCATCTACGGCAACGTCTCCGCGCTACGGAGGTTGCCCGGCAATCCAGTCCTCCAGGCGGTCGCTGGTGTTCTGCTCTTCGGGGCGATTGCATATATCACCTTTGAAGAGGGTGAGGAAATGGAGGAAGGAATCACAGCTTCCTGAGAAAGGTTATGTATCCCGTGTGGGCCAGCATAGTCGTTTTTGGCCTCATGCACTCCTTCTTAACTTCCTGTTCCCTGACGAGAACCTCGACGACCCGCGGTTTGTAAAACTCGTTCTTATACTCCTGGAACGCCTGAAAGAACCTGTGAACCTGGTTCATACAAGGTGTGTATGCAACGAAGTACCCACCGGGCCTGAGAACTTCAAGGGCGTGGGGAAGGACTTTTTCCGGCTGCGGGAGGTCGAGGACGATGTGGTCTGCGTATTCCTCGTCAATGCCCTCGTAGATGTCCTTGAGCTTTATCGTCACCCTGTCCGAGAAGCCCGCGAGCTGGATGTTCTTTCTGGCTATCTCGGCGTGGTCTTCCCTCACCTCGTAGCTGATGACCCTTCCACTCGGTCCAACGATGTTCGCAAGGAATATGGTGAGCGCACCGCTGCCAACGCCGGCCTCTATAACAGTATCCCCTGGGGAGATGCCCGCATAGGCTATGATTATGCCAGCATCTTTGGGGTGAACTATCTGGGGTCCCCGCCGCATCTTCGCTATGATGTCGTTGATGTCTGGTTTGATGACCCTGAACTCCGCTCCCTTGTGGCTGGTTATCGAGCTCCCATAGTCCTTCCCGATGAGCTCCCCGAGTTTGAGTATGCCCAGATCAGTGTGAAACTCCCTATCCGATACCGTCACGAGATAGCGTTTGCCCCTCGGATCAATCAGCAGAACCTTCTCCCCCTCCTTGATGGGCACTCTCCCTACCTCCCTTAATGACTTCAATACCATTCTTTCTAAAAGCCAGCACCCACGATGATATCTCCTCAAGGATGGCCCTCTCAGGATCACCAATTGCACCGACGTTCAGGAATATGAAGGTTACCCAATCCTCCAGAGGTATGGTGCTAGTGGCGTGGAGGAAGTTGTAGAGACCATCCTTCCCGGAGAAATACAGGTACTCGGCCAACCCCAATATAAAGGAGTATTTCGGCTTCCTGGGCAGGTTAAGAGCCCGTCTGATCGTGGAATAATAGCTTCTGAGGAAGCTCTCAGTATCGCTGTGGATCTTCTCCTCCCCCATTAGCTGGCCGTAGCTGGCTCCACCAGGGCCAAATTTGAACACGTATATGTTCTTCTTGGCCTCGATGAGATCTTTGTAGTCTTTCCATCCCAAAGATCGGATGTAGTTCCGGAACAGCAAATCACCAATACCGTAGAAATCAAAGGCCACAACGGTGCCATCCTTAACGAAGGCCCTCACCATCTCTTTCCACTCAAAATCACCCAACCCGATATCCGGAGTGTACTCTACAAGAACGCGATCTCCGGGCTGAAGCAGGGGGATGAGACGAAGGGCCTCTCTGTATTTTAGCATTGCCACCACCACAATGATTTTTAAAGGGGGAATTTTAAAAAGTTTGGGTGGGAAAGATGTCAAAGTTTGTGGTATGGCCAAACGAGCTGGATTCCAGACTGCCGAGGAAGTACGGACGGATTATCCCAAAGACCGTTGCCGTTAGAGCCCCCTCACTCCGCGAGATAGAAGATGCCTCCGAGGTTCTCGGATTCAGAATAATCGAGAAGGACCCAACAAAGCTCAACCCGCGCCTTGCTGGGATTGAAGAAGAGTACAGAACACTGGGACGTCTGGTGATAGAGTCGCAGTACGGAAAATCTAAGAGCCTCAGAATGATAGCGGAAAAGATCCGCGAACTAAGGAAACGTACAGAAGTAAGGAAATCCAAGCGGAAAAAGCGCTGAATCACTCTTCTTCCATTTCGACGACGATGGCCGTGGTCGTGTCGATCACGCCGTCGATGTTGTGTATGTCGTGGAGTATCTTTCTGGTGAGCTCGCCGAGGTCGTTCGCCTCGATGTACACAATGGCATCGTAGGGGCCGGTAACTGCGTCAGCCCTTATGACCCCCTGGAGGGATTTGAGGGATTCTATAACGCTCTCAACCTTTCCTATTTCGATAGTCAGCAAAACATAGGCCTTAACCATGGAAACCACCTTCGGAGTTTTTACAGTACTTTCTTGTGCGGGGTTTAATTTAAGCTTTTCGCAACCCCGAGCCAGTGACCACGGCAACCCAGATGCAAGCGTCAGGCTCATCCGGGTTTAACCCCCAGAGGAGATCATGGACTAAGCGTACTATTGTTTACATCCGACCAGAGGGTAGTTTTCCCAACATAATCATTTCAATGAAGGTACAATCTACACGTGAGAACATTTTCACGCACCCGGTTGTTCCGCAGGGTTCCATTATATCCAAATGTGCGCATCGAAAGATTTATTACGGACATCGAACACACTATCAGTGCCAATACCTAGAGGTGGTACACCATGGCGTCTAAAAGAATGGTGTTGTCCATTTTTATTGTGTTTTTAGTGGCTTTTTCAGTAGTGGCCAGCGGCTGTATCGGCGGCGGTGGAGGTGGAAGCACCACCAGCTCAAGCCCGAGTAAGACCACAACTACAACCCAGAGCAAGACTACAACCACAAGCCAGTCTCAGACCACAACCTCAAGTCAGGCCAGTTCAACGTCGACCCAGACTACAACCACAACACAGCCTCCAGCCCAGCTAACGCCGCAGATACTCGAGATGGATAAAGTCTACGTGATAGAGACCGACAAGAGCGTCATTGTCGTCGGACCCAAGGGTGAGAACCCGACCGCTCAGATCCCGAGCGGTGCCAAGGTCATAAAGGTCGAATACGAAGTTGATGAAGCCAACACCCCGAGCATAGAGAGCCTCATGGAGGCCGGACAGGGATTCGGTGCCATTGACCCGGCCTTCTTCCGTGACGAGCACGTTGATGCCCTCATCATAGCAGCCCGCAGGCAGACTGACCCGACGATCAGAACCGAGCTCTTCAAGGCCCTCTACCTCCTCGGAAACAAGTTAGTCCCCGAGGTCATCCTCGGTCAGAACAGGCAGCTCCGTGTCTACTGGGACTGGGTCAAGGGCAGGTACTACCACCCGACCCTCGCCGAGAGGTATGACCTCATCAGCGAAGATCCCAACGCCCCGTCAGTTGAGATCGGAATCAAGGACTACAAGAACAACCCCGAAACCTACACCATAGCTACTATCGGCTGGCCGGAGAGCTTTGACCCTGCAATGACCTACGAGACCTTCGGATGGGAGATCTGGCACGAGATCGGCGACACCCTCGTTACCTACTGGAAAGAGGAGACCGAGCAGGTCAGCCCTGACCTTGCGGTTGCCTGGGCCCACAACGAGAACGGTACCGAGTGGTACTTCCTCATCCGCGGTGGTGTTGAGGCCTACGACCCGTGGAACGACAAGACCTACCCGATTGACGCAACCGACGTTGCCTTCACCTTCCTCCGCGTTGAGAGGCTCGGACACTCCGTCAGCTGGATGGTTGACAGCTTCATGGACGTCAACCACTCCGCGGCCCTGACCGAGGACGAGTTCAACAACTACCTCAAGGAGCACCCGCTCATTGCTGAGTTCGGCGGAAAGAGCAAAGAGGTTAAGAGCCTCGACGAGCTCAAGCAGTTCTTCGGCTACAGCGGAGAGACTGCCGGCGTCTTCAAGCTCGTCCTCCCACAGCCCTACGCCCCGGTTCTCGGAGTGTTAGCAGACCCGTTCCTCAGCGTCGTCCCGATGGAATACCTCCTCGGAGACAAGTACCAGGAGGCCCTCCAGGCCAGCAACAACGGCCACGACCCGAGCGCCTGGTGGAACTACCTCCAGCAGGGTAAGGACGACCCCACCCACCAGCTCATGCACCAGAAGCCGGTTGGAACAGGTCCGTTCTACGTCAAGGACTACCAGGAGAACAGCTACATAGTCCTCGAGTACAACCCGCACTACTGGAACGCCACTAGCAATCCAGGCCACAAGTACGTCATCTACATAATCAACAACGACGCCCAGTCGAGAATCAACCTCTTCAAGACCGGAACCGCTGACGTCGTCGCCATACCTGCGGAGAAAATGGACACCGTCAAGAACCTCGAACTCAGCGGCTTCCACTCGGTCGTCAAGACCGACATCCTCCAGCCGATACTTACCTTCCTCGTCTTCAACACCCACAAGGAGCCCTTCAACAACCCGAAGGTCAGGGAGGCCCTCGCCTACGCTGTCCCGTACGACCAGATAGCCCAGCTCGTCTACAGGAACCTCCTCGAGCCCAACTACGGCCCGATACCCAAGCCGTGGCCGGGCTACCTTGAGGAAGGCGTTACCAAGTACACCTACAACATACCCAAGGCCAAGAAGCTCCTCCAGGAAGCTGGAGTCGACCCGAGCAAGTATAAGATAGAGCTCATCTACAACGAGGGCAACTCAGCGCGTGAGAAGATCATGACCCTCCTCCAGAACGTCTGGAGCCAGCTCGGCTTCCAGGTCACCGTCAACAGCTACAACTGGCCGACCTACCTCAGCAAGACCGAGCACGGAGACTACGACGTCTACGTTGTTGGATGGGTTCCGGACTACCTTGACTCAGACAACTGGGTTGGCCCGTTCCTCTACGGTGCCACCGAGTTCAAGAGCCTCGAAGTTACGGTTTCGAGCTGAGGCCCTTTCTTTCTTAATTTTCTTCCCAGGGTTTTGAAGCATTCAAAAGACACACAGGGGTTCCAATAAAAAGGAGGGGTGAGCAAAATTGGCGAACCTTAAGAAGTTTCTGGTAAGGAGATTGCTGACGTTTATCCCCACAATAATCGGCGTCACCCTTATAGTGTTTTTGATAGCTTACGTTATCCCCGCCGACCCTGCGAGGGCGTGGGCGGGCGGTGAAAAGGCCACACCCCAAGCCATTGAAAAGATAAGGCAGCAGTACCACATGAACGATCCGTGGTACTCACAGTACTGGTTCCTCATCAGCGGGCTGGCCGAGAACAAGATAGTTGACCCGAGGACCTCAAACTACGTCTTTGATGACGTCAGCAAGAGGTTCCCCGTCACCTTCGAGCTCACTCTGGTGGCGTTCTTTTTCATTCTGATAATAGGCCTTCCCCTGGGCATCCTGGCCGCCCTTAAGAGAAACACATGGGTTGATACCGTTGTAAGGATTTTTGCCCTCACCGGCGTTTCAATGCCAATATTCTGGCTGGGCTACCTCCTGATGTACATCTTCTTCGTTAAATGGCGTGTCATAACCCTGGCCGGGTTCCCAGCCCCACCCGCTCACACGATAACCCACGTTCCGATGATAGACGCCCTGATTACGGGCGATTTCAAGACCTTCAGCCAGCACATAAGCAGACTCTGGCTTCCAGGTTTGACGCTGGGGTTCACCGGCTCGGGGGTTCTCGCGAGGTTCGTCAGGAACTCTTTCCTCGAGGCCCTCAGTAGCGACTACGTTGCCTTCCTCAAGGCTAAGGGCGTTTCAAAGCTCAGGATATACAGACACGCCTTAAAGAACGCACTGGTGCCTATAGTCACTGTCCTAGGACTCCAGTTTGGCGGCCTCCTCGGCGGAACCCCGATCACCGAGAGGGTCTTCGGCCTTCCAGGAATGGGATCCTACGTCCTCGACGCCATAAGCAACCTGGACTTCCCGGCAGTGGTGGCGATAACCTTCATCTTCGCCCTGATATTCGTCACGACGAACCTGATCGTCGACCTGCTCTACGCTGTCATAGACCCGAGGGTGAGGTACTGAGGTGGTGGAAATGAGCCAAGAAGAGTACAAGAAGGGTATCCTCGACAGGATGGCAGATGGCTTTGTCGAGTTCCTCGGATCGTTCATAAGCCTGTTTAAAAAGGACTGGAAGAAGAAGAACCGCTCCAAGATGGAAGAATGGCGCCTCATGCTCTACGCCCTCAACCGCTCTCCACCGGGACTTATAGGACTCGTTCTCATACTCATGTTCGTATTCCTCGGCCTCTTCGGCCCGAGCCTCGCCTCGTGGAGCTACCGCGACTTCCCGGCCCTTGAGAACATGACGACTTACCTAGCCCCGCCAGGATCCCACGCTTACCTGCCGTTCTCAAACAAGACCATAAGCTATCCCCTGGGTGCCGATGACTACGGAAGGGATCTCTTCAGCCTGATACTCTACGGCGCCAGAACCTCCTTCGTCATCTCAATCATAGTCATAGCCCTCGGAGTTCCCCTCGGCATTATTCTAGGATTAGTGGCCGGATACTACGGAGGAAAAGTGGACGAGCTGATAATGCGTATCACTGACATGTTCCTGGCGTTCCCGGCGCTCATACTTGCAATAGCGTTCTCAGCCGTCCTCCCGGAGAGGCTGCAGTCATTCATATCAAGCCACGCAACGTTCGAGAAGATCTTCCTCTGGATATTCGCCCTGAAACCACAGGAAGCCGGCAACCTGGGTAAACTGCTCGCGGTCATACTGGCCATGGTTATAGTGTGGTGGCCGGCGTACGCGAGGATAACCAGGGGTTCAACCCTAACCGAGAGGGAGAGCCTCTACGTCGAGGCTGCTAGGGCCATAGGCCTCAGTTCAAGGACGATAATGTTCAAGCACATCCTCCCCAACATAGTGGGGCCGATACTGGTCTACATCACCCTCGACTTCGGCGGCGTCATCCTCATGGAGGCTGGACTGAGCTTCCTCGGCCTCGGTGCAACACCGCCAATAGCCGACTGGGGAAGAATAGTCTACGACGGCTCGCAGCACTTCCCCGAGAAGTGGTGGCTGGTAACATACCCAGGCCTGATGATCATGCTCGTCGCCCTCGGATGGAACCTCCTCGGTGACACCATGAGGGACATCCTCGATCCAAAGATGAGGAGGAGCATCGAGTTCAAGGTGAAGAAGCAGAAGAAGATGGAGAAGGCTGAGGAGGGTGAGGAGAATGCCTGAACCCATCCTTGAAGTCCGCGATCTCACGGTTCACTTCTACACCTACGCAGGCATAGTCAAGGCCATAGAGAAGGTATCCTTCGACATATACCGCGGTGAGACCTTCGCCCTCGTAGGGGAAACCGGCTGTGGAAAGAGCGTTACTTCAAGGGCCTTGACTCAACTCATAGAGAGCCCCGGAAGGATAGTGGATGGAAAGGTGATCTACCACAGGGACGACGGCTCAACGATTGACCTTCTCAAGCTCAGCGAGGAGGAGATACGGGAAATCAGGGGAAAGGAGATAGCCTACATATTCCAGGATCCCCACGCGTCGCTGGATCCCCTCTACACGGTCGGCTACCAGATAGCTGAAGCTATGGTGGTTCACAAAACAGTCAAGGACTGGAAAGAGGGCCTCAGACGGGCCGTCGATATATTAAGGCGCGTTCTCATTCCCGATCCAGAGAACAGGGTGAACAACTACCCCCACGAGATGAGCGGAGGAATGAAGCAGAGGGTCGTCATAGGAACGGGTATCTCCAACGATCCGAAGATTCTGATAGCCGACGAGCCGACAACCGCCCTCGACGTTACAGTCCAAGCCCAGATCCTCGACCTGATGAACAAGCTCAAGAAGGAGTACAACACCACCGTGATACTCATCACCCACAACATGGGCGTCGTGGCAGAGATGGCGGACAGGGTGGCCGTGATGTACGCGGGGAAGATAGTGGAGATAGGATCGGTAGATCAGATCTTCAAGAACCCGCTCCACCCCTACACCAAGGGACTCCTCAAGGCAGTTCCGAACCCGCTGGCGAAGATTGAGAGGCTGGAGGCCATTCCGGGAACCGTGCCCAATCTGATAACGCCGCCCGGAGGATGCCGCTTCCACCCAAGGTGCCCGTACGCGACCGAGATCTGCAGGAAGAAGGTACCAGAGCTTAAGGAAATGGAGCCGGGCCACTTCGTGGCCTGCCACCTGTACTGAGGTGATGGAAAATGTCAGAACCACTCCTCAAAGTTGAGAACCTCAAAAAGTACTTCCCGGTCAGGGGCCTTTTCAGGACAATAGGCTACGTTAAGGCAGTCGACGGCGTGAGCTTCGAGATAAACAAGGGGGAAACCTTCGGTCTCGTGGGTGAGAGCGGCTGTGGAAAGACGACGACGGGGAGGACCATACTCAGGCTGATAGAGCCCACGGGCGGAAGGATCATCTTCGACGGAAAGGACGTGACCACACTTAAAGGCAACGAAATGAAGGCGTTCCGCAGAAGGGCTCAGATAATGTTCCAGGATCCCTACTCCTCCCTCAATCCGAGGCAGACGGTCTTCGAGATCATAATGGAGCCCGTCCGCTTCCACGGTATTCCCGTTGACGATCCCGAGGAGTTCGTCATAGACCTGCTGGAGAGCGTGGGCTTAAACGAGATGCACCTCTACCGCTATCCCCATGAGTTCTCTGGAGGTCAAAGGCAGCGTATAGCCCTCGCCAGACTCCTAGCACTCAAACCAGAGTTCATAGTCCTCGACGAGCCGACCTCAGCCCTCGACGTTTCGGTCCAGGCCAACATACTCAACATGCTCAAAGACCTCCAGAAGAAGTACGGGTTCACGTACCTCTTCATCTCCCACGATCTCGGCGTCGTCAAGTACATGAGCCACAGGATGGGCGTGATGTACCTCGGAAAGCTGGTGGAGGTAGGTCCAGCCGACAGGATATTCGAGAACCCGCTGCATCCGTACACCCAGATGTTGCTCTCAGCAATACCAGTCCCGGACCCGGAGCTCTCGAAGGAGCTCAAGAAGAAGCGCATGAAGATAGAGGGCGAACCCCCGAGCCCGATAAACCCGCCGGTCGGCTGTCGCTTCCACCCGAGGTGCCCCTATGCCAAGGACGTCTGCAAAAAGGAGGAGCCACCTCTGGTGGAGGTCGAGAAAGATCACTACGTTGCCTGCTGGCTCTACGCCAAGTCCTGATTTTCATTTCTTTTCATTGTTCACAAGCCCCCAGAGTGCCCTCCTGAAACCCTCATCGGTTTTGTAAAGCTCTCGGTACACGCTGTCAAGCGGTTCATCATCCATTTCCAGCTCGAAGATGCCCCATCCGAGAGGTGTCACCTCGGCTTTCTCAAGGTCAGCGGGCTTTTTTATCCCAAGGACGTGCTCGACTATCGAAAGGGCCAGCAGGGCCTCCCGGTTCCGCTTCGCGAGCTCTTCGTCCTTCTGCAGATGCTTTAAATAGCCCGTAGGGATCCCCAGGAAGCGGAAAATGTTCCAGCGCCTCATGTGCTTCTTTCTCTCCTCAAATCTTCTCCCACTCATTTCGTAGAGGCTCAGTGCCAGCTCCTTCAGGAGGACGGAAACGTTCTCGGGAGCAACATCGAGGCCCCCTGAAAATTCAGGGGCGGAAGTCAATCCATCAGCTTTTCTTATCAGGACCGCCCTGTGCTCCACCCTCTCAAGTCTCGTGAAGAAGTAGGCGTCAAGGCCGTACCTCCCCGTTCGCGTCTCAAACAGAACGTACGGAATTCCCACCCTCATCGCAATCCCCAAGAGCATAAAAGCCAATAGGCATATAAAACCGCCGCCCCCAGTTTGGTGGGATGTGAAGGGTATGAAGGTTGAGGAGCTGCCGGTCGATGAGAGGATCAAGAGGGTAATAAGGGAGAGAGGGATAAAGGAGCTCTACCCGCCGCAGGCTGAAGCCTTGAAGAGCGGCGTACTCGAGGGCAAGAACCTCGTTCTGGCCATTCCAACGGCGAGCGGGAAGACGCTGGTGAGCGAGATAGTCATGGTCAACAAGCTCCTCCGTGAAGGGGGCAAAGCCGTCTACCTCGTCCCGCTGAAGGCCCTCGCCGAGGAGAAGTACAGGGAATTTAAAGAGTGGGAGAGCCTTGGGATAAGGGTCGCGGCAACAACCGGCGACTACGACTCAACGGACGAGTGGCTGGGAAGGTACGACATCATAGTTGCCACTGCGGAGAAGTTCGACTCTCTCCTAAGGCATTCCCCGAAGTGGGTTAGGGACGTCAAGCTCGTCGTTGCCGATGAGGTTCATCTCATAGGGTCGTACGACAGAGGTGCAACTCTTGAAATGATCCTGAGCCACATGCTAGGGAAGGCCCAGATTCTAGCTTTAAGCGCAACGGTTGGAAACGCAGAGGAGCTGGCTGAATGGCTCGACGCAGCTCTGGTCATGAGCGACTGGCGGCCTGTTGAGCTGAGGAAGGGGGTCTTTCACCTCGGCCAGCTCTTCTGGGAGGACGGCAAAATCGACCGCTATCCCGAGAACTGGGCGTTCCTCGTTATAGACGCCGTGAAGAGAGGAAAGGGAGCGCTCGTCTTCGTGAACACGCGGAGGAGTGCGGAGAAAGAAGCCCTATCGCTTTCATCCAAAGTTTCAAAGCTCCTCACGAAGCCAGAGGCGAGACAGCTTGAGGAGCTGATCTCCTCCATCGAGGACAACCCCACCACTGAAAAGCTCAAGAGGGCCTTGAAGGGTGGAGTGGCTTTCCATCACGCGGGCCTGAGCAGGGCCGAGAGGACGCTTATAGAGGACGCTTTCCGAGCGGGAGCGATTAAAGTCATCGCAGCTACCCCCACCTTAGCCGCCGGTGTGAATACCCCCGCCTTTCGGGT
This sequence comes from Thermococcus profundus, assembly GCF_002214585.1. Classification (NCBI taxonomy): domain Archaea; kingdom Methanobacteriati; phylum Methanobacteriota; class Thermococci; order Thermococcales; family Thermococcaceae; genus Thermococcus; species Thermococcus profundus. The sequence continues at coordinate 1,545,674 of NZ_CP014862.1, forward strand.
AATAATCCGCGACACCAAGAGATACGCCGGCTTCGGCTGGACAGACATCCCCGTTCTGGAGATTCAGCAGATGATGGGCCGTGCTGGAAGACCGAAGTACGACAGAGTTGGTGAGGCCATAATCGTCGCCAGAACAGAGGATCCAAAAAAGCTCATGGAGCGCTACATCCACGGGAAGCCCGAGAAGCTGTTCTCCATGCTCGCCAACGAGCAGGCCTTCAGGAGCCAGGTTCTTGCATTAATAACCAACTTCGGGATAGGCAACTTCCGTGAGCTGGTGGATTTCCTGGGGAAGACCTTCTACGCCCACCAGAAGGGAGACATAGCCGCCCTGGAGTACAAGGCGAGGAACGTCGTCTACTTCCTCATCGAGAACGAGTTCATCGACATGGACACGAGCGACCGCTTCATGGCCCTCCCCTTCGGAAAGAGAACGTCCCAGCTCTACATTGACCCCGTAACGGCCAAGAAGTTCAGGGACGCGTTTCCGCAGCTCGAAGAAAACCCCAATCCCTTCGGGATCTTCCAGCTGATAGCCTCAACACCAGACATGGCAACGCTCACAGCGAGAAAACGCGAGCTGGAGGACTACCTCGACTTGGCCTACGAGTTCGAGGAGAGGCTCTACACAAACATCCCCTACTACGAGGACTCCCGCTTCCAGGGCTTCCTCAGCCAGGTGAAGACAGCCAAAGTGCTCCTCGACTGGATAAACGAGGTTCCAGAGGCGAGGATATACGAGACGTACAACATAGATCCCGGCGACCTCTACAGAATTCTCGAACTCGCCGACTGGCTCATGTACGCCCTCATCGAGCTCTACAAGCTCTTCGAGCCGAAGGAGGAAGTTCTTCAGTACCTCCGCGACCTGCACCTTAGACTGAGGCACGGTGTAAGGGAGGAACTCCTGGAGCTGGTTAAGCTCCCCAACATAGGAAGGAAGAGGGCGAGGGCGCTCTACAACGCGGGCTTCACAACTCCAGATGCCATAATGCGTGCGAAGGTCAGGGACCTTCTTGAAGTGGAGGGGATAGGCATCAAGGTCGTGGAGGGGCTCTTCAAGCACTTCGGCGTTGAGATGCCCGGGAAGGTGAAGGAAGCCGGAAAAAAGGCCGAGAAAGCGAGGAAAAGGGGAACCCTCGATGAGTTCTTGAAGTGATCAAACGACCTCTCCCTCGATTTTTCCTCCCGCTCCCCAGAGGACCGCGATGTTCCTCCCGGGGTTGAGGCCGCGCTCATGGGCTTTGATGTAGAGCTTTCCGCCGGCTCTCTGGCCGAGGAAATAGGCAAGGACGAAGATGAGTATGAACGGAGCCCCCTCTCTGTTCCAGCTCAGACCGGCCAGATAGCGCACGAGCACGACGAGCGGAACCGGAAGGTGGACTGCCAAAGCCCACTCCAGTTTGTTGCCTGTTCTCTTGGCGTGTGCCCTCCAGAATCCAAACGGTATGTTGACAAGGAACGTAATGATGAGTCCAATCACGAACCAGGTTGCGTTCATGGTTCTCACCGATCAAGTTTAATTGGTGAACCTTAAAAAATTTTGCCCACCTAACACACGCCAAGATTTTTAAGCGTTCCCCGAGCTATTCGGGGTGGGCACTATGATAATCATCGTGACTGGAATGCCCGGTTCAGGAAAGAGCAAGATAGTCCACGAGTTTGAGAGAAGGGGCTTTCCCAGCGTTTCTATGGGCGATGTTGTGAGGGAGGAAACCTTAAAGCGGGGCCTTGAGCTGACGAAGGAGAACGTGGCCAAGGTCAGCATAAGGCTTCGCCAGGAGCTCGGACAGAACGCGGTCGCGAAGCTAACCGTAGAGAAGGTTCGGAATCTGCTGGAAGAGAGCGATGTTGTTGTCATCGACGGCGTCAGATCTCTCGACGAGGTAGGAACCTTCAGAGGAGCATTTCCAGGGGAGAAAATTATCATCATAGCCGTTCATACACCGCCAAAACAGCGCTTCGAGAGGCTGAAGGCAAGGGGAAGGCACGACGACCCAAAAACCTGGGAGGACTTCGAGGAGAGGGACTGGAAGGAGCTCCGCTTTGGAATCGGCAGCGTCATAGCGATGGCTGACTACATGCTCATCAACGACGGTTCGCGGGAAGAGTACGAGAGGGCCGTTGAAAGGCTTGTTGACGAGATACTCTCAAGGCCTTGAGAAGCTTTTTAATCCCTCATTTCTATCGCCCTCAGGTGAGCGAGATGGGCGAGCTGTTCGAGGAAGTTGAGGTTGAGGCTTACGTTTATCCGACGGAGGACATCGAGAAGGTAAAGAGGGCGATGCTGAACCTGGTTCCAGATTTGGAGTTTGAAGCGTTCGATAAGGGGGATCACATAATCCTCACCGGGAAGACCAGAGGCAGAAAGGCCCTAAGCAGACTCTACGAGCTCTTCCGGGGACAGGCAATACTGGACACAGCCAGGAGCTTTCTTGAGGAAGGCTACTTCGGTGAGGAGATCATCATAAAGGTGAACAAGCAGGCGGCCTACGCGGGAGTGGTGAACTTCAACGAGGAAAGCCCGCTCGGCCCGATAACGATAATCATCAGAACTAGGGACCCGCAGAAGCTGATGAAGTGGCTCGCGCCGAGGACGAAGGACGGGGTGCCTATAGAGTGAGAGGGATAACTTTTTAAATCCCATCCCGATCTCCGACCGAAGGGGCGGCTGGCGTTAGCTGGCCGTCACCGGGAGGTGTATGATATGGCAAGGATACACGCGAGAAAGAGGGGTAAGTCAGGTTCTAAGAAGCCGCCGAGGACCGCTCCGCCGGCATGGGTCGAGTACACGGCGGAGGAGGTCGAGGCCCTCGTCGTCAAGCTCAGGAAGGAAGGCTACACCGCGGCCATGATAGGGACCATTCTGAGGGACCAGTACGGAATTCCGAGCGTCAAGCTGATAACCGGAAAGAAGATCACCAAGATCCTGGAGGAGAACGGCCTCGCCCCGAACATTCCGGAGGATCTCATGGCCCTCATCAGGAAGGCCGTAAACCTCAGGAAGCACCTGGAGCAACACCCGAAGGACAAGCACTCTAGGAGGGGCCTCCAGCTCACGGAGAGCAAGATCAGGAGGCTCGTCAAGTACTACAGGAGAACTGGAAAGCTTCCAGCGAAGTGGCGCTACGATCCGGAGCAGGCCAAGCTCCTGGTCCGCTGATCCCTTTCCTTCTTCTCACTCCTTCGGTGATGCCTCGTGGATAAGGGGGCCTTTTTGGAGCGGGCCAGGGAAGGTGCCGAGCTAATAAAGATGCACATCGAGCTAGGCCACACCATACGCCTGATTTCCCACCGCGACGCGGACGGAATAACGGCCGGAGCGATCATGGCAAAGGCAGTCGCAAGGGAAGGCGGAAGCTTCCAGCTCAGCATCGTCAAGCAGGTGAGCGAGGATCTCCTAAAAGAGCTCGCCGAGGAGAGGAGAGAGATCTACGTCTTCAGCGACCTCGGGAGCGGCTCGATGGAGCTCATAAAGAACTATCTGGACTTTGCGACGGTTGTGGTTGCCGATCACCACCCGCCTGAGAAGGACTCGTTCTCCACAGATTCCCACGTTCTCGTCAACCCCGTGCCCTTCGGAGCCAACAGCGTCCGCGATCTGAGCGGCTCTGGAGTTGCCTACTTCGTGGCCAGGGAAATGAACCCTGACAACAGGGACATGGCTTACATAGCTATAGTCGGCTCCGTTGGGGATATGCAGGAGATAGACGGAACGTTCCACGGTATGAACCTCGACATCATAGAGGACGGCAGAAAACTGGGAATCCTCGAAGTCAGGAAGGAGCTGAGGCTCTTCGGAAGGGAGAGCCGGCCGCTGAGGCAGATGCTCGCCTTCGCCACCAATCCAGAACTGCCCGGAATAACCGGGGACGAGAGGAACGCGATAGAGTGGCTCCGCTCGAAGGGATTCGATCCGGACAGGCACTACTGGCAGCTCAGGGAGGAGGAAAAGAAAAAGCTCCACGATGCGCTGGTGCTCCATCTGATAAAGCACGGGGCCCCGAAGGAGGTAATCGACAGGCTCATCGGGGACGTTGTGATAAGTCCGCTCTATCCTGAAGGGGACCCAAGGCACGAGGCCAGGGAGTTCGCCACGCTGCTGAACGCCACGGGAAGGCTCAACGCGGGCACGATGGGCGTTGCGATATGCCTCGGTGACGATGGAGCGTACAAGAAGGCCCTCAAGATGCTCGAGGACTACAAGAGGGAGCAGATAGAGGCGAGAAAGTTCATAATCCAGAACTGGAGCATGGCGGAGGAGGGGGAGCACGCCTACGTGTTCTACGCCGGGAAGAACATCAGGGACACCCTCGTCGGGATAGCAGCTAACATCGCGATAAACGCTGGACTTGCAAACCCTGAGAAGCCGGTGGTCGTTCTAGCCGACAGCGACGAGGATGAGAACCTTGTGAAGGGCTCCGCTCGAACCACGGAGAAGGCCCTAAAGAAGGGCTACCATTTGGGAGAAGCCCTCAGGGAAGTGGCAGAAAAGCTCGGCGGAGAAGGCGGCGGACACGCGATAGCCGCTGGGATAAGGTTCCCCAAGGGCAGGATCGACGAGTTCATAAAGCTGTTCAACGAGGCCCTCAAGAGACAGGTGGAGAGTGAGAACAGTGGAGATTGAAGCCAGGGTTGAGATAACGTGGCACTATGGAGACGAGGAGAGGGCGAGGGCCATCGCAGAGGCTATACAGGTGGACAACGAGGGCATGCCCGAGGGCCTAAAGAAAAGTTTAAATTTGGAAACCCGATGGGTTGATGGAGCCGTCGGGACAAAGGTTAAATACCGGGGTGAGATTGATACACTCATCAAGGCGCTTGATGATCTGGTGTTTTCGATCAAGATCGCCGAGGAAATGACCGAAAAGGTGTGAAGTGGAGGTGTTAAGATGGCGAAAGCTAATCCGAGAAAGAGGGCCGCCGCGGCCAAGGACAAGTGGAAGATGAAGGAGTGGTTCGTCGTTTACGCTCCCGACTTCTTTGGGAGCAAGGAGATCGGTCTGACTCCAGCTGACGAACCTGAGAAGGTCATAGGAAGGGTCGTCGAGACTACTCTGAAGGATCTCACTGGGGACTTCACCAAGGGCCACGTGAAGCTCTACTTCCAGGTCTACGACGTCAAGGGCCAGAACGCCTACACCAAGTTCAAGGGCCACAACCTCGCCAGGAGCTACATAAGATCCCTCGTCAGGAGGAGAACCACCAGGGTCGACGGCATATTCAACGTCACCACCAAGGACGGCTACAAGCTCCGCGTCATGGGCATGGTCATAGCCTACAGGAGGATCCAGACCAGCCAGGAGAGGGCCATCAGGGAGATCATAAGGGAAATAATCTACAAGAAGGCCGAGGAGCTCAACTTCGCCGACTTCGTCCTCCAGTCGGTCAACGGCCAGATAGCCAGCGAGATCGCCAAGGAGGCCAGAAAGATCTACCCGATAAAGAGGGCGGAAGTCAGGAAGATAAAGGTTCTCGCCGAGCCCGAGGCCTGAAGGCCTCACCACAGTTCTTCTTTTCTACCGCGTTAGCGGGATCGTTCTGTTGGCGGCTTATTAGCCCCAGTTGTAAAAATGGACGGTCAACCCTTCCAAAACCCTTAAATACCGAGATGCCATCATTTAGATGGACATCTAAAGGAGGCGAAAGCCATGGTGGATATAGAGCTGCTCAAGAAAATCGTTGAAGCCCCGGGCGTTTCTGGATACGAGTTCCTAGGAATAAGGGACGTCGTCATCGAGGAGCTGAAGCCCGTCGTTGACGAGATATACGTCGACAAGCTCGGCAACGTCATAGCCCACAAGAAAGGGAACGGACCAAAGATAATGATAGCCGCCCACATGGACAAAATAGGGGTTATGGTCAACCACATAGACAAGCAGGGCTACCTCCACGTGGTTCCGATAGGAGGCGTTGATCCAAGAACCCTCGTCGCCCAGAGGATAAGGTTCTTCACGGAGAAGGGCGAGCGCTACGGCGTCGTCGGCCACATCCCGCCGCACATCCAGAAGCCAGAGGACAGGAAGAAGGCGGCCGACTGGGATACCATAGTTGTGGACGTTGGAGTTGACAGCCAGGAGGAGGCCGAGGAGCTCGGCTTCCGCGTTGGAACCGTCGGTGAGTTCGCTCCCGCGTTCGTTCAGCTCAACGAGAACCGCATAGCCACCCCGTACCTCGACGACCGCGTTTGCCTCTACACGATGATAGAGGCCGCCAAGAGGCTTGAGAGCCACGAAGCGGACATATACTTCGTTGCCAGCGTTCAGGAAGAGGTTGGCCTTAGGGGAGCGCGCGTTGCGAGCTACGCGATAGACCCGGAGATTGGAATAGCCATGGACGTCACGTTCGCCAAGCAGGTCGGCGACAAGGGCAAGATCGTTCCCAAGCTCGGTGGCGGCCCGGTCATGGACGTCGGCCCGAACATAAACCCCAAGGTTCGCGCCTTCGCCGACGAGGTGGCGAAGAAGTACGGCATAGAGCTCCAGGTCGAGGCCTCCCCGAGACCGACGGGAACCGACGCCAACATAATGCAGATCAACAGGGAGGGCGTCGCAACGGCGGTGTTAAGCGTCCCGATAAGGTACATGCACAGCCAGGTCGAGACGGCTGATCTGAGGGACATAGACAAGACCATCGAGTTCGCGAAGCACTTCCTCGAAGAGCTTAAGCCGATGGATCTTACACCCTGAACACTTGTTCCGCGAAAGGTTTATTTCTCTCTCCTTCCATTTTAGTATGGTGTTTGCGGGTGAGTATAGAATACGTCGAGGAGAGCCTAAATCTTGTGAGGAGCTCAATGCCTTCCACGGCCGAAGAATTTGAAAACCTAGGGCTTCTCAAGGACGGGATCTACAAGAGGCTTGAATTCTCCATTCAGCTCATTTTGGACACCCTCTCCGCCATTGGGCGTAAGAATGGAATAATAGCCGTTTCATATGCTGATATGATAGCGGGCCTGAAGGAGAGGGGAATCCTGCCGGAAGAGCTTGCGGAAAAGGCTTCCTTTCTGAAAGACCTCAGGGAGATCCTCATCTACGATTACGATCTGATGGACGATGGGATAGCGTTCAGGAACATGGACGAGTACCTGGAACACATAGAGTCGCTCCTGAATTTCATCAGGGGTGCAGTGGGATGATCTTGATAGTCCCGATAGGAGGCGTGGAGCGATACGTGGTCACTGAGACGGCCCGTTTCGTTGGGGAGTACTACTCCAGTTTCGGGATGAGGGTTGGGATATCCCAAGGGATCCCGGATACAACCTTTTTTGATGCATACAACCCCAGAAGAAGGCAGTTTCTGGGGAGATCCTTTCTTCCGAGGCTGGCCTCTTTGGGAGAAGAGCAAAGAGCAGATGCGGTTTTGGGCATCACGTCCCTTGATCTCTACGAGGAGGGCCTGAACTTCATCTTCGGTCTGGCCCATCCAGGGCTGAGGGCGGCGGTCGTTTCCCTTCACCGCCTCAGACCCGAGTTCTATGGGGAAACACCAAACGAGACACTTCTTGTGGAGAGAACCGTAAAAGAAGCCATGCACGAACTCGGGCACGTCTTCGGCCTGGCCCACTGCCCGAACGTCAGGTGCGTCATGCACTTCTCAAACTCAATCATAGACACCGATATGAAAAGTCCCTACTACTGCGATGCCTGCAGGTCAAAGCTGGAGAAAAATTTGGAGGGAATGGAATGATCGAGGTCGAGCTGAAAGGCTACGCGAACGACGAGATATTCGAAAGGGTCAGGAGGGAGTTCACCCTCGTTAGAAAGGAGTACCACGAGGACACCTACTACCAGCACCCGTGCAGGGACTTCTCCAAAACAGATGAAGCCCTGAGGATAAGGCTGAGGAGGTTCAACGGCCACTTCGAGGCATTCATGACGTACAAGGGTCCGAAGCTCAATGAGGAGTCCAAGACGAGGGAGGAGATCGAGGTTCCGCTCACCGATCCCGACGAGCACGCCAGGATCCTCGAAAAGCTCGGCTTTCTTGAGGTGCTCACTGTTCACAAGGTTAGAGAAAAGTACTACGTTGAGAAAGGTGTAGTCATAACCCTCGACGAGGTCGAAGACCTCGGGAAGTTCATCGAGATCGAGGCCCTGGTTGAGGAAGGGGAGGAAATTGAGGGAAAGGTGAAGTACCTGAAATCTATTCTGGAAAGGCTTGGAGTCAGAGAGTTCGAGAGGAGGTCGTATCTGGAGCTGATACTGGAGAGAGCGGGGCATGGGGAAGCTGGACGAACTCTTCGGGATAGTTGAAAGGGAGGACAAGAAGTCGGATCTGGAGAGGATCGAAACCATAGAGGAGCTGGTTAGCTCGGAGGAGTTTCAAAGGGCCATCTCAGAGCTGGAGAGGGTCAAGAAGGACGAGAACATATACGTGGGTGCAGAGATAATAATCAAGGGGCTGTCCAAACCGGATCTCCTTACAGACCGGGCTTCAATCTCAGCATACCTAAAGGAGCTCATACCAATAATCAACGGCGTAAACAGCTGGAGGTACAGGGCCATTCTCATGGCAGACGTGGCGATGGCCTTCTACGAGATCGGAGACGAGTTCAACGGGGATCTGGCTTTAAAAACCGCCATAAACCTAGCCTATGCGGCGGGGGAGGACGTCCTCGTTGAAATCCTGAGGGAGCTTATACGCAGGGGAATGCTGGATAAAGGCTCCTACGCGTTCTCCCTGGTGAGGGACAGGAAGAAGATTGACTTTCTCCTGAGCCAGCTTGTGGAGTTCTTCTACCTAGCAGGGGACTATGAAAAGGCCAGGGCGGCACTCCACCACATTCAAGACCCGTTTCACAGGTCGGTGGCCCTCTACCGGCTGGCACTGATAGAATCCTCTCGGGATAAAAATAAAGCATTGGTGCTTTTGGAGGAAGCAACGAAAAGCGCGGAGAAAATCCAAAACAAACACGCGAGGCTGGAGCTTCTTATAAAGCTGAGCGACCTCAAAGGCCAGCTGACAGGGGAAGGAGTGAGTCTGAAGGAGATCCTGAAAAAGAACTCATCACCTCCTTCTTCCCAGCATGGCGAGAACGCTCACGATGAAGACCAGTATTGAGAAGATCTCAAGCCTGCCCACCCACATGAGGATTATCAGGACGGTCTTGACGTCCGCGGGGAGGAATGGGGAGGTTATGCCAACGCTCAGACCAACGTTTCCCTGGGCTGAGGAGGCCTCAAAAAACGCATCAACTAAGGGAACTTTAACCCTCACCATGATGTAGAGCGTCCCAGCGAGGAGGAAAGCGAGATAGGTCATCGTGAACCCAGTGACCTCCTGGAGATCCTCGGATGTGAAGACGTAGCTCCCGACCTTGCGTTTTATCACCGCCCCCCTCGGAAGGAGGGACTGCTGTATGGTCCACTTAAGGCTCTCGTACATGAGGGTAAAGCGGATGAGCTTTATACCTCCTGCGGTGCTTCCAGCACCACCACCCACAACCATCAGGAGACCGATTATGAACTTTGAGAGTTCAGGATACTTGGAGAGATCGGCTATCCCAAAGCCCGTACATGTGATCGCCGAAACAGCGTGGAATACAGCCTGACGGAGGGAATCGGCGACGGTATCACCGTACTGTACCAGACCGTAGGCTATGAACGCTATGGCGGGTATGAGGAAGATGAACATGTACCTAACCTGGATATCATCAAAAAACGGACCGAGCCGCTTTTCTTTGAATATCTTGTAGTGAACCGTGAAGTTGACGGCACCCATTATCATGAGGAATATTGTCACCGCCTCAATGCTCATGCTGTGGAAGTAGCCGATGCTGGCGTCGTGGCTGCTCATACCGCCCGTGCCCAGTCCTGTCATGGAGTGGGTCAAGGCATCGAAGAGGTTCATCCCGTTTATGTAGTAGAGGTACGTCCCGAGGAGGGTCAGAACGAAGTAGATCTGAAAGATGACCTTAGCGGTGTTGGCGAGGTTGGGGAGGATCCTCTCGCTCCTGGCCTCGGCGCGGTAGAGCCTCGCGGCGGCAACACCGGGCCGGATGAGAACCGTCAAAGCGACGAGGACTATGCCTATCCCGCCGAGCCACTGCATCCAGGCGCGCCAGAAGAGGAGTATCCTGGGGTAACTCTCTAGGTGGCTCATCATGGTGAGGCCGGTTCCAGTCCACGCGCTCATGCTCTCAAAGTAGGAATCTATGAGGGTCATACCCGCTATCCTCATAAAGGGAACCACGCTCAGAAACGAAGCGAACAGCCATATAAAAGCGGCAGATATCATGGCCTGCCTCAGGTTAACGTCCTCTATTCTCTCCTGGTGTCTCGACAGCCACGCCCCGAAAAGGATGCTCAAGAAACCGGGAACAGCGAAGTAGTAAACGTACCTGACCTCCGAGGGGTAGAACCAGACGAGAAGAACCGGGACTAGGTAAGCCACTCCCACACCCACGAGGATGGCACCGATTAGATTCCTAACAACGAAGAGGTCATCGGCCAGGTTCACGTATCTCCGGAACTCTAGCATCGCTTCACCGCAATATGAAGGAGGGCTGAGAATAAAAGGTTTTCGAGCTGAGCCCTCCCGACCGAAGGACGGTTGCTTAAAAGGAAAGATCAAAAACTTTAAGGGTTAGGGAACCCTAAAGAAAACGGTGTTAGAGATGGACGAAAGGGAAGCGCTGATCAAGGCGGGGGAGATCTCAAGGCAGGTCAAAAAAGAAGTGATCGACATGATAAAGCCAGGGGCAAGGCTGTACGACATAGCCGAGTTCGTGGAGAAGAGGATAGAAGAACTCGGCGGAAAACCTGCCTTCCCCTGCAACCTGTCTCTAAACGAGCAGGCGGCCCACTACACACCTTACAAAGGCGATGAAACCGTCCTAAAGGAAGGGGACTACCTGAAAGTTGATCTCGGGGTTCACGTGGATGGGTACATAGCGGACACGGCGCTGACGGTCAGGGTGGGAATGGAAGAAGACGACCTTATGGATGCTGCAAAAGAGGCCCTTGAAAACGCTATAGCAACCGTGAGGGCAGGGGCAAAAGTTAGGGACATTGCCAGGGCCATCGAGGAGACGATAAGGGGGAAGGGCTTCAACCCCATAGTCAACCTCAGCGGGCATAAGATAGAGCGCTACAAGCTCCACGCTGGCATCAGCATTCCCAACGTTTACAGGCAGGCAGATACGTACGAGCTCAAGGAGGGAGATGTTTTCGCCATCGAGCCCTTCGCCACCACCGGAGCCGGCCAGGTGATAGAGGTTCCCCCAGCGCTCATCTTCATGTACGTCAAGGATAAGCCGGTGAGGATGCTCCAGGCGAGAAGGCTACTGATGCACATAAAGATGAACTACAAGACGCTCCCCTTCGCCTACCGCTGGCTTCAGGGCTTCATGCCGGAGGGACAGCTCAAGCTCGCCCTTGCCCAGCTCGACAAGGTGGGGGCAATATACAGCTACCCGATCCTGAGGGAAGTCCGCGGTGGAATGGTGGCGCAGTTCGAGCACACGGTAATAGTTGAGAAGGACGGGGCCTACGTAACGACCTGAGGTATTTTCTCCCTTTCATTGACATTTCTTTCCGAGGGATAGGAATTTGCAGGGCAAAATCTCCGAAGTGCTGGGATAATTCCCTGAAAGTCCACAGAACGGAAAAAGGCTCGGCAGTTGGCGCCGGGGCAGGGATTTGAACCCTGGTGGGCGGACGCCCACGGGATCTCGAGTCCCGCGCCTTCCCAGGCTAGGCTACCCCGGCGCGTTTCTGGGTTGGAGATCCGGTTTTATAAATCTTTCCGCGAAAGTTTTATTAACCCAAACTTACTAAAATGTTCCGGTTGCAAAGGTTTAAATTGATGGGCACCCTAGTAAATATTGAAAGGAGGTGGCAGCATGGTCGGAATTCTTGTGCAGGAGGTTATGACAGACAGGTTCCAGAAGATAGACATCGACGCCCCGCTTTCTGAGGCGATCGGAATATTCGAAAAGGAAGATCCAGATCTGATTCTCGTGTTCGACGGGAACCTGTACAAGGGAGTCCTGACACAGGATTTGATAATTAGATCCCACCTCAAGTGGGACCCGACGAAGGCCAAAGTTAGGGATGTTTACAAGCCCGCACCCGTTATAAAGCCCGATGAGGATCTCAGCAAGGCTGCAAAGCTCATGCTGGAGGTTGATCTACGCTCACTGCCCGTTGGGGAGTCAAAGAAAGAGATAATCGGAGTAATAAGCGATATAACCCTTCTAGAGCGTGTATCCCAGGAGGAATTTGGGAAGGAGAAGGTAGAGGCCCACATGACGAAGGACGTTATCACGCTCCTGCCCGACGACACGGTGGCAAAGGCCCTCGCCACCATGCGCGACAACGCCATATCAAGGATCCCGATAGTCAACGAAGAGGGAAAGATTGAAGGTTTAGTCACCCTCCACGACCTCATCATACGCTTCATCAAGCCCCGCTTCAAGGCCCAGGCGGGAGAGGTAGCCGGCGAGAAGATACCGCCATTCAGCATGCCGCTCCGCGACGTTATGATCAGGGGCGTTATAACCATCCACCCAGAAGCAAAGGTCAGAGAGGCCGTGGAGACTATGAAGGACAACAACATAGACGGCCTCGTCGTCACCAACGAAGACAACAAGGTCGTTGGAATCCTCACGGTTAAAGACCTTCTCCTGCCGATATCAAAGATGACGGAGAAAGAGGCGCGCTTCTACCTCCAGCTCGCTGGGGATGCGCACATACTAAGCGACTTCACAAGGGAGAGGATAATCAGCGACATCAGAAAGTTCGTTGACGGCTACGAGGACATCCTCGGCCAGGAGGGAATGATCTACCTCTACATCCGCAGGTTCAGGGAGAAGTTCAGGGGAGTCCACCTCTATCAGGCCAGGATGAGGATAGTGACCGACAAGGGCGTATTCGTGGCCACGGGGGAGACATGGGGAGCGATTCAGGCCGTCCACGACGCCCTTAGGGCGATAGAGAGGCAGCTTCTCCAGAAGGCTGAACTCGAAAAGGACCTCAGGTACGCAAAGCGCTTCCTTGAGAAGCTCGAATTTTGATCCTTCCTTTTCTTCCCTATCACGCTTTTTGACAAAATTTGAACAAAATTGGAAAGTTCAAAGTTCGGCCCCCGAAAAGAGGAGGACCAGATAAAGCGCGTAGAGGGCCAGGAAATAGGCCCCTATTTTCCTGCCGAGACTTCCAGATCTTTTGAGTTCCCCTATCATCGGCAGCATCGCCATGAGAACGAGGATTATCGTCAGGGTTGAGGCCCCTGTGGGAATCGGACGTATCAGCGATGCCAGCCCCAGAACAACCAGGGCATTCATGATGTTGGCGCCTATGATGTTGCCGACGCTTATGCTACCGCGCTCCCTTAAAGCCCCATAAATGGCGTTGGTCATCTCGGGGAGGGAGGTACCGATGGCAACTATAGTGGCACCTATAACGTACTCCGCCACACCGAGGGCCTCAGCTATGTTCCTACCCCCATAAACGACCAACCTTGCGCCGATCACCATCAGACCGCCGAAGATAAGAAGGAGGGCGTAATCGAGCGGTGTTGCCCTGACGTGGCGCTTTTCCTCCCCACCAACTCCCCTTACAAAATGCTTCCTGTAGAGCCACCGCAGATACAATGCATAGGCCGTGAGGAGCAGGGCCCCGTCGAGCCTTGAGAGGGTGCCGTCAACCGACAAAAGCATCAGGAAGCCGAGGGAACCAAGCATGACCAGGGAGTTCTCGTAGGCAGCGCTTCCGGCTTTCAGGGGTTTGATGAGCGACGCAAGACCGAGGATTAGGGCTATGTTGGCGAAGATGCTTCCAAGGGCGTTTCCGAGGGCTATCCCCTCGGCCTTCGTTAGGCTTGCCATAGTGCTCGTCGTTATCTCAGGCAGGGTCGTTGCCAGACTTATGACGACGAGGCTTATTATCAGCGGGGAGACACCGGCCTTTTCCGCAACTTCAACGATTTTATCCGACAGCCTGTCCCCGAAGATGACGAGGAGGATTATCCCAAGGACTATTGAAAGGCTCCACACCAGTATTCCCACTTCCTCTCACCGGAGGGAGTTTGAGGAGGGTTTCATAAACTTTCTGTCCGGCAAACCTTTAAACCCCAGTTTACTACTCACTACAGGTGATAGACATGAAGAAGAGAAAGGGACTTCTTATAATCCTCGACGGCCTCGGCGACAGGCCGATTAAGGAGTTCGGCGGAAAGACGCCGCTGGAGTACGCTGAAACGCCAAACATGGACAAGCTAGCAAAGATGGGAATCCTCGGCCAGCAGGATCCGATAAAGCCAGGCCAGCCGGCTGGAAGCGATACAGCGCATCTCAGCATCTTCGGCTACGACCCCTACAAGGTCTACCGCGGCAGGGGCTACCTTGAGGCCATGGGGATTGGTTTAGACCTGAGTGAGGACGACTTGGCTTTCCGCGTCAACTTCGCTACCATCGAGAACGGGGTTATAACCGATAGAAGGGCCGGGAGGATAAGTACCGAAGAGGCCCATGAACTCGCCAAAGCCATCCAGGAGAACGTTAAGCTCCCCGTGGAGTTCATCTTCGCTGGTGCAACCGGCCACAGGGCCGTTCTGGTTCTCAAGGGAATGGCCAAGGGCTACCGCGTCGGCGAGAACGACCCGCACGAGGCCGGAAAGCCGCCCCACGAGTTCACCTGGGAGGACGAGGAGAGCAAGAGAGTTGCTGAAATCCTCGAGGAGTTCGTCAGGCAAGCCCACGAAGTCCTTGAGAAGCACCCGATCAACGAGAAGAGGAGAAAGGAAGGGAAGCCCGTTGCCAACTACCTCCTCATCCGCGGTGCTGGAACCTACCCGGACATACCGATGAAGTTCACCGAGCAGTGGAAGGTCAAAGCCGGAGCCGTTATAGCGGTCTCGCTCGTCAAAGGCGTCGCGAGGGCTATAGGATTCGACGTCTACACTCCAGAGGGAGCAACCGGTGAGTACAACACCGACGTGATGGCCAAGGCCAAGAAGACCGTTGAACTGCTCAATGAATATGACTTCGTCTTCCTCCACTTCAAGCCGACGGATGCAGCGGGCCACGACAACAACCCGAAGCTCAAGGCGGAGATGATAGAGAAGGCCGACGAGATGATAGGATACATAATTGAGCACATCGACCTTGAGGACGTCGTCATTGCGATAACCGGCGACCACAGCACTCCTTGTGAAGTCATGAACCACAGCGGCGACCCTGTTCCGCTCCTCATAGCTGGCGGCGGCGTTAGACCTGACCAGACCGAGAGCTTCGGCGAAAGGGAGTGCATGCGCGGCGGAATCGGCAGGGTTAAGGGCCACGACATAGTGCCCATAATGATGGACCTCATGAACAGGAGCGTCAAGTTCGGAGCTTGAGATTCTTTTTCTCTTTACTGCATTTTCCTTTGGACGTTTCTCATTCTTGGAGCTACTTCCGGCCTATTAACTGATAATTTCTCTTGAGACTGCCTAAACTCTCCAATATTCCATTTCTTCCTCCGTTTTATCGTTCAGAGGAAACCTTAATTAAGCTTGACTTCCAAATCGTTTTGGTGTGAAAAATGAAGAGAGTTACGGTTTTTAGCGACCTTAGGAGAATAGGCGATGACATGGTTACAGCCATTGGTATGGGCACGTGGGGAATAGGTGGCTATGAGAGTCCGGATTATTCGAGAGATAAGGAGAGCGTTGAGGCCCTAAGATACGGCCTTGAGCTCGGAATTAACCTTATAGACACGGCTGAGTTCTACGGTGCCGGCCACTCGGAGGAGCTCGTTGGTGAGGCGGTAAAAGAGTTCGAGCGTGAGGAGGTCTTCATCATCAGCAAAGTGTGGCCGACTCACTTTGGATATGAGGAAGCAAAGAAGGCCGCTAGGGCGAGTGCAAAGAGGCTGGGCACCTACATCGATCTCTACCTCCTCCACTGGCCTGGAGACAGCTGGGAGAGAATAAAGAAAACGCTCCATGCCTTGGAGGAACTGGTTGATGAGGGGCTCATAAGGTACATTGGTGTCAGCAACTTCGATCTCGAGCTCCTTAAGAGGAGCCAGGAGGAGATGAGGAAGTATGAGATAGTCGCCAACGAGGTCAAGTACTCCCTCAGAGACCGTTGGCCTGAAACGTCAGGTCTTCTCGACTACATGAAACGTGAGGAAATTGCGCTGATAGCCTACACGCCCCTTGAGAAGGGAAGCCTCGCGAGAAACGAATGCTTAGCCGAGATTGGGAAGAAGTACGGAAAGACCGCCGCGCAGGTTGCGCTCAACTATCTCATCTGGGAGGAGAACGTCATAGCCATCCCGAAGGCGGGGAGCAAGGCCCACCTTGAGGAGAACTTTGGAGCGATGGGGTGGCGTCTTTCAGAAGAGGATAGAGGGAAAGCGAGGGGGTGCGTCTGATGTACGGCTACCAGAACAAAATCGCGCGTGTGAACCTGACCACAGGTAAGGTAACCTACGAGGAGCTTCCGGATGGTGTGATAAGGAAGTTCATAGGCGGGAAGGGGCTGGGTTATTACATCATCTACAAAGAGGTTCCACCGGGGACCGATCCACTAAGCCCGGCCAACAAGTTCGTCTTTGCGACGGGAGGGCTCACAGGCCTCGTTCCCGGTTCAAGCAAGGTCATAGCGGTGAGCAAAAGCCCAGAGACGAAGCTCATCAGCGACTCCAGCGGTGGAGACGCCTTTGGTCCAAAGCTTAAGGGCCACTTCGATGCACTCATAATCGAGGGAAAGAGCGAGGAGCCGGTCTATCTGTACATCCACGACGGAGAGGTTGAGATTAAGGACGCTAGCAATCTCTGGGGCAAGGGCAACTACGAGGTAGCGAAGAAGCTCTGGGAGGAATACCCGACGGCGAGCATGGCATTAGTCGGCTCCGCCGGCGAGAGGCTCAGCAGGATAGCGGACGTAATCTACGACACCGAGAGGGCCAGCGGAAGGGGCGGCCTGGGTGCTGTTCTCGGGAGCAAGAGGGTAAAGGCAGTTGTAGTCGAGCCGGGTGAGAAACCGAAGGTGGCTGATCCTGACGAGTTCCAGAGGCTCTGGGAAGAGTATTACAACGAGTTCGCTACCAATCCCAAGTACGAGCACACCAGAACCTACGGAACGAGCGACGCCCTGAGGAGTGCGGCTTCACTAGGCATGAGTCCAGCCTACAACTTCTCGAGGCCCTACATCCCGGACGAGCTGGCGAGCAAGCTCGGCGGCGACGAGGTGAAGAAGTACGAGATAGAGCCGGAGTGGTTCGTACACGGTAAGAGCTGCCCGATAAAGTGTGCCAGGTATGTAGAAGTGGAATACAAGGGCAGGAAATTCCGTGTCAAGCCCGAATATGAGAGCATAGCGATGCTAGGAGCTGCAACCGGTGTCTTTGACTTCCCAGCGGTGGCTTACTTCATCCACCTCGTAAACGACTACGGAATGGACAGCATAGCCACCGGAGCAACGATAGGCTGGCTCTTTGAGATGGTCGAGCGCGGTTTAATCGGCGAGGACGAGATAGGCTTCCAGGTAAAGGGATTCGGCGATGCAGAGGCGGAAGAGAAGCTCATAAAGCTAATGGCTGAGAGAAGGGGCATCGGTGCAATCCTTGCCGATGGAGTCAAGCGCGCCTGTGAAAGGTTGGGTAGAGGTTGCGAGTTTGCCGTCCACGTCAAGGGCATGGAGAGCCCGGCCTGGGACCCGCGTGGCAGGAGGACTTATGCTCTAAGCTACGCCACTGCTGATGTTGGTGCCTCTCACCTCCGCGGCTGGCCGAGGCCGCACCAGCTCCCCAACCAGGGGCCGGCTAAGGAACTCGTGCCTTCGATGATCGAAGGAAGGGACGAGAGCTACATCACCGACATGCTTGGAACCTGTAAGTTCGTGCCCTACAAGATGGAAGACCTTGCCAGACTTTATTCACTCGCCACAGGCGAGGAGTGGACGGTAGAGGAGCTGAGGAAGAGGGCATGGGCCGTTGAGAGCATAGCGAGGATACACGACGTCCTAGACTGGGTTACCCCTCCAATAGACGACATGATTCCGCCGCGCTGGTGGGAGCCTGAACAGGATGGGCCAGCAGAGGGCAACGCGGCCTTCATAGACTACAACGACTTCATCGAAGCTAAAAGGGAGTTCTACAGGCTTAGGGGATGGCATGAAGAACTCGGAGTTCCGCTTCCGGAGACGATGGAGATGCTTGACCTTCCGGAGTTCAGGGAAGATGCGGAGAGGGCGCTTGAGGTGGTGAAGAAGAGAACGGGGCTTTAAAACCCCGTATTTCGATTTTCCTGAAAGCTTCAATCCTCATCCACTTCTTCCCCGGCGAGCTTCCTCAGCTTGTCGAGGTCTGGACCCACGGCTATGAGAACGTCGCCCTCCTGTATCACATCGTCCTTTCCGGGGTTGTAGATGTAGCGGGAACCGCGCTTTATGGCCAGTATTCTCGTTCCTATCTTGCTCGGGAGCTTGAGCTGCTTGAGGCTCTTGCCCACAAGAACAGAGCTCGGCCTGACGGTCACCCTTCCAAGCTCCTCCTCCGTGTCCTCCATTATACTCCTGATTATCGGATGGGGCTCTATGTCGCGCAGGATTATGTCGGATACCCCGTAGGCAGCGTCGCTTATGCGCTCGTTTATGTCTGCGAGATCTATGATGCTCAGCAGGCTTTCGGGATCTTCCTCGTGCTTTGCCGCGCGGAGAACGAGCTTCTTGACCTTCAGGGTGAGGTCGTCCATCCTCTCCTCAAGGAGGTAGACCTCCTCAGCTATGTCCTCGCTGTTGTAGAGAACGGAGGAGAACGCTAAATCAACCATGAGGGCCGATAGATCCTTCATCTCTATAAGGCAGGAGCGGATTTCGTCGAGCTCACTCATTTCCCATCACCTTTAGAATTCCCCTGGCTATCTCCTTCAGGTAGTCGAGTGCCGTTCTCGTTCCCCTGCCGATGAGTATATCCCCGGGCATGACCTTCGTGTCCTCGTCGGGATCGAATATCCAGCGCTTGCCGCGCCTTATGGCGGCGACCCATACCCCGGTGTTCGTCGCCAGGTCGAGTTCCTCCAGGGTCTTTCCAACGAGAATGGACTCCGGGGAGACCTCAACCTTTCCTATCGTCTCCTCGCTCTCAAGGATCACTTCCCTGACGAGAGGGTGGAGCTTCTCCTCAAGGACCATCTTCGCCAGATCCGCCGCGGCGTTGGAGATCTCGTCTATCGCCCTCCCCATCTGGAGTATCGCGGTTATCTGTTCCGCCTCCTTTGGGCTCCTCGCGGCGAGAACGGCCCTTACGGTTAAGTGATAGTTGAGAAGATCAAGGTACTCCTCAAGCTCAAGAACCTCCTCCGCTATTTCCTTCTCCTGGAAGAGGACGGAGGAGTACGCGAGGTCGACCATAAGCTCCGCCGTGTTCTTCATCTCGACGAAGATCTCCTTAACGTTCCTCGGAACCTCGATTTCGTCCCACTCTTCCACCCGGCTCTCACCTGAATGGAGAAACGGAGCGAGTCTTATTTAGTTTTCGCCACGAAAAGTTTAATACCCCAAGGGGGTACGTTTCGGGGGTGAAGGGAATGGAGAGTGATGCCAGTGATCGACCGGGAAATCCTGGCAGAGCTGAAGGAGAAGACGAAGGATTCATACAGGGTTACGCTGCCGTCCCTGTTCACGTCCCAAGTGTTTGGCCTATTCGGCGGCACGTTTCTGGGCAAGTACTTTGATCTAATCAGAAAGCAGTTTCCGGGTCTGCTAGTGGTTCTCCCAGGCATAATGGGACTCCGTGGGAACGTCTTTGGATCGATGGCCTCACGCTTCTCTACGATGCTCTACCTCGGTGATCTCGAGCCCTCCCTCAGGGATAAGAAGGTTCTCAAGGAAATCGTTTTGAGGATGCTTATCTCTCTCATCCCGATATTCCTGCTCTGGGCCATTGGTGTCGCCACCGGGATAAAGAAGAACGCCTTTGACGTCCTTCTGATAGTCGTTACCTCAACCATACTCGTGTCCTTTATACTCGGTTACTTCACCTCGTTCGTCACGATATTCGCTTTTAAGCGTGGCACCGATCCTGACAGCGTCGCTGCACCGCTGGTGGCGTCGATGGGCGACTTCTTAACGGTCCCGTCCCTGGTTCTCTTCATACTCCTGATAGAGAGATCCCCGGAGGGCTTCAGGCTCTTCAACTACGCCACGATAGCCCTCTTCCTCATCGTGGCCGCGGTGAGCAGGGTGAGAAAAGCAGATTTTATGGAGCTCAAACAGGTCTTCATAACGATAACCGGCCTCGCCCTTCTCTCAACCATATCAGGTTCCCTGCTGGCAAAGTTCAGCGGGGAGATCCAGGCCTCGGTGATACTGAGCTTTATTTATCCCTCACTTCTCAGCTCCTTTGGCAACTACGGTTCCATAATAGCCGCAAAGACATCAACCAAGCTTCACCTGGGTGAAATCGAGAGCTTTCTCTGCCCGAAGGCATTCACGGACATAGTAGCGCTCTTCACGACGGCCCCAGTTATAGGCACCACTAAGATACTAATAGGGGGGGCTCTGATGATGCTAACTACCGGCACAAGCATTCCAGGATCCGTTTACTGGATCCTCATAACCTACCCCTTCATGGCGCTCTTCATAATGCTCTACGCATACACCCTCTCTTATTTCCTGTTCCAGAAGAACATCGACCCGGACCACGTGGCCATACCTCTCATCTCGAACAACAGCGATATATTCGGAACCCTCTACGTCGTCCTCATGGCCAAGCTGATGGTGGGTGGTTGAATGATAGGCCTCTCGATGACAGCCTACAACGGGAAGACCCTCGAGGGATTTGAAGATTGGGTTAAGGACGCAAAGGAGCTCGGCTTCGACTTCATCGAGATACTGAGCGAGTGGCCGCACTACCTAACGCGGGATAATCTGCCATTTTTCAGAAAGGTTCTCGACGCTTATGGACTAAAAGCCACTGTTCACGCCCCCTTCAGCGATTTGAACATAGCCTCATTCAACGAACGCATAAAGGAGGCCTCTCTGGGGATAATCCGCGAAACGATAGAACTGGCCGCGGAGCTGGAAGCGCTCGTCGTTACGATGCATCCCGGGCACTGTTCCCCAATCAGCGTGAAGAACCGAGGAAAATACCTTGAAATCCACCGTGAGGCCCTCAGAAGGATTTCCCACTGGAGCGAGGAGTACGGCGTTAAAGTTGGCGTCGAGAACATGCCGCGCTTCCCTATTCTCGATGCTCAGAACTGCGACAGACTGATGGAGATAATCGAAGGTGTTGAGATAGGCATAACCTTTGACGTCGGGCACCTCAACACGACCACCAGAAACTTCGACCGCTTTATGGAGCTCTTTGGACACAGGATCGTCCACGTCCACCTCCACGACAACTCCGGGGAGAGGGACGAGCACCTTTCCCTCGGTGATGGGACTGTTCCATGGAAACGAGTCCTTCCAAAGCTGCCCGACGTTACATGGGCCCTCGAGGTAAGCGATCTGGAATCAGCCCGGAGAAGCATCAAATTTTTAAGAGATCTGCATTGATGGACTCTTCAGTTCACTGGAGTGCGATTTTTACAAAACGCAACTCTTTTATACATTCGGATTGAAGTTTTCTCGAAAAGCAGTTTCTGATGGAGGGAGACCAATGGCGGAAAGAATAGTGGAGGAAATGAAGCCCTTCTTCGACCCGAAGGCGGTCGCTATCATCGGCGCAACCAACAAGAAGGGAAAGGTCGGAAACGTCATTTTTGAGAACTTCAAGATGAACAAGGAGCGCGGAATCTTCAAGGGGGAAATATACCCCGTGAACCCCAAGCTCGACGAAATCGACGGCTACAAGGTCTACAAGACCGTTAAGGAGCTCCCAGATGATACCGATCTCGCTGTTATATCGATTCCGGCCAAATTCGTTCCGGCCACGATGAGGGACATCGCAGAGAAGGGCATTAAAGCTGTTGTAATCATCACGGGCGGCTTCGGAGAGCTCGGAGAGGAGGGGAAGAAGCTCGAACGCGAAATATACGAGATAGCGAAGGCCAACGGCATAAGGGTCATCGGTCCCAACTGTGTCGGAGTTTACGTTCCAGACACAGGCGTTGACACGGTCTTCCTGCCCGAGAGCAAGATGGACAGGCCCAAGAGCGGCCCGATAGCCTTCGTCAGCCAGAGCGGTGCCTTCGCGGCTGCAATGCTCGACTGGGCGGCCATGGCCGGGATAGGAATAGGCAAGATGGTCAGCTACGGCAACAAGCTTGATGTTGACGATGCAGACCTAATGGACTACTTCATCCACGACGATGAGATAAACGTCGTTACATTCTACATCGAGGGCGTTAAAGACGGAAGGAAGTTCATTGAGGCCGCTAAGAGAATAACCAAGGTCAAGCCGGTAATCGCCCTGAAGAGCGGAAGGACGGAATACGGAGCGAAGGCCGCCTCTTCACATACCGGCTCGCTCGCTGGGGCGGACACGATCTACGACGCGGTCTTCAAGCAGACCGGCGTAATTCGCGCCGAGGACTTCGAGCACATGTTCGACCTGGCTAAAGCCTTTGCAGCCCTCAAGGATAAGCTCCCGAAGGGCGACAGGATAGGCATAATCACCGACGGCGGTGGAGCGGGCGTTATGGCCAGCGACGCCGTTGCCAAGTTCGGCCTCAAAATGGCCGACCTCAGCGAGGAGACGATAAAGTTCCTGAGGGAAAACTTCCCGCCGCACGCCGTTCCGGGCAACCCCACCGACGTCGTTGGAGACACGGACGCGGAGCGCTACAGGATAGCAATAGAGGGCTTCGTGAACGACCCGAACGTTGACGCGATAGTCGTCATCGTCCTCTTCCAGGTCCCGCTCCTCGAGGAGGAGAAGATAATCGACATTCTGGCGGAATACCAGAAGAAGAGCGACAAGCCGATAGTTGCAGTTGCAATGGGCGGCAAGAAGACCGACTACTATGCGAGGATGCTCGAAGAGAAAGGAGTTCCAGTTTACCCGACCCCGGAGCGCGGTGTCCGCGCCATGGCAGGTCTCGTTAAGTACGCTGAATACTTGAGAAGGGGGGCCTGACCCCCAAATTTTTGGTGGTGGTACCATGAAGGAGGAAGCCCTCAAAGTTATTAAGGAGGTTTTGGCATCCGGAAGAACCGCCCTCGTGGAGTACGAGGCCAAGCAGGTTCTAAAGGCCTACGGTCTCCCCGTCCCGGAGGAAAAGCTGGCTAAGACCCTCGATGAGGCACTCCGCTATGCGGAGGAGATAGGCTATCCCGTTGCCATGAAGCTCATGTCGCCCCAGATTCTTCACAAGAGCGACGCCAAGGTAGTTCTCCTCAACATAAAGACCCCGGAGGAGCTCAAGGAAAAGTGGGAGGTCATCCACGAGAACGCGCGCAAATACCGTCCGGATGCCGAGATACTTGGAGTTTTGATAGCCCCGATGCTCAAGGTCGGCAGGGAAGTAATCATAGGCGTCACCGAGGACCCGCAGTTCGGCCACGCTCTAATGTTCGGCCTTGGAGGAATCTTCGTCGAGGTTCTCAAGGACGTTACCTTCCGCATAATCCCGATAACCGAGCGCGACGCGAGAAAAATGATAACCGAGATCAAGAGCTATCCGATTCTGGCTGGAGCGCGCGGTGAGGAGCCGGCTGACATAGAGGCAATCGTCCAGCTTCTCCTGAAGGTCAGCGAGCTCGTTGACGACCTCAGGGACTACATAAAGGAGATGGACCTCAACCCGGTCTTCGTCTACAACGAGGGCGAAGGGGCAGTAGTGGTAGACGCGAGGATAATCGTCAAGGAGCCGGTCGAAAAGAAGGAGGAGATAGGCTCAGACTACAGGGAGAGGTGCGCCTGACCGCTTCTTTACCTTTGATTTTTTCTAGGTTGACCTTTTCCTCATCCTAAAATGAGAGGAAGATAAAGATAAAAGAATCTCATTCTATCTTCGCACCGCAAATCGGGCAGAACTTGGCCCCCTCCGGAACTATGTGGCCGTTGGGACAGCGCTTTATCTCGTGCCCGCAGTAGGGACAGAACTTGGCTCCCGGTGGAAGCGGTTTGCCGCAGTAGGGACAGATTTCCTGTGTTTGCTGCTGAGCCTGTGGTGTGGCCTGCTGAGCCCCACCGTAGCCAGCCGGAGGAACCCCTCCACCAGCGTAGGGTTGAGCCGGCTGGGCCGGGGCCTGCGGCTGCATCAGCTGCGGAATGAGGACCATTCCTGTGCCGACGGAGGCGCTCCCGCTCTTCCCCAACTCAGCTGCCACCTGCTTGGCAGTGTCCATCTGCATGACGGTTTGAGCGTTGCCCGTTTGCATTATCCAGAAGAGCCTCTGCCTCCACTCATCTGTCGTGTTCACGCCCTCAATCTTGACGTCAACCAGCTCGAGACCCAGCCTCCTGAAGTCTTCCATGAGCTTTACTTTTACCTGCGTGCTCACCATGTCGAGGTTCTGGAAGAGGTCAACTATCGAGTAAGCTGAGAGGTGCTTCATCATACCCTCGTTGAAATAAGCGCGGATGAACTTTGTAACATCGGCGGTATCGTAAAGGCTCTGACCGCCAACCACTTCGGTGAGGAACTGAACTGGATCAGCTACTTTAAACCAGTAGACGCCGTAGTACTTTATGGGAGCGAGCTCTCTCGTCTGGCTCTCACCGCCGTACCTTCCCTGGAACTCCTTCATGCTGACGAAAATCACGGTCGCCTTGAAGGGGCTGTTTCCCCCACCCACGAGCTTGTAGAGGAGGGGAAGATTTTGAGTCGTCAGCGTATGCCTTCCCGGCCCGAAGACATCGTAAACCTTCCCGTCGCGCATGAAGACGGCTACCTCGTACTCGTGGACTATCAGCTGGGCACCCCACTTTATTACCTCGTTGGGGTAGCGCCAGATTATCTCGTCCTCCCCTGGGTTGACCCACTCTATAACTTGAACCATATCACTCACCCCTCAGTATCGCGGCCCTTTCATCAAAAGTCCCCTCAAACTGAACCAGCCTGTCGTCCAGCTCAAGGACTGCCGCGCCTAGCCTGGCCGGATCCGCCACAGCACTACTTATTGAACCGGCCAGCTCTTTGATGCCCTCCGCCAGCTCGATCATCTTAGTATCGTGCTCGATGAGCTTCTCTATCTCCTTCTCCTTCACCTTCACTCTGTCGAAGTAGCCGGCGTAGCCTGCCTCGGCGTGCTTGACCTTCCCTTCCAGCATGACGAGCCTCTTCCTCAGGCTGTCTATAGAAGTTAGCTGGGAACAGTTCACCATGGCGCATCTCTGGAGGGCCCTTTCAAGCTCCCTCCTGGCTCCGGCGAGCATCTCAGCGACCTTGGCTCTGACGAGCCTGTCGTCTTCCCTCAACAGCTCCTTCTTCTTGTAGCCGTGGAAGCCCGGAATAAGGAGCTCAAGCTTTTCCCATACCGAAGTTTCCTTTCCCATAATACCACCTCACAGTGACCTGAAATAAACGTTGCCGCGGTTGGTCTTCACAACCTCGCTGACGACCCTCTTGCTCACGGAGCCTTTGGAGAATATGGCCCCTCCTCCCGCTATTCCCGAGGCAAGGCCGCCAACGAGGCCCCAGATGTTACTCATAACTCCGGAGGCTATCGCGCCCAGAAGGATTCCAACCCCTATAAGCGCGGATCCCAGAAGGGTAGCCTTCTTCCTGGCCTCACTCATGAGGGGGTACTCCCCGCGTATGACCCTTCCATCGGTTCCATCCACAAAGTTCACGAAGCCGTTTCCGCCGTATTCGTAGTGGACCTCCCAGACTGGGTAGTGCACGAGCCCCTGGAACTTGACGTTCAGCTCAAGCTCTCCAGTTCTGCTGCTTTCCTCGCTCGCCTCCTTTTTCAGCGCACTCTGGAGTCTGGAGCGGGCTATCTCCTCGGCCTCTTCCTTCTTCAGCTCAGGCTCGTAGTACTTTCCCTTCTTTACAATGTTTTCGTCGAAGAACCTTTTCCCCCTCATAGGGAATGGGTACTCCATCAGGAGGGTCTTGAACGGCGATCCAGCAGGGATCCCCAGGAACTCAACTTCCTCGACGGTCTCTTTGAGCCTGCTCTTTCCATGGAGGTAGAAGAAGTAAACCGGAATCCAGTGGAGTTCCTTCTTCACCACCCTCGCCCCAGTCAGATCGGCGGGGGCACCGTACTGCCTTGAGAGGAACTTGAGGAGCTTTCCAGCCGGGTCTTCCCTCATTGGCGGGAAGAAGAAGTGCTCGACTTCAGCCTCTTTTCCCGTGTGGACATGGAACGTCGTCCCGCAGTAGGGACATGTGACTACGCTTACAGTATCGGGAACCTTGAAGGTCGCGGAGCAGGTTGGACACGTTACCTCCATGGTATCACCCCAGTATCCCCTTCCTCTCGCGCTCAACGCGCTGGCCTTCGAGAACCTTGCTTCCGGCGAACCAGCTCAAAGCCGCTCCACCGACCAGGGCGATGACCGCAAAAACCGGCGACGCCCCAAATGCCGCCGCGCCGAAGGAGGCGATGAGTATCCCCGCCCCTGAGCCAGTTAGATACTCTGCCTGTCTGAAGACGTTCATGGGCTCCGTTGCCGCGACATCTTTGCCGTCCCAGCCCGCGAAAACGGCCTGGAATATGGAATTGCCGTAGCGGTAGTAGACCGTCCACATCGGGAGTAGGAGAAGCCTAACATCCTGAGGTTCCTCTGCATGGATATCAAAGCGCTCTATCCTGTCCGACTTCGCTAGGAAGCGGTTCCTCACTATGTCTATCGAGTCCTCACGCATTATCAACCGGGCATGCCTCTCGTCCATCTCCGTGTTGAGGATCTCAAGCTTTATCCTGCCCCACTCGTCCTCCCCAAGGCCGAGGAGCCTTTTACCCTTTGGCCACGTCTTGGAGAAGTGCGTTATAATGTCGTCAACGCCGAAGCTTTTAACCTGCCTCCTGGCAGACCCCAGGAGCCTCATGTTCTCGTCCACCCGTTCGGTGTAGTGCCTCTCAACCGTATGACAATGGGTGTTTCCCTTTGAGTCAGTGTGGCACTCCTCCTCCCTCTTCATGTAGCGGACGGTTCCGTAGACGTGAACCGTCCCGCTCCAGTAGGGGGCGTAGTGGCCCTCTATCCCAACGATGTCTATCTCGTCCTTTATGCGCTTGAGGTCGAAGTCCCTTTCTACCCTCTTCCAAAAGGCCCCGGCTATTGCGTTCTTATCCAGAGAGGGAACGATGTATATGTTCTCAGTCTTGAGGTTGCCGCTTATGTGGTTTGGAAAACCGCAGTACGGACAGACCGCCACTATTGTCTCGGGAGAAATCTCCAGCGGGGCCCCACAGCGTTCGCA
This sequence comes from Thermococcus profundus, assembly GCF_002214585.1. Lineage (NCBI taxonomy): Archaea > Methanobacteriati > Methanobacteriota > Thermococci > Thermococcales > Thermococcaceae > Thermococcus > Thermococcus profundus. Next base: position 1,572,932 of record NZ_CP014862.1, read on the forward strand.
CTTAAAAGATGCCTCTTCCATACTATCACCCTTGATAATCCCCTCTGGGAGGTCGGTGTATATAAGGATATCGAGAAGAGCCGGGGCTCAGCCCCTCATCCTCTCGCGGTATTCCTCAAGCTTCTTCCTCAGCCCCTCGTCCTTCAGTGCCAGGATCTCAACGGCAAGCAAAGCCGCGTTCTTCCCGTTGTCTATGCCGACGGTCGCGACCGGAACACCGGGGGGAAGCTGGGCAATGCTGAGAAGGGCGTCAAGACCCCCGAGCTTGGCCGAAACTGGGACTCCTATGACCGGTTTGGTAGTGTGGGCCGCTATAACCCCAGGAAGGGCGGCGCTTAAGCCCGCTATGGCAATGAAAACGTCGTAGTCTTTCTCTGCAAGCTCTTCGACTTTCTTTGGATTTCTGTGTGCGGATGCAACCTCGACGTCGTAGGGAACTTCAAACTCATCGAGAACCGCTGTGACCTTCTCCGCTATATGGGAGTCGCTCCTACTACCCATCACCACCAGAACCTTCATGGGATCACCATTGACATTAAAACAGCCAAAATTTAAAAAATTTTTGAGAAGAATAAACATTTTCTTGTTAATCGATTCTCTCCAGCTCAATGCCTTTCCCTGTGAAAGCGTACTCGAAGGTTATAATCTCCGACACTCCCGGGGCCTTGAGTACGTGCAGATAGCGCTTCACCCCGTCCTCGGTGAGCTCACTTCTAGTTCTCATGACGTAATCAACCCGCCTGTAAAGGGACGAGAACACACGATCCTGCTTTCCTGAAAAGACCCATATGTTAGTGCCCGTGGGATACTCCCTGTATGCCCTGTGCCGCCTCCTGATCTCGGCCGAGACCTCGAAGTAGCTCAGCGCGTTGGTCTCTCCAAAGATGCTCGAATACTCTGAAACATCCATGGCGACTCCCCACAGTTCCCTTCCCTCGAACATGTTTTCGTTCTTCCAGAGTTCCTTGTGCGCCCTGACGGCTTCGGCGTATTTCCTGGACAAAAGCTCGTAAGAGAGCGAACCGGAGAGGTACCAGATACCGCGCCTCTCCAGCCTCGGGCCGTAAAAGCTTCCAAAAGTATCCACTATCGCTAGGTTGAGGGAGTCTAGGTATGCTCTAACCCTTATGCCCCTCCTTTCCAGCATGTCAATGAGAATTGAAAGGGGGTGGCTGATATTGAAGAATCCTATGAGGTTGTCTTCATCAAGCTTGCGTCTCATGAACTCAAAGACCAGCTCGCGGCCGAGAGAGCGGGGATCCTCCTCATGAAGCAGTATATACGAGTGCTCCTTAATCCCTCCAAGAGTCCTATCCAGGGCTTTTATCCCGAGTTCAACCATCTTCACCACCCGCAAATGGATCAAAAACCCTGGATTCAGGTCCCTTCGTTATATAAGCCCTTCTCCCAAGACCTTCTCTGAGCACCTCGATCACAACATCGGAGAACGTGTAGAGGAAACCCTCAATCTCCGGACAATCGGTGCTGTCGTAAACCAAAATTGCACGAACATCAGGGATACTACCCATCACCTCGATCTCAGCGCCCCAGCCCAGCTGATACGTCTTCTTGGGGTTCTTAAACAGCTTGCAAGCCCCGGAGCTGAGGTACGTAAAGATCCACAGCCGCTCTCCCGCAAACCTCTCCGCCAGGGATTTTATAAACTCCCGATATTTGGTCACAAAGACACCGTCATCGAGATACCCCTTTAGCTGATAAACGTACGGAAGGTCACGTTCTATACCCTTAAAGCTCCCAAAGACATCAAACACCATAAACCTCTCACTGAGGGCTTCCTCTAAGGAAATCCCCTCCCTCTCAAGGTTCGATCTGAAGACAAGCAACGGCTCGTACAGAATCACAAAGATCGGCTCTCCCCTTTTTAGGAGCTCCTTGAGGAGCATTATCCCAAAGACGTCGCCGTTGGAATCAGGGCCCCTTGCAATGATCGTAAGCGTGCCATTTTCCGGAACAGCATCAATGAACTTAGAAAGTTCCATGATCATCCCTCTTTTGATACTGTAGAGCTAACCCATATTAAACAGTTTTTGCCATATGTCAGTAAAAATAAAGCTTAAAAACTTCATATTTTAACAAATAAGTGGTGAAACTCATGAAGATCCTTCTCGTCGGTGGTGGTGGAAGGGAGCACGCGATTGGAGAGGCCCTCGTAAGGAGCGGTTCAGAGCTCTACCTCGTCAGCAAACACAAGAACCCCGGTCTCGCGAGGCTTTCCAAGGACTACGAGCTGGCGAAAGAAACGGATGTTGGAAAGGTTCTTGACTTCGCCCTCAAATGGGGCGTGGATATAGCCTTTATCGGCCCTGAGGCACCTCTGGAGAAAGGAGTGGTGAACGTCCTCGAGGAGAACGGGATTCCAGCGGTTGGCCCTTCAAAAGAAGCGGCCAGATTGGAGACCGACAAGGCCTTCGCGAGGGCCTTCATGGAACGCCATAAAATCCCGGGGAGGAAGACATTCCGCGTTTTTGACGACCCGGCCGAGATGCGCTCGTGGATAGACGACTTTGGAAAACCCGTCGTCGTCAAGCCCCTCGGCCTGACCGGTGGAAAAGGTGTCAAGGTAGTTGGCTACCAGCTGGGGAACAACGAGGAAGCCAAGGCCTACGCGGAGGAGCTGATAAGGAGGGACGGAAAGGTCCTCGTCGAGGAGCGCACCGACGGCGTGGAGTTTACCTTCCAGGTCTTCACGGATGGAAAGAAGGTCATCCCGATGCCCCTCGCCCAGGACTACCCACACGCCTACGAGGACGATAGAGGACCGATAACCGGTGGCATGGGGAGCTACTCCTGCCCCAATCATCTTTTGCCGTTCGTTACGAAGGAAGACTATGAGAAGGCCCTTGAGACGCTCAAAGCAACTGTCAAGGCTATGAGGAAGGAGGGGACGCCCTACAAAGGCATCCTCTACGGCCAGTTCATGCTCTCAAAGGACGGACCGGTTATAATCGAGTACAACGCCCGCTTCGGCGATCCCGAGGCCATGAACGTCCTGCCTCTTTTGAAGACGCCGCTGACAGATGTTGCGGAGGGGATAGCTGACGGGAACCTCAGAAAGGCGGAGTTTGAGAGCAAGGCGACCGTCGTGAAGTACCTCGCGCCCAAAGGTTATCCGACGAACCCCCTCAGGGGGGTGAAGGTCGAGGTTGATGAGGAAGGAATTAGGGAAGCCGGTGCAAGGCTCTACTACGCCTCCATAGACGAGAACCTCACGATGCTCGGCTCGAGGGCACTGGCAGTTGTGGGGATTGCTGATTCGCTGGAAGAGGCTGAGAGGATTTCCTCCACTGGGATAAAGGGCGTGAAGGGGGAGGTCTTCTACAGGGCTGACATTGGAACGAAGGAGAGCGTCGAGAAGAGGATCCGCATCATGCGGGAGTTCGGAAAGGAGCTTGAGCCAAACTCATGCTGAGGTGGTTGTTATGATAAACAGGGACGAGATTTTGGGAATCCTTGAGAAGTACGATCCGGAAAGGATAACCGTTGGAGTAATCGGGAGCCATTCTGCCCTTGACATAGCGGACGGTGCCAAGGAGGAGGGCCTGCCGGTTCTGGTCGTTGCCCAGAGGGGGAGGCACAGAACGTACGCCGAGTACTTCAAAGCCAGAAAGACGCGGGACGGCCTCACGAAGGGCTTTATTGACGAGGTCATGATCCTGGAGAAGTTTGCCCACATCGTAGATGTTCAGGAAGAGTTGATTAAGAGGAACGTGATCTTCGTTCCGAACAGGTCGTTCGTGGTCTACACGGGCATTGACAGAGTGGAGAACGAGTTTAAGGTTCCCCTCTTCGGGAGCAGGAACCTTCTCAGGAGCGAGGAGAGGAGCGAGGAGAAGAGCTACTACTGGCTCCTGGACAAGGCCGGCCTCCCCTATCCCGAGGAGGTCAAACCCGAGGAGATTGATGACGTCGGTTTGGTCATAGTCAAACTCCCGCACGCCAAGAAGAGGCTCGAGAGGGGCTTCTTCACGGCCGCTAGTTATAAAGAGTTCCAGGAGAAGGCGGAGAAGCTCATCAAGCTCGGCGTCATCACCGAGGAGGATCTCGCAAAGGCCCGGATAGAGCGCTACATAATCGGACCGGTCTTCAATTTTGACTTTTTCTACTCACCGCTCGACGGGGAAATTGAACTCTTAGGGATAGACTGGCGCTTCGAGACCAGCTTGGACGGCCACGTGAGGCTTCCGGCGAGCCAGCAGCTCACCCTTCCCGAGCACCAGTTCGAGCCGGAGTACACCGTTACGGGACACGCTTCCTCAACGCTCCGCGAGTCGCTTTTGGAGAAAGTCTTCGACATGGCTGAGAAGTATGTTGAGGCGACCCAGAAGTACTATCATCCCGGAATAATAGGACCGTTCACCCTTCAAACCGCGGTGGACAAAGACCTGAACTTCTACATCTACGACGTTGCCCCAAGAACCGGTGGAGGAACCAACATCCACATGGCGATGGGTCATCCATACGGCAACGCCCTTTGGAGGAAACCGATGAGCACCGGAAGGAGGGTGGCGCTTGAGATAAAGAGGGCGGTGGAGCTGGATGAGCTTGAGAAGGTCGTAACCTGATTTCTTATTCTTACCTTTTGAAATGCACCGAGGCATCCAGCAAATATTCTCAATTTCTCTCGATTCTCCGCACTTGCTTTTGGATTTCTTCAGAAGAACCGCACTTCCTTCGGGGAACTTTTTTAAGACCTTCCGTGAGCTATAACCGCCGAAACGATCACTCTCAACTGGAGGTGCCAACATGGGAGAAGGAAATCGCTGGAAGTTCGTGTTCCTTGATATGCTACTCGTCGCGGCGGGCTTTGGAACCATGCACATGCTCGAGAAGTTCAAAGATGCCGCCCTGAATCACTACGGTATAGCAGAAACGGCCATGAGCTATCAGCAGACGGCCTACGTCGTCGGTCTATTCGTCGCGTTCCTCCTAGGCGGAACGAGCCTGTTCAAGGGGTCTTTCAAAAGGAGCGTCGCTTTAATAATGAGCTTTGCCGCGATACCCCAGTTTATAATCCCCTTCGTCGGGAACTGGTGGATGGTTGTGATCCTCAGGTTCTTCCAGGGATTCATAGTGGCCCTTATAGCGGTTTTCAGCACCCACATAGCCAGGATGTTCGTCGCCGAAAGGCCCTTTGCCAAGGGTGTCGTTCTCTCCGGAATCTTCTGGGGGGGCCTCTACGGGATACTCCTCGTCAAGTGGGCTGGAGGAAAGTCTGCGGAGTGGGGTGCAGTGAAGGAGGTCTTCCTCATCTCGGCCCTCGTGATGTACGCGGCCCTGGCCCTCTGGTGGATCCTCGTCGATGATTTTGAGATACCCAAGACAAAGCACTCTTCAAAGGGTTCAAACGTCTGGAAGATGCCCTTCACCTGGGTTTTCGGCTTCACGTTTTTCCCGGCCCTCTGGATAATCTTCACCCTCGGCTCGTTCACGATCCACAACACCAGCTTTACTGATCCCCAGGTCTCGAACCTGGTGATAGCGCTCGAAGTTTCCCTCGGCCTCTGGTCGATAATAATGGGCTACCTAGGCTACCGTCTCTCAGTGAGCAACCCAAGCAACAGGGGTCTCTTTAAGGCCATCGTGAGCGTCATGACAATTTCATACATCGTGACCTTCCTCGGCCTCTTCGTTATCTGGAAGGCAATAGCGGCCAACGACTACACCCTGGCACTGGTGGGCTTTGCAATAACTGGTATAGTGCAGGGCACCGGTCCGGCGTTCTGGACAACGGCTCCAGCGACTTATCCCAAGGAGATCTACCCCGAGGCCAGCTTTGCGCTCGGTCTCATCTCCAACAGCGCCAACGCGGTGGCTCCAAACGTCATGTTCATGCTCGTTCATGGAGTCACCACGGGAATGCTCATCTACCTGGCCATGCCCATCCTGGGAATCCTGGCCCTCCTAGCGTCCGCAAGGATGAGGCTCCCAGTTGAAGAGCTCGGGGCCTGATCCAATTCCCTTCTCTTTTTCAGAATTCTTCCAAGTTGAACCCGTTCCGCATTTATTGACATTTTTTAGTTAAAACAAACCTTAAAAAACCAAACTTTTTACATTTTTCTGATAAGGTGATAAAGATGAGGTGGAAGGTTAAGGTCATCGTGCGGCTTAAGGAAGGCCTCAACGACCCCGAGGGAAGGGTCATCCAGAAAGCGCTTAGAAACCTCGGTTTCAACGTCGAGAATCTGCGCGTTCCCAAGTACTTCGAGTTCGAGCTCGAGAGCGAAAAGCCAGAGGAAGAGGCAGAGGAGATGTGCAGGAAGCTCCTCGCCAATCCGCTCATCCACGAGTGGGAGTACAGCGTGGAACCGGTGAGCTGAGATGGTGAAGTTTGCCGTCGTCGTCTTTCCCGGAACTAACTGCGACTTCGAGACGGAGAGGGCGATAAGGAAGGCTGGAGCGGAAGCGGAGAGAGTGTGGTACAAGACCTCGCTGAAGGACTTTGACGGCGTCGTTCTTCCGGGGGGCTTCAGCTACGCCGACTACCTAAGAGCAGGAGCGATAGCGGCAAGGCAGGAAATAATGGAGGAGGTTAAGGAGTTCGCGCGCGACGGGAGGCCGGTTCTGGGGATATGCAACGGCTTCCAGATTCTGACTGAATCAGGTCTTCTTCCCGGCGCACTGAGGCCCAACAAGGTTCCGAGGTTTATATGCAGGTGGGTTCATCTCAAGGTCGCCGATACCGAGACTCCTTTCACCCAGCTCTACGAGCCCGGAGAGACCATAAGGATGCCGATAGCCCACGCCGAGGGCAACTACTACGTTGACGAGCCATCGAAGGTCAGAGTCGTTTTCCAGTACAGCGATGAGAAGGGGAACATCACGGAAGAGGCAAACCCCAACGGCTCGCTCCTCAACATAGCGGCGGTGGCCAACGAGAAGGGCAACGTACTAGGGACGATGCCCCACCCGGAGAGGGCGAGCGACCGCTTTCTAGGAAGCGAGGACGGACTGAGGCTGTTCAGGAGCATGGTGGAGTGGGCGAGGAGGTAACCTCTCATCTTTTCTTTACCCTCTTTATCCAAAACCTTTTTAGTGTAGTGTTCTCTTCACTAAAGGGGATTATAAATGTTCGTCCGCTCGCTTTCCGCGGGAGGAAGTGTCGAGGAGATAGGGAACAAGGCTCACCGTCTTTCGATCCTCACAAGGTACTTCAACGTTCCTATCGGCTTCGTAGTAACAACAAGGGCCTACGATCTCTGGAAGGAGGAAGGAAAGCTCCCTCATGAAGTTGTGGAAGAGGTGGGGGAGTACTTCAACTCCCCCTACCTCCTCGAAGGAGAGTTCCCAGTCGTCGTGCGCAGTTCCGCAACGGCCGAAGACGGCTCTAAGGCAAGCTTTGCAGGGGTTTTCGAGAGCGTTACGGGGATAAAATCCTTCGATGACCTAATCAGGGGGATAGAGAGAGTTTTTGAGAGTACTGGTTCTGAGAGGGTCAGGACCTACATGGAGCGAATGGGCTTAAAAGAAGAGCCGAGGATGGCGGCGATAGTCCAGAAGGAGATAACGCCCAAGTTCGCGGGAGTGCTCTTCACCCGCTCGCCATCTGAACTGGAAAAAGCCTTAGTCGAGTTCGTAAGAGGAAGCGGTGAGGAACTTGTAGGTGGAAGAAAAAGCGGTGAGCGTGTCTTACTGCCGAGAAATCCCGACAAAGTTGAGAATGAGCTCATGAGGGAGTTACTCACAGTGGGCCTTGAGGTTGAGTCCCTCTTTGGAAGGCCACAGGATATAGAGTGGGCCTACGATGGAACGCTCTGGATACTCCAGTCAAGGGACATAACGGTTTTGAACCAAACCAGAGAAGTAGAAGACTTCAAAACCGAGAACTGGCACGCTTTGAAGGGCATCCCCGCGAACCCAGGAGTGGCGAGGGGCAGGGCACGGTTTGTGCTCGACGACCAGCCTCCAGAAGAGGCTGAGAGGGTGTTCAAGGAAAGTGAAGTTCTTGTCACCTACGTCCTCCACGTCGAGCACTACAACCTCTTCGCGAAAGCCGCCGGAATAGTGACGAAAGTGGACAGCATCCTCTCCCACCCAGCGATAATAGCGAGGGAGCTCGGGATTCCCTGCGTGGTCGGGGTTGACGTTGAGGCGATAAGGGAAGGAGATGAAGTAATCGTTGACGGAAATGAAGGTGCTGTTTACGTCAGGAACCCGAGGAGGGTGCTGAGGGGCGTTGAACTGTGGAAATCAAGCTACCGCGAGGACGAGACAGTGAGGGAGCTGAAAGAGGGGTACCTACGGGCCTTGGAAAAACTCTCGCCGAAGGAGATGGAGAACGTCATTGTGGAGGCGTTTTCGCTTGTCCAGGAGCTCTATCCCACCGAAAGGGAAAGGGCCCTCAACGTCTACTACTTCATAAACTGGCTGATGGAGGAGGAGACTCCGAGACTTTTAGCTAAGCGCTTCGATGTCCTCGACGCCTTTTCGCGTGCGGACAGGGGCGAAAGGCCAAGAACCGACGAGGAGGCGAGGCTTTTCAAGATCTACCGGCTCCTCAAGGCCTTCATAAACTACACGGACGAGAGGGTTAAAGACATCCCAGAGATGCTGTTCAGGATTTGATTCTACATTTTTTTGTTAAAATAAACCTTAAAAACTCCAAATTTTTACATTTTTCTGATAATCAAGGAGGTGTCACGATGTTCCCGCATGAGGAGAAGCTCACCCGCGAAAGGCTCGGAAGGAAGCCGAACGAAGTGGAGAAGGCCATGCTCGAGGTCATGTGGAGCGAGCACGCCTCATATAAATCGAGCAGGCCCCTTCTTAAGCTCCTGCCAACGGAGAACGAGCACGTTGTTCTGGGCCCGGGAGAGGATGCCGGAATAGTGAAGTTCGATGACGAGACCTGGATAGTCGTCGGGATAGAGAGCCACAACCACCCCTCGGCTGTTGAACCCTATGGCGGTGCCGCCACGGGTGTCGGCGGAATCGTTAGGGATATTCTGTGCATGGGTGCAAGGCCGATAGCTTTGCTTGATCCGATACGCTTCGGGCCGCTTGAGAAGGAGAGGAACCGCTACCTCCTCCATGGAGTCGTGAAGGGAATAGCGGACTACGGCAACAGGATAGGCGTTCCAACAGTCGGCGGTGAAACCGAGTTCGACGGGAGCCTCGATAACTACACGCTCGTTAACGTTGCATGCATCGGGACAATGAGACCGGAGCACCTCGTCCACAGCTACGTTGGGGAAGCGGGACTAAAGCTCGTCCTCGTTGGCAACAGAACCGGAAGGGACGGAATTCATGGCGTAACCTTCGCGAGCGAGGAGCTGAGCGAGAACGCTGAAGAGGAAGACCGCTCCGCGGTGCAGATTCCTGACCCCTTCACGGAAAAGCTCCTAATTGAAGCCACGCTTGAGGCAGTCTACACAGGGAAGGTTAGAGCGCTCAAAGACCTCGGGGGAGGGGGTTTAACCTGCGCCTCCTCGGAGATGGCGGGGAAGAAGGGCTTTGGCGCAATCATCTACGCCGACCGCGTCCCGCTTAGGGAGCCGAACATGACGCCGGCGGAGGTCATGATATCCGAGAGCCAGGAGAGGATGCTCCTTGCTGTAAAACCCGAGAACGTTGAAGAGATTGGGAGGATTTTCGATAAGTACGGCCTTGAATGGACAGTCATCGGAGAAACCATCGAGGAACCGCGCTACGTCGTCTACTGGAACGGCGAAAAAGTCGCGGACCTTCCAATAGAACTCCTCACGGACGTCCCGACAATAGAGTGGGAGATGAAGCCATACAGCCTTGAGAAGGACGTCGAAACTCCAGATGTAAGCTTCTCTGAGGCCTTTGATCTCGTCTGGAGCAGTCCGAACATCCTTAGTAAGCGCTGGGTATGGGAGCAGTATGATCACGAGGTTCAGGGAAGGACCGTCGTGAAGCCGGGCTTCGACGCGGCCGTGCTCAGAATAAACGAGCGCTACGGATTAGCGTTCGTCGCAGATGGAAACCCCAACCACAGCCACCTGAACCCGTACCACGGGGCTATGGGAGCCGTTGCAGAGGTCGTTAGGAACCTCGTGAGCGTGGGTGCTGAGCCTTTAGCGCTCGTTGACAACCTCAACTTCGCCTCTCCGGAGAGGCCGGAAGTATACTGGAGCTTTGCCGAGACGGTTAGAGGGCTGGCCGATGCCGCCAGAGCCTTTGGCTTAGCGTACGTGAGCGGAAACGTCAGCTTCTACAACGAAGTCGTTGACAGACCGATAAAGCCGACTCCCGTCGTTGCCGGCCTTGGAAAGGTGGAGCTTGAGAAGATACCGGGCTTCGGCCTCGAAGATGGACTTCTCATAGGGATCGTTGGAATCACTAGCAAGGAGCTCGGCGGCTCTGAGCTCTACGCGAGGCTCAGCATAACCGGGGGAATCGCTCCCAGAGTAAACCTCGAAGAGGAGAAGACGAACGCCGAGGGGATCCTTGAGGCGATCAAGAGGGGCCTCGTGAGGGCCGTCCACGACGTCAGCAAGGGAGGAATAGCAGTAGCTCTGGCTGAGATGGCCGTTGCTAGCAGAGTCGGCTTCACCGCCGACCTCTCGAAGGTTCCCGCTGAAACCTCGAACCCCATTGAGGTTGCCTTCAGCGAGAGCCACGGCCGCTACATCGTTGCCTTCCCAGAGGAAAGCCTTGAGAAGCTTAAGGCAATCTTCAGGCACTTCACAGTCATCGGCAGGGCTGGGGGAAGCGAGGCCGTCTTCCTCTGGGGCAAAGAAGAACTCCTGAGGAAGCCAGTTTCCAAGCTTAAGGAGGTTCACGAGTCCCTACCAAAGCTCCTGGGTGAGGAGGAATGAAGATAGCGACCTACGCTTCCCATTCAGCCCTTCAGATCTTGAAGGGAGCCAAGGAGGAAGGGTTCAAGACGGTAGCCTTTGGCCCTTCCAGAGTCAGGCCGCTCTACACGAAGTACTTCCCGGTGGCGGATCACTTCATAGAGGGGGAATACCCAGAGGAAGAACTGCTCGGGCTTGGGGCAGTCATCATTCCCACCGGCTCCTTCGTGGCCCACCTCGGCGTTGAGCTGGTTGAGGGGATGAGGGTTCCCTACTACGGCAACAAAGTCGTGCTTAGGTGGGAGAGCGACCGCTCCCTCGAAAGAAAGTGGCTGGAGAAAGCTGGACTGAGACTCCCGAGGGTTTACGAGGATCCGGACGATATAGACGGGCCGGTGATCGTCAAGCCCTTCGGCGCTGGCGGTGGAAGGGGCTATTTCCTGGCAAGCTCTCCCGAGGACTTCTGGAGGAAAGCTGAAAGGCTCGGAGTTTGGAACAAGGAAGATCTGAAAAACATCCAGATACAGGAGTACGTCATAGGAGTTCCAGTTTACCCCCACTACTTCTACTCAAAGCTCAATGGGGAGCTCGAACTAATGAGCATTGACAGACGCTACGAGTCCAACGCGGACGCGATAGGAAGGATTCCGGCAAGGGAGCAGGTTGAGCTGGAGATAAGCACGGAATACACCGTCGTCGGCAACATCCCGCTCGTCCTGAGGGAGAGCCTCCTTATGGACGTCATTGAGGCAGGAGAAAGGGTAGTGAAGACCGCCGAAAAGCTCATGGGGGGTCTTTGGGGTCCGTTCTGCCTTGAAGGAGTTTTCACGCCGGAGATGGAGTTCGTGGTCTTCGAGATATCGGCGAGGATTGTGGCCGGGACGAACCCCTTTGTCCACGGCTCCCCTTACACCTGGCTCCGATATGATTTTCCAGTCAGCACCGGCAGGAGGATAGCGATGGAGCTAAAGGAGGCCCTTGAAGAAAACAGGCTAGGGGAAATTCTCACTTGAGGAGTCTTTCCAGGGTCTTCAGCTCCCTTTCTTCCCACGCGTTTCTGTCGAGAACCACTACAAGGGTGCCATTGTTTACAGTTACGTAGTCCTTCAGAGAGGATAGGAAGCGGGCCAGCCCTTTAAAATCCGTGTACAGTCGGAGGTACTCAAGGCCCTCAAGCAGGATAACCGGCTTGGAGTTTGGATCCTTCGCTTTTAGGGAGCTCATGTAGCCAACTGATGTCTCGAGCATCTTGGGCAGGTTAGTTGGCGGCACCGTCCACATGCCGTCGACGTTTGTGATACGGAACGTTCTCCAGGCCCGTGGGGTTTGGAGCGTCCTAACAAAGGCCAGAACTGGATAATCATGAAACTGCCTCAGAAACCCCATGGCCTCGGAAGGGGATACTATAAAAACCCCCTCCTGAATGTCCTTTTTCACGGGCTCAGACGAGATCTCCACCGGAAAAACCGTTACGAACTCAACCATGAAGATCACGGAGATCAGAGTCAGTAGAAGGTCCACAGAGAAACCCACCGGAACGAACCAACCAACGGGGCGGAGGAAGGGGTAATCGGCCTGATGCAAGCCGTATATCCCAAGGGTAATCCCCAGGTTCCGGGATTTTGAACCGTACAGATCCTTCATGCCAACCAGAAGAATGCCTGAGAGAACCAGGAAAAAGCCTGAGATTCCGTATGCCATTCCCAGCATCGACACCCCGTAGTCTTCTGGATGGGAGGATATCACGGATACAGCGTAGACCACCAGCAACAGGGGGAGAAAGGATATCAGATCCGAGAGGCCCCTCATTGAGGATTCTGCTCCCGTCAGCTTAGTGGTGCCGTAGAAAAGCAGAGAAGCGAAGAGGGCAACCGATACCGCCCCAAGTATGTAATTACCAGCTACATCCCCGATTATGGCATACGCGTATATGAGCCACGCCAGGCCCCAGTAAAGGGCAGTCTTTCTATGCTGCCTCTCCGAGAAAAACAGCATCATCCCGCCGGCGGCCAGTTTAACACCTGCACTGAAGGCGGCGGCGATCAGGTAGGGATCCACAGTACCACCACTCAAAGTACCGCCAAGGGATATTTAACCCTTTTTCCGCAAGCCTTAAAAGCCCTAATCATTCTCAAGTCAAAAAGGGTGAGGAGGTCCGGAAAATATGGGTAAGTTTAAACAAAAACTTGTCAACGCAATTAAGGGATACACCTTCGACGACGTTCTCCTTGTGCCGCAGGCGACTGAGGTCGAGCCGAAGGATGTGGACGTTTCTACTAGGATAACGCCCAGCGTGAAGCTGAACATCCCTATTCTCAGCGCGGCCATGGATACGGTTACAGAGTGGGAGATGGCCGTTGCGATGGCCAGGGAAGGCGGCCTCGGTGTAATACACAGAAACATGAGCATCGAGGAACAGGTAGAGCAGGTAAAAAAGGTGAAGCGAGCAGAGCGCTTCATAGTGGAGGATGTGATAAGCATAGGGCCCGAGGAAAGCCTCGACTACGCGCTGTTTCTCATGGAGCGCAACGGTGTTGACGGTCTCCCAGTCGTTGACGATACGGGAAGAGTCATTGGAGTGATAACCAAGAAGGACATAGCGGCAAAGAGGGGAACGAATGTCAGAGAGGTCATGACCGGCGAGGTCATCACCGTCCCCGAGACGGTAACGGCAGAAGAGGCAGTCCAGATTATGTTCGACCACAGGATAGACAGGCTCCCAGTGGTGGATGAACAGGGAAGGCTAATCGGTCTGATAACTATGAGCGACCTGGCTAAGAGGAGGAAGTACAAGAAAGCGGTTCGCGATGAGAACGGCGACCTTCTCGTTGCCGCCGCAGTCGGTCCGTTCGACCTTGAGAGGGCAAAGGCCCTTGACAGGGCCGGAGCAGATGTTATAGTCGTTGATACCGCTCACGCTCACAACCTCAAGGCGATAAAGGCGATGAAGGAGATAAGGGGAGCAGTTGACGCTGACCTCATAGTGGGCAACATCGCCAATCCAAAGGCCATTGACGATCTCACGTTTGCCGATGCAGTCAAGGTCGGGATAGGCCCGGGGAGCATCTGCACCACGCGCGTCGTTGCAGGCGTGGGGGTTCCGCAGGTTACGGCCATAGCGTTGGTTGCGGATAAAGCCCAGGAATACGGCATCCACGTGATAGCCGACGGCGGGATACGCTATTCTGGGGATATAGTTAAGGCCATAGCCGCTGGAGCCGACTCTGTTATGCTCGGTTCCCTGCTGGCGGGAACCAAAGAGGCTCCCGGTAAGGAGGTCGTTATAAACGGCAGGAGGTACAAGCAGTACCGCGGGATGGGCTCCCTGGGGGCCATGATGAAGGGTGGGGCAGAGAGATACTACCAGAAGGGACACATGAAGACCAGAAAGTTTGTTCCCGAGGGAGTAGAGGGGGTAGTCCCGCATAAGGGAGCCGTAGGGGACGTTCTCTACCAGCTCATAGGCGGTCTTCGCTCGGGAATGGGCTACGTGGGAGCGAGGAGTATCGGGGATCTCAAGGAGAAGGGGGAGTTCGTTATCATAACACACGCCGGCTACATCGAGAGCCACCCGCACGACATACTGATAACGAACGAAGCCCCCAACTACCCGACTGGGAAATGACATTGTTTTTACATTTTTAAGTCAAAAACAACAAATTTTTAAGTCAAAATCAACAAGTTAATGGCGAAAGGTGGTGTGCTCATGTGGGATAACTTCATCGAGGAGAAGGTAAAAGAGATTAGGGAGACAGTTGGAGATGGGAAGGCAATCATAGCGCTCTCCGGTGGTGTTGACAGCTCAACCGCTGCGATTCTGGCCCACAAGGCGATAGGGGACAGATTACACGCGGTCTTCGTGAACACAGGCTTCATGCGCAAGAATGAACCTGAGTTCGTAGTCAAGACCTTCCGCGACGAGTTCGGGCTGAACCTCCGCTACGTTGATGCGAGCGAGCGCTTTTTCAAGGAGCTTAAAGGCATAACCGACCCCGAGGAGAAGAGGAAGGTCATAGGCAGGGTCTTCATAGAGGTCTTCGAGGAGGTTGCAAAGGAGATAAACGCGGACTTCCTCATCCAGGGGACCATTGCCCCAGACTGGATAGAGAGCAAGGGTAAGATAAAGAGCCACCACAACGTTGGCGGCCTTCCTGAAAGGCTCAACCTCAAGCTGATCGAACCGCTAAGAGACCTCTACAAGGACGAAGTCAGGGAACTGGCAAAGGAACTTGGTCTTCCGGAGAAGATATACAGCAGAATGCCATTCCCGGGGCCGGGGCTGGCCGTTAGGGTTCTCGGAGAAGTCACGCCTGAGAAGGTCGCCATCGTCAGGGAGGCAAACGCGATAGTTGAGGAGGAGATCGAGAAGGCCGGACTTAAGCCCTGGCAGGCCTTCGCGGTTCTGCTCGGAGTTAAGACGGTCGGCGTTCAGGGAGACATAAGGGCCTACAAGGAGACGGTAGCGGTTCGCGTTGTGGAAAGCCTCGACGGAATGACGGCAAACGCGATGAACGTTCCCTTCGAGGTTCTCCAGAGGATAGCCTTCAGGATAACGAGCGAGATTCCCGAAGTTGGTAGGGTGCTCTACGATATAACGAACAAGCCTCCAGCCACGATAGAGTTCGAGTGAAAGCCTTATCTACTTTGACGGCAAAGTTAGAGTGGTGGGAGTATGGGTGAGAACGTTGAGGTCGTTGAAGCGGTCTATGAGAACGGCGTGCTGAAGCCACTTAAGCCCCTGAAGCTGAAGGAGGGAGAGCGGGTACTGCTTAAGGTCAGAAGGGAATCCATCATAGGATTAGCCAGAGAACTGAGGAAAAAGATAACCCCAGAAACTGTGGATATGGATCCTACAGACTACCTGCTCAAGCTCCGTGAGGAGAGGGACTATGCGGGCCGTTATTGATACCTCAGTGGTGTTTCATCTCTTCTCCAGTTTTTACCCTGAGAGAACGCAGATCACGGAAAGAATCATTGAGATGATTCAGTCAGGGCAAATTGAAGGCTTCGCCCCCCGGATAGGAAGGGCCGAGTTTGTGGCTGTACTTTCAAGATATTTTGAGAAGAACGAAGTAATTGGGGCACTGTCCGGCTACGATGAAGTTATAACATGGGTTCCGGAGGAGCTTATTATGCAAGATGTCATTGAGCTGGCCTTTGAGTTGAAGCATCACGTTTCCGATCTCTACTTCGTAGCCACGGCCAAACTCCTAAACGCTGCTTTGCTGACCAACGATAGGAAAATGGCAGATATAGCCAAATCCGTTGGTTTGAAGTCCTTTTACCTGATTGAAGAAGCAGATGAGTTTTTCAAACTCGTGGGGGTGGATGGATGATCGTCATAATGGACAACGGGGGCCAGTACGTCCACAGGATTTGGAGAACCCTCCGCTACCTCGGCGTCGAGGCGAAGATAGTCCCGAACACGACGCCGCTTGATGAGATCAGGGCGATGAATCCGAAGGGAATAATATTCTCCGGCGGGCCGGACATCGAGAAGACCGGCAACTGCTCGGCTATTCTTGAGCACTACGACGAGTTCAACGTTCCAATCCTTGGAATATGTCTCGGCCACCAGCTCATAGCGAAGCACTTCGGCGGTAAGGTCGGAAGGGGAGACAAGGCAGAATACAGCCTCGTCGAGATTGAAATCATTGACGAGGATGATATCTTCAAGGAGCTTCCAAGGAAGCTAAAGGTTTGGGAGAGCCACATGGACGAAGTCAAGGAGCTTCCACCGGGCTTCAAGCTTCTCGCTAAGAGCGAGACCTGCCCAGTGGAGGCCATGAAGCACGAGAGCTTGCCAATCTACGGCGTTCAGTTCCACCCGGAGGTAGCCCACACCGAGCGCGGGGCAGATATCTACCGCAACTTCGCGGAGCTGTGCGGGGAGCTCTAGTCAGCTGGTCCATCTCTCATCATTTTCTCAGAGGGGTTCACTCATCATCGCTCCGGGTAGTCTGGGGATGCACCCACTTAAAATGTAACCCCTTTACATCCAAAAACTTTTTAAAGTTTTGTTTTTACTTTATTTGGTGATATTTTGGGCCACACGATATATTATAAAACCTCCATTGAACGGTGGGAGACATTCAGAGAGTTCATTGAGAGAATCTGCAAAGGACTTCATTACAACTTGGAAACATCGGAGAACAGCATGATTATCTTCCCTAACTGCCGGTTCGTTGAACCCCTCGAGATAGAAAAACGGGGAGAAAGCTTCGCCAAAACCAACAAAATCGAGCCCTTCCATTCAATCTACCTGCTGATACTTCATTCAGCCTGCACATTTGGCTCCGTTGAGATTTGGGAGGACTGATCACCCAGATACACCTCCAGAACGCGGGTTGGAACTGCGCCGCGAAGAACTCTGTCCTCTATCAAGAGCTTCACGACCCTGCCCGGCTCGGCGTCCGGAACAGCAGGAACCCAGTAATGGCCGGGTTTGATGTTGGCGGCTAGGTCATCGTGGACGAAGACTCTAATGACATCGTTTTTAACTTCCACAACGACGCCGTAGGTGTAGTCCCTTCCATAGAGGCGTCTGAAGTACCACCGAAAGAGCAGTACGCCTGCAAGGACAGCAACCAGGTATACGTAATAGTAGTAGAAGTTCAGCGCAAATTCTCTCAGGATTATGTACCCCATGAACGACAGAAAGGCCACCACGGAGATCCCGCAGTAGAAAAAGCGATACGGCTCCGGATCGATAAAAAAGCCCCAGTTTCTCTTTATTGTGTACCTTATGTAGAGGAATTCCACAACAAAGAGAGCAATGAGGTAAACCAATTCCCTCAGAAAGAGTGTGACAAGAAGGGAGAGAACTAGGTAAGTTATAAGAATCAGCTGAAGCTTTAGACTGAGAAGCTCGTGCAGCGTTACGTCTCTCTTAACCAGCTTCCTTAAGACTTTAAAACTGGGTGGTTCTTCGGAAGGTTTTGGAAATAACATGTTCCAAAGTGCCTTTCCAGTCCCAACAACCAGCCTTTCGGCTCCCTCGCCTATGCTGTACAGCACCTCTTCCAGCACCATGATTTCACCTCATCCACAGCTGTATCCATAGAGGAGCTGACACGCTCCCTGGGTTCCAAGGACTTCCTTGGCAGTAGTTGGATCAAGGAAGAAGGGGATGTTCTCAAGGTTTCCGAGGGATGGTGAGTTGCCGTAGGAGATTCCCCAGACGCGATATCCATCTGGGACAACAGCGTGTTTGAAATAGCCAGGAAGGAAGTAATAATCCGCACTGCTTATGTTCTTAAGGGAGAAGCCCAGGGTATTCATGAGGCTAAAGAGCTTGCTGTCATAAGTGGGGTAGGGTATCATAAAGCTCACAAGGCCGATGGGGTAATAGCCGTTCGGAGGTTTGTAGTTCATCTCGTCCTGCATCTCCCGAGCGGCGAGTACATACTTGTCATGGTTGCCATGGCTCCCCTCAAGGCGCTCGAAGAAGGACCAGCCGTCTTCAATAGCAAAGTAGCGATCGTCGCGAAGGCAGTTGAGGAGGGGCTGGAGGTCGTAAACAGCCCCTGCTACAGCTGGTTGGGAAGAGGAAGTTACGGGCTTCTCATCAACCTCTGATGAAGATATAGAAATGCCACTAAAATACGTTGTATCCTCCAGTTTCTCCCCGTTAACGTCCGGATATTTGCGGATAAAAACAAAATCATATACTCCCTCGTTGCCACTATTATCGTTATCGTTTACCAGGTACAAGTATCTTAAGGATGGGGGGTCTATTAATCTGTCATAACTATCATGATTAGCCCGCCCATCAGTGATGTCTACAAACTTTGCATCATATATTTTGGTATTGTAATCGTACCATGCGCCAGTATCCCTCATGTATGCTTCATACACATGGTAGTCCGTTGGCTTACCCCCCCTATCGACGTTAGCCGTTGTGTAATCACTGCCCCACCAGCTGTCCTCATCCACTACTAATGTGTTCTCCTGATCCTTCGTATCATCCACAAAGCGCACGACCCAATAGGCGTTGGGAGACGAATCCGTACTGTCCTCCACTTCAATACCACTGTCCCAATCTTTATTGTTAGAAGACGATGTACCTCTCATTCTGAACCTCACTGCATATGAGCCATCATAATTCAAGTCCCGCGTCCGGATGGCCTCTATACTGTTCCCTCCACTAATCGTCAGCTCTCCGTTGCTCTCCGTGGGAGCCTGCTCCACCTGCACCCACTTATCGTCCCACACTCCATCCTCAAAGTCATCAAAGAAAACGAAAACTTGATCCCCATCACCTTTTGTTGGTGTTCCATCTCCGAAGTATAGAGAGTAGATTTTCCGCCCCCTATTTGGTATGGTGTCCCTTATCCAGATCAGGGCCTTCTTGCTGGCCGGATCCCAGTACTCTATCCAGAAGGGAACCGGATTGCAGTTTGAATCGTAAATGGCAATAGCCGCCTCCTTCCTGAACACGTCCGACTCCGAGCTAGTCTGAGTATTAGAGAATAGAGAATCAAGTACCTGGGCCGTAAAGTCCTTGTCAGCAGATATTAAAAGGGGTATCTGGTAGTCATCTAAGTTGACACCAACTTGATTCTGGACCGTCAGGTTAATCCTGTAATCCAAAGAAGAACACCAATTCGAGCCCCCTGTCCCACCCCCTCCGGAACCTCCATTTTCAAATACCATAACGCCAATGTCACTGTTGTTTAAAACAACGGCGTCCGTCGTTATTCTCACACCGTTTACAGTAAGATTGGTGATGTAGTCATTATCGGAGTCCCAGATGTGGGTGGAGTTGTACTGCAGTTCCGTTCCGAACTCACCCACCACAACGCCGCTTCCGCTTCCGGTTCCATTGGCAACGGTTATCGGAGGGTTAAACTCGGGGAAAGCATATTCACAGGCCCTTATGGAGCGGTGATATCTTCCTCCGGTCATTGCAGAGTAGAAGGGATCCTCAAGCTCCCTTATGTCCACGGTGGAGTAGACGTAGTCCCCCGTTGAAGGGATGGAGCCCTTGTAAACAACCATGCCGGAGGTATCTTCTATAGTCACATTGGGTATCCTGGCTTTGATAACTATTGTGAATGCATCAAGGGGAGCCACAGTGATCTCGGTCTCGGAAGCAAGCTCGTCCACGGAGGGGGCAATTGTGTAACCCTGTTTTTTCAGGATTTTCGTTACGTTGGAGAGCCATACCCTAAGGGTCTGCTTTGCCATGACCCTTTCAGTATCGTACCCGCTAGTGGCACTGGAGTGCCCTTCGCGGATCAGATCTACTATAGTCTCGTTTGCCATCTTTTGTGTAATGAAATTTCCCGTCGTGGAGACGTAGTCGACGACGGCCACCACAGCCCTCTTTCCAGAAAGCTCCATTGCCTTCTGGAACTCAAGGTTCAGGAAGGTTACAACATCATACGTCCTCTCGACCTGAGCCCTCTCACTCTGGGACTGGACTATAAGGGATGAAACATCCTCGTAAGTCGCCAAGAGGAGCAGGAGCGGAACTATGAGAACTATAACAGAGGAGTTCAGGAGAAAGCCCCTACGCTTCATCAGTCCTCCCTCCATACGCGGAGTGTTATTTGGATAGGCTGGAAGAGGCCGGGAATGTTGCCCATTGAAGCGAAGTCAATGTTCACACTCTTCGGAAGCTCTATGAGGATGGGAGAAGTCAATGTACCATTCCCCCCAAGGTTGTTGAAAAGGCGGATTATAGCGTCATCCACCGCGTATTTGGTTCTGTTCTGGAGAAGCTCGTCTGTGGTAACATCACAGTAAGGCTCATCGCCAGCTAGTATATGATGCGGATTTGAATCTCCCTGCCAGTAGTAGGTTATGTTATACCCCTTACAACCTGGATGAATGAAGTAGGGGAAGACGTCGCCGTAGCCTGCGTAGGCCTGTATCGCGTAAGTAAGCTCACCGTTCCCGTTCCTGGGTTCTAAGTAATAACCATTCCCTAAGCTAACGCTGATGATATTAGTCCCTTCGGCAATCGCATTCTTGAGGGGCTGGTAGTACGCATCATAGGTATCCTTTGTATAACCAATCCTAGCAAGGGCGTAAATGAATGGACTGGGCCCTGTCCCATCTGATTCATAATCATGAATGTAAGTGGGGGATATAACGTCATTGTCTACTGTTATCCTTTGGTACGGATTGGATCCAGTGTAATACAACCACGGAAACTGGAATGTAACCCAAAGGGGAATAACTCCAGAGGGAACGTCAAACGAAACCGAAAAGCTTTGGGTAAATCCCTGATCTGGAAGTGCAATGGGCTCGGTGATATCAACCGTGTACTGTGAAAGAACTATCGGCACTGAATAATCGGCCTCAATGAATGACTGCTCCCCTATGAGATGGATTTTGGGGGAGTAGTCGGTATCCTCATCTCCAACAGTCGCAATAACGGTGGTATACCTGCTGGAAATCTGCTTGTAATTGTAACCATGAGCTGATAGGGTTGATGATATCGTGGAGTTGTCCCAATAGCAGGTTTTTATTGCCGTATCATGATCATAAGTGCATGACGTAGGGTCAACCGGGATGGACCTATCAAACAAAAAGCTCAGCTGAATAGGATCATCCTCACTTACGTTTCCGGCTGAAATCTGAATGTTGAGTGAATGGAGATCCCCAGGCACGAAGAAGTATTTCCATGCGGTTATCCCGTAGCTTGCGGATACATCCTCCCAGTAGAACCTGCGGGGGAACTTCAGTGTCGACGGTACGGAAGTAGTGTACCTTATCCTGATATACTGGGCGCCATCTTCTCCTCCATCGTATCCGCTTTTATACACCCTTACCTCGAAGACGTTTCTCTGGCCGGGAACAAAATACGTCTTTAATGCACTCTCAACACCTGACTGATCACTCACCATCAGATTGTTATGAACGTTCCCGCTCCATATCCAGTGCCCGTTTAGGTAAACATCATAATGAGAGTCTACCCAAGCTGGCTCCAAAAACCATTCTATTTCCTCTACGTTGGCATCTGAGGGGAGTGCATTGGCGGGCACTATATACCTAACCGTGACGGGATAATCGCTGTTGGGGGTGCTGGCATATACGTATCCCCCTCTGATTGTATAGGTATTTTCCTTGCTCCCAATCTTCGTCAGATACGCCCTTGCCATGTAGCCCCTCGGCGTCTGGTTATAGGCGTAGCCGCTCATCACGAGGGTGGCAGGGGAAACATCTGGGGCCTTCGAGTAGTTGCCGCCGACTCTCCTCAGATAGGGACTTGTGTAGTCGTTGATGAGCATCTCATAGTTGTAGCCGGAAAGAGTCTGATTGAGAATATAGCCGAGTATCACCTCCGCTTTGTGACGGAGATCCTTCTTCGGGTAGATGGGCTCCGTCGCCCAGTACGTCGCCACTATATCTAGAGGGTTCATGTTGGGATCAACGAGATCCAGATCGAGGGTTCCATCCTTCTCCCACTGTTCAACGACATCCCCAGGAACTATCTGGTTTAGGGGGACGGTTCTCAGCATCATTAAAGTATCCTGGGCAACGTACTTCGACTGCGACCTGAGGTAAGTGGAGTAAACTTGATTCTCAGAGGTTATGGCAGCTATGCTGGTCACAAACAATGTTACCAGCAGGAGGGCAAGCATCGCATCCAGTGTGAACACAAAGCCCCTCCTCTTCATGAGTCATCCCACACCCAGAGCTTTATTATGGCCGCGTCCAGCTTTGGTCCCAATGCCCATTTAAGATCGGGCACTAGTTCAATCCCCACAGAACTCCTGTCCCATCCGTTTAGGGAATAAAGCCACACTCCAACCGTATCGCCGATTTTAGGATCTCCTAGAATTTTATTAAGCGGAATAGAGACGGATGTAACGTTACCGGAGTAATAAGCGGTCTTGTTGTCGTATACGAGCACCGCTTTAACGTCCTCCCCGCTGGCCTCTTTGTAAACCATTAGCCCCCTCTCCGCCGCTCCAGATATCACAACGAATGACACGTTACCTGGGACGTCCGGAACTGAAACCTTCAGATAAGCACCCGCAGGAGGAGAATTCCTTAGGGCGCCATAGATCATGGGGATACTCTGTGATGGGGGGGCTGAAAGGTTGTACTCAAACCTTTCAACTGTGACTATCCTTCTTTCGACCTCTACCCAGGGGGAGCGGTTCATAGAAGCATTTATCACGCTTTGATCCGCTATCACGGTCCTATTTATGACGGCAAAAACATAAGTTGGTTCCCCAAGGGATTCAAACACCGGAGCAGAGGTGTAGTTTCCTGTCAGCTTGGGAACACCGCTATCTGCAGCAAAAACTGTTACGACAACGTTTCCTTTTCCAGAGAATTTGAATGTGTAGGGACAGCTTCCACCCCCAAAGTTGATCTGGAAGTTGCTAACCTCTGGACCGGTTATATAAATATCAACAAGAGCCCCGCTCGGAATTGTGTATGTCTCAGTATACTGGCCTCTAGTGGCTGTGAGAGTAACATCCTCCGCCAGAATAAACTTTACCCTATCCCCATCCTGGAGGACAATGTTGTTCCCAGTTTTTAGAGAACATATGTCTTCGTTGATGTATGAACTTCCCCCACGGATTATTTCAACGTAGCTTACTGTAAATGGATTGTTCCCGTTTCCGCTGGATATCTCAAAGTTTATCCCCGGAGGGTTTCCTTTGGGATTTGAAAATGTCACATTATCAATATACACCCTAGGGAACCTTCCCTCAATTCCCACGTTGTACCTTGAGACGAACGTTTCAACCATGAAATCCTTATCATTGGAAAGGTTGGCAAGTTTTCCCGCCAGTTCAGTTACCGAAGAATTGAGCGCCATAAGCTTCCTGTAGTTGAGAGCGTAGATTTTATCCGAGCTCCTTAACCCCACAGTCTCAACACTACCCGGATCGTTCTCCCAGTCCTCGGGCTCCCCCGGGCTCTTCGTTAAAACGTCAAGCATGTTCTCGGCTATGTTGGCACGCTCGTACCAGCCGAGCATCGAGGTTATCTCACCCTTGAGCGCCGCGGACGTGTTCAAGACCGCGGCAAAGACGAATATCATGACTATCAAAGAGAGCATCGCATCTAGCGACAAAAGCTGCCCGCGTCTCGCCTTCATCCTCTCACCGCCTCAACGGTTATGCTCACGCTCTTCTTTCCATAATGAAGATTCCCACCGGACTCGGAGAATCCTCCCCTCACCTTCAAGGTCTCGGTTATGAAGTTCTCGACAGCGTCCTTCACATCAGACGAGGAAACCGCATTGGAGTGATAAACAACGACGACCTTGAGGGATACCTGAGTGTCTGTGGACGACGTTATTCCCACCCCAGAAACCTGACACTGGAGACTGCTGTAGTTGGCGGCCTCGATAATGCCGTTCAGGGGGGCGTTGACGTTGTCCTCAATGACGACCCCTGTGTTGAGGTACGTGCAGGCATTGTCGGCGGCGTTCCTTACATGCATCAGGATTGCCGTGTCGGTGTCTCCGTTAAGGTATTCCGGGACAATGAGGACTAGGGCGGTGAAGATGACGCCCATCAGGAAGAGCACCTCAAGGGCAGTCTGACCCCGTCCTTTACTTCTTGAGTTCAACATTTATCCGCCCCCCGGATTCCCCGGCCGTCACGTTGAAGGTGGAATCACCCGGGCCGAGGGTTACCGAACTCGTTGAGTGAATAGGGACCGGAAGCCTCTGGTAGACCCTGAGGGTTTTACCCCCTACAGCCGCAACCACCTCAACCCTTCCAGAGGTGGAGTTTAGAGTCACGTTGATGCTCTCCCCACTCTCAAGCTTGAGGGGAACCCGTTTCACCACGGTGTAACCCGGCCCTATAGAGTAGACCTTGGCCACGGTGTCCCTCAGGTCAACTGCGAACACCTTAAGCTTCGCGGCAGTATCGAACGTCTCGGCGTTGGCCCTCTCACCGGAGGCAACTGAGATTATCCCAGTGACCGTTATGAGTATAAGGACGAACGCTATCATGAAATCAAAGGTTATCTGACCCCTTCTCATGTCACTCACCGGGGCTGATGTTTATCCTCAGCTCGCCCTTGGCAGAATTGAAGGTCCAGCTGTCGGGGCTGTCAGGGTTCCATTCAACTACTATCTTCAGTGTCACAGGGAGGTTTGTGGGATCTATCTCCAGACCGTAAACAGTGCTTGAACCAAGGGAGACGCTCCCTCTGGGCGACCATACTGACTGGTTGCCGTAAAGAATGGCCTGATACATCGATCTGCTCCACAGCACGTTCTTGTCTCCCCCACTGAGGACAAGGTTAAAACCTGTGCCTGTGACCGTTATATAAGTCCCGTTGCCAGAGGGCCCTCCCGGAAGCTGTCCATAGGTTATGAACACCTTCGGATTCTTAACGTTCCATACCTTCTCCAAGTACGCGGGATCTCTCAAATACGACAGCCTGATGTACGTGGTTGCCTTTGACCCAGGGCCCTGCGAGTAGACCTGATTTATTGTGTTTGAGATTGCATTGGCCAGGTTCTTCTCCTCCAGTGCGATTTGAACCCTTAGGGTATCAGCCGAGACTGTCCCCTGATCAAACGTTGTGTTTTTCACAGAGTAGACTAGCAGGACGAGCATTAACGCGAAGACGAACATGAATTCCAGGGAGACCTGACCCCTCTTTCCCATAAGCCTCACTCTATCTCTGGCTATATTCCCAGACCTATTTAACACTTACCTTTCCAGAGAACCCTCCGATCTCCATAGGCGTCCAGATCAGTTCTCGTTTTTTAGGGGCTCAGCTACAGCAAAAACCTCCCTACCGATCTGGAGCCTGCGAATTCCAAAGTAGTCGTCGTTGAACACCTTAAACCGATACCTATCAGGGTCTAGGGGGTATTTGGCCAGCAAAACCCTCATCTCATCAATGAAGAACTGGGTCAGCTGGTGGTATATCAGATCACTCCTCTCCCTGGCCCTGTCAAGTACCCATGCGATAAAAGGCAAAAGGGCAAGGCCCGGAAGGAGGAGGTACCAAGATACCAGCACCGCCGCAAGAAGGGAGATCCCCAAGATGACAGAGATCAACGAGACGAGGAAGTACTTGGCCTTCCTGATATCCTTTAGCTCCTCAACTTTAGCCTCCCAGATGTCGAGGAGTTGAGGGTTGTAGAAATCGAAGGCGGTGTGTCTCTTCCCCTTCCGTATCCTCTCGCGGATTAAGGCATCCCAATCGTCCTGGTAGTAGACCAGAAAGCCTTTCTTTCTGGCCCTCTCCGCGTCTATAGAGGAGATTATCCTCCTTATGTCCTCCGCGCTCTCGTGGGCTATGTGCGAGTAGACTTCTTTCTCATCCAGCTCGAGGGCCACTTCGACCGAGTCCCTGATAACGTCGTCACCCATCCACCTCACCCGGGTAGATGTCGTCGAAGTCTGGGAGACCCTCTAAAAGCTCCTTCTTCTTGCTCTCAGCTTCCGCTTTGGCCCTCATAAATGAGCTGGCGTATTCCTTCGCAGTCCTTATTATGCCCTCTATGCTCTCGCTGTCGTAGATGCCGCTGAGTAACGTAACCACCTCAACCTCCCTCGTTCTTGGATCCGGGTAAAATCCCCTGAATATCTGCTTGCCCTTTATCCTATCCGTCAGCTCATCCAGCGCCTCAAAGATGTCCTTGGCCTTAAGCACCTCAGGGGGACCGTGGATTGCAACGAGACCGTATAAGGCGGACTCAACGTTGGCCTCAAGGTAGAGGCCCTCGCTCTCGAAGGATTTAACTATGAGCTTTGAGAGGCTCTTGATCTGATCGGCGCGGGCCTTCGCGTATCCAACCGTGGCGAAGCTCCCAAAAGCTTTGAGCACGAACTTGAGGTCGCTGGCATCCAGGGTCTGCTCCCCGGGGATGTCTATCAGGGCCAGCAGGGAGGCGATGCGCTCGACTATCGTGTAGTTTATCCGCTCGTAGGCCTGGCTTATATCTAGGTCGCCCTCCTTGAGCTTGTTGTTGTCGATGGCTATTATCGAGTCAGCGACCTTTGATAGCTTGTCTATCGTTATCGCCGCGTTTATGGTGGGCCTTATCCCCTCCTCCTTCAGCGGGAGTGCCCCGATGGCCACGACGAGGGAATCGGGGTACTCCTCCTTGAGGGCCTCTGCCAGAAGGGGCGTTCCCCCGGCACCGGTTCCGCCGCCGAAGCCGAAGGTGAGGAAGAATATGTCAACGTCTTCGTAGCCGACCATCGAGTTTATCTTCCTCATAACCATGGGAAGGTCGCGCCTCATGGCTTCTCTTCCGAGGACGGGATTGGCGTTGACCCCTTTCCCCCCCGTCAGGCTCTCTCCGATGAGTATCCTCCTGTCCGAGGGAATATGTTTTAGGTACTCAAGATCCCCCCTGGAAGTGTTTATCGCGAGGGCTTCAAAATCGACGAGGGAGAAGAGGTCGGCTATCTTCGTTCCGCACTGGCCGACCCCTATGATTATAGCCCGCACCAACTATCACCTCTCATCCTACTGTCTCGGCAGTGACCTCGTTGAGCTGAACCTTCCCATCGCCATTCCTATCCTCGAAGTGAACGACAACCGCGTTCCCCTGCATGTACCTTACATATCCGATGTCAAAGATCAGCCTTGCTATGTCCGCCGCTGAGTCGTCGTAGACCACGAAGAGAACAACTCCCCTCGCCGTCCTGCCAGGGATTAGAAGAACAGTGTTCTCTCTCGGATAAGTGAAGTCGTTGATGATCACGTTATCACCGGCGACACTGAGGGATACGCGGCGGTTGTACCTAGAGACGTCGATATCGCCGTAGCCCACCAAGGCTATCGAGTTAACGGAATCGATAAGGGACAGGGGCCCGAGGCTGAATTTGGAACCGAAGTCCTCTTCAAGGTAGGCCATAACGGCCTTTGCATCGCCGATCCTCCTCTCGGGAACGGTAATGGCGAAGGAGGAAGTTTCAAGAGCGTTCCTGACGTCTGAAAGATCCACCATGGGGGCCCGCTCGTACTTGGAGAGGAAGATGATCGCCGAGGCAGTCTCGATGGTATCGTTGGCTATGGCTCCCGAATCCCTCATCCCCCTAACGAATTCCAGGGTCTCCTCAGTGTAATCCAAACCGTGTTTAGACAGGAAGAGAGTGGCCTCAACGGTCAGATCGACTCTGGGCTTCCCCTTCATCCCCGTGCCGTTGAAGTCGGAGTATTCCACCATGTAAGGCCATCCTCCACCTGACCTCTGGGAGACGAGCCAGTTTATATGCGGCCTAAGTTCGTCTTCGGAGGCTATGGGTTCCAGGGCCTTGAGAACCGTCAGGGTGTCGAGGACGTTGAGGTCGAACATGAAGGGATAGATCCCGACCTGGTAGTAAAGGCCCCATCCAGTCGAGCTTATTGAGATAAGCCACTCCTTGGCGGCCTTGATGTCCGGATCAGAGGGTTCAACTCCAAGGGCCAGGAGGGCGCTTATGGCCATGGCTGTCTCCGCGGGCTGGGGACCCAAGCCCTTTATCCCCCACTTTCCTTTCTCCATCTCAACGGACTTTATGACCTGAACCGCGTGCTTTTTCTCACCCTCGCTCAGGCGGTCGAAGTGGAGGAGAGTCATCAGGGAATAGTAGTAGCCGACCGTCAGTCTGCTCTCGTTGAGAACGAGGATCTCATCGTCCTTAAACCTCCCCTCAGTCCAGTTAAGCGCCTTTTCTACGACGTCTGGAGCTGGGTAGCAGGCCTCAACGGCAAGGAGAGCGTAGTAAGTGGCCTCTTCGTTTGAAGGCGAACCCGCGTAAACTCCCCATCCACCATCCGGGTTCTGGTACGAAATAAGCTCGTCGCACGGTATTTCCTCGGAACCTGTGGGGGCACTTTCTATAGAAGGAACAAGCTGTGAGACTGCAAGGAGAGCATATGCCGTGGGGGTTACCGTGTCGGTTATCGAGATTGGATACTCCGGCGTGTCGGCCCAGAAGACCATGTTTCCGCCGACGTGCTTTATCCTGTCGAGCTCCGCTATCTGAGCTACGACCTCAAAAGTGGGCTCAGAGTAGAGGGTGAGTGCGTAGGTGAGAATCGCCCTCTGGGTTGGAGAGAGCTCGTCATTCTCAAGGATTCCCATTAACTCCCCCACAGTGAAGTTCTCAACTGGAACACCCAGGAACTTGAAGGCTATCAGCTTGAGGCCGAGGGCGGTCTTATCATCGACGTATCTAGGCAGGTCATCGAGAACAGAAAGGGCACTTGAGACATCTGGATCGGTGGCGTTAAAACCGCTCTCCCCCAAAGCCCACAGGACCACAACCGTTGGATAGAACATCGGGGAAGTTCCGGAGACATAGCCCCACGCCTTGCCGGTGAGAGAGGAGCGAATAAAATCAACGGCCTTTTCTCTGGCATCTTTGACTTTAAAGAAGTCGTCTGTGTTCTCAAAATAGCGCTCAGACTCGGAGAGGGCGATAAGCGCGTAGGAGGTGTCGAGAACGTTGCTGACGCTTCCGGGGAAGTAACCCCATCCACCGTCAGGGTTCTGGTAGGAGATCAGATCCCTAGTTAGATCCCTTATTTTTGGGGTCAGATCGTCCCTGACCTTACCGTTTGCCTCAGAAAGAGCTACTATGGTCAGGCTTATATGCCTTATCTGCCCGCTGCTTTCCCCAAACCTCCTCAGAAAGCCCGCTGAGCCGTCCGTTATCGGAACGGCAACTGCAAGGGGGACGAGCATGATCATCCAGAGCAGGATTACAACGGTGATCCTTAACGCGGACGCTTTCCTCATAGCCCACACCTCTAAATCGCTAATCGGTGCCGGAATAAATAAAGTTTTCCACGGGGGTGTGAAGAGAGCAAGAAAAAGAGAGGGAGATCGTCGTGGGGATCAGAACTTCACAAAGCGGCCGTTCAGACCGCGTCCGTTGGGGTCAACGTCGTCCCTCATGAGGAGGACTACCCTGCTCGGCTCATACTCGTCCTCGAGGTGATATCCTGGCAGGTACTTCAGGAGCTCCTCGGCGAAGGCCTTGATCTCCTCATGCCTGGGCATGTTGTTGATGGTGAGCCTGTTCCTCGAGAAGCCCACGAACATGTAGGCTTTGGCCTCGACGAACATCGGGTTGGCGAGCTTTATCAGCTTCGCGTAGCCCTCGGGGTTGCTCATGTTCTCGCCCTTGACCAGCGTCATCCTGATAACGGTCCTCGTCTGGGCGTCGTTCATCAGCCTGAGCGTCTCCTTGATCCTCTCCCAGCCGTCGGGTATCATTGGGACATTTACCCTGTTGTAGGTCTCTATGTCTGGAGCCGTCAGCGAGACGTAGAGCTGGGTCGGGAGCTTGTCTTCCTTCTTCATCTCCTCGAGCCTCTCCGGGACGGTGCCGTTTGTGACTATGAAGGTGGTGAAACCCCTCTTGTGGAACTCCTCAACGAGATCGCCCATATACGGGTAGAGCATCGGTTCGCCGGACAGGCTTATTGCCGCATGCCTCGGATTCCACGCCTCCTCAAACTTCTTCATGTTTATATTGGGCATCCCCTTGTAGCCGACAAGGAGCTTCCTCTGGGCTTTTATGCTCTCCTCGACGATGAAGGCGGGGTCGTCCCAGGGCTGGGGCAGTTCCGTGCCTAGGAAGCCCTCCATGGGCCTCCAGCAGAAGATACAGTTGTGGGTGCACCATGCTGTAACCGGCGTCATCTGAAGGCAGCGGTGGGAGTGTATTCCATAGAACTTCTGCTTGTAGCAGAAGCGGTCGTGCTTTATGCTCTCCTTGAGCCAGTGACAGAGCTTGACGGAGCTGTGCCTGCCCACGAGGGCATAGTGCTGCTTCCTGAAGAGGTTAGCAATCTCCTCCGGCATGTTCGGGTTGGATACGAAGGTTATCGCCATTAGCCTCACCTAACGCGTCTCTCTATGGGTGGTCTAATCAACGCTTTAAAAACCTGATTGGACAATCGTGTTCTCCATTATGAAAACCTTTAAAAGCCTTAGATTTTATTAACCTATGGTGATGAAAATGCTCGAGGGATACTACATCGTCGAGAACACTGGTGTTGTTCCAGCCGAGAGGAGGTTTAAGTTCAAGGACCTCAAGGCCTGGGGCTACGACCTCCACCTCGGAACCATTGACGGAAAGGAGGCTTACTTCGTCTCTGAGACAGGAACCAGGGAAGAGGGAGAAACCTACACCGAAGGCGGGAAAGAGTATCACATCACGGAGACGCAGAAGGCCCTTCCAAAGAACTCAAAACTGCTCGCAAGGATAATAATTGAGAGGGGACAGCCATACCTGGAGTTCTGGCTGGAGACAGAGGAGGGAACGTATCCCTTGGCAAAAGAGGATCCAAGGCTGGTTCTCCACCGCTTCTGGACCGAGAAGAAGTTCAAGCAGCTTGACAAATACGTTGTGAGCGTGGGCCTAACAACTGACTTCTACAAGAGCAAAATCCTGGATGCGAGCGTTCCACTCCCATACGAGGAGTATCCGCCCAAAGTTAGACGCGTCCTCAGGGAGGTCAGGGACTTCCACAGGGACCTAACTGATTTCGGAAGGTTCATCTTCCAGTACTTTGGAGAGGTTAAGAAGGAGTCCAGCTACCGCCTCTGGTGGCTCCTGCCGACGATACACCTCTTCGACGTCGAGGTCTCCAACGAGGCCGACAAGATTCTGGCCATGCTAGACTGAGGGGTTACCCCCCATACTTTTTTGTTATGCCATCAGGCGCAGAAAGCATCGCAACACATTTATGAGAATCCCTTTCTTTCTGTATGGCGGGTGTGTGCGGTGAATCCCCGGGAAGTTGCAGTGGAACTGATGAACACCGCCCTGGAAGCGGCCGATCCCTACGAGGCAGTTAAACGCTCGCTCTCCTTCGATGGGAAAGACTTGGTTGTGAAAGGGCAACGTTTCGGGGCTAGAGGTAGGATTTACCTTCTAGCTTTCGGTAAGGCCGCCTGCGCTATGGCAAATGCCGTTGCCGACGTTCTCGTGGAGAGGATCGAGGAGGGAGTCGTAGTCACAAAGTATGGCTACGCTGAGAACTGCCCACCAAACCCACGAATCAAAGTTATTGAAGCCGGCCACCCAATCCCCGATGAAAACTCCCTCCTCGGTGGGAAGCTCGGTCTTGAGCTGGCCCGACGAGTCGGACCCAGTGATGTTCTTCTCGTTCTCATCTCCGGCGGCGGTTCAGCTCTCTTCCTCCTCCCGGAAGACGGAATAAGCCTTGAGGACAAGATCAAAACGAACGAGCTCCTTTTGAAGAGTGGGGCAAGGATCTACGAGATAAACACCGTCAGGAAGCACATCTCTGCAGTCAAAGGGGGTAAGCTGGCCAAGAAGGTAAAGGGAACGGTAATAAGCCTAATCCTTTCCGATGTTGTCGGCGACCCGCTCGAGGCAATCGCTTCCGGCCCGACCGTTAAAGACCCCACCACTTTCCAGGACGCCTACAGGATTTTGGAGCTCTACAACGTCTGGGAGAAGCTCCCTGAGAGCGTTAGGAGGCACATAGAACGTGGATTAAATGGAGAAGCAGAGGAGACGCTTAAGGAGGATTTACCGAACGTACGCAACTTCATAGTCGGGAGTGGGACGATAGCGTGTGAGGCGGCCAAGAAGAAAGCTGAGGAACTTGGATTCAATGCGGTGATATTGACCACCACCCTCGAGGGCGAGGCGAGAGAGGCTGCCCTGACCATAGGTTCCATAGTTCGGGAGGTGGCGGAGCACGACAGACCCCTGAGAAAGCCCGCCGTTCTGATAGCCGGCGGCGAGTGGACGGTTACGATAACGGGCAAAGCCGGTCTCGGCGGCCCGAACCAGGAGTTCGCTTTAAGCATAGCACGGAAGATAGCGGGTCTGAACGCGGTGGTTCTGGCGGTGGACACAGACGGAACCGACGGGCCCACGGACGCCGCCGGTGGAATCGTGGACGGGAAAACTCTTGAAAGACTGGAGAAAGCAGGGATAGACGTTGAAGAAGCCCTTAAGATACACGATGCGTATTATGCCCTCGAAAAGGTTGGGGCGCTTCTCAAGACGGGTCCAACCGGAACGAACGTCAACTCTCTGGTGATAGCCGTTATTCCGAAGGGACTATAAAACAGAGTGCCCAACTATCTTGGGTGGAATCATGAACCGGATTCCGCGGAAGGAGCTGATCAGAAAAGCCTGGCACGTCTCTCCCGGCATACTCGGGCCGCCCATAGTTCTTTTCACTCCCAGATGGGTTACCCTTATAGTCGTCTGGTCTCTGGCTTTTCTCTACACTCTCCAGCATTTGAAACTCAAGCGCGGCTGGTCTTTTACCGTCCCCGTTGCGGGGATGAGCTACGAGATGATGGTGAGGGAGAGTGAGGCTGACAACTACCTCGGCAGCTTCCTTTTCTGGGTGACCCTGGGAATAATCTGCACGGTTTTCCCGAAGCTCCCCATGCTGGCGGCCCTATGGGTCTCGACCCTCGGCGACTGCTGCAACGCCATAGCGGGGATGAGCATCGGCGGCCCAAAACTTCCCTGGAACCCGAAGAAGACCATCGTAGGGAGCACCACTATGTTCATAACTTCGCTCTTCGCTATATGGCTGGCCCACGCGGTTCTGGGCTCGAAAGTGGATTGGGTCATCGCAGTGCTTGTGGCACTCGTTGCTGCCCTCTTGGAGAGCCTGCCGGTAAATTCCGCCTACGACGAGTTTACGGTGCCCTTTGGAACCGCGTTGCTTCTCTGGCTGGCGTATAGGGGGCCATTGCTATCCCCAACCTGGTGATTACAGCCCTACGAATTCCCCGGTTTCTTTAGCCATTCCACCTCGTCAGAAACTTGGCGTAGCAGTAGGAGCAGGCGAAGGCGCAGCCGACGTATTAGTTCATACTCCAGTCAAACCCCCGGAATCCCCGACCGGGTGTACAGGCTCTTCGTCTTCCTCCTGATGACCCGAACCTTCATAAGGGCCTTTCGTCGATTCTCCTTAAAAGGTGGTACCATGAACCTGAGGGTTCGCAGGAGGCCCGTAAAGTACGCGCGCATCGAGGTTAAACCCACAGGTGAGGTTGTCATCACGGCCCCGGAGGGCTTCGACGTTGATGCTATGGTGGAGAGGCACAGGGGCTGGCTTGAGGCCAAGCTGGAGGAGATGGAAGGCCTGCGTGAGCTGGCTGAGTCCGGTTTTCCCATCAACGGCGAGTTCTACCAAGTTATTCAGGGCAGGAAGGCCAAGGTTCACGAGAGGTTTAAGACGGTGTTTCTGTCCCCCAGCAGGGGGGAGGTTCTCTCGTGCCTCAAGAGACTCCTCCGCAAGGAGCTCCTGTCCCTCGTGGATAAGTATGCCCCAGAAATGGGTGTTGAGCCCGGGACGATCTACATCCGCCACCAGAAGAGCAGATGGGGGAGCTGTTCGCCGAGGGGTAACCTGAACTTCAACGTTCGCCTTGTGTCAATCCCGCCCGACCTCAGGGAATACGTGGTCGTCCACGAGCTGGCGCATCTCAAACACATGAACCACTCGAAGGCCTTTTGGGAGCTGGTTGGTCGGTTCTACCCAGACTACAGAAGGGCTAGGAAGGAGCTCAAGAAGTGGTGGAGCATACTCGAACTCAACCCCTACTGGCGGTGGCTGAGGGAGCGGGGATGAAGCTTGGAAGAATAGCCAGGCTCCTCCTGCTATCGGCGGATGAAGCGGCCGTTGGTCTGTTCCTCCTCTTAATACTGCCCTCACTGGGAGTCAGGGTTCCTCCAGCAGTGACCATCTCCCTTCTGGCGTTTCTGGTCTTTAAGGACATCCTCATAGCACCATACGTCCTGAGGGGAGGGCTTGAGAAAAGGCCTGAGGTTGGGCCGGAGACCTTTCTCGGACGGGAGGCTGTAGCCATGGAGGATCTAACCCCTGAAGGCACCGTAAGGATAGGAAATGAACTCTGGAGAGGCCTCTGCTTGAACGGAAACGTTAGGAGGGGAGAAAAAGTCAGGGTTGCTGGCTTCAGGGGAAACCTCCTACTACTGGAACGCCCAGAGTCCTGAGAGTTTTGGCCAGCTCCCCTGGCCGGTTCGTCGTGAATGAGACGCTCCAGCCCCTGGTTCTTTCAACGAGGACGCAGGCCTTCCCAGGATAGGTGTAGTGTATCATGCCGCTGCAGCTCATCCAGCCCTTCGAAATCCTGACGAGCTTTATCTCGTCGAGCCGGATCGTCTTTCTGCCTAGAAGGCCGAGGGCGCTTCTGATTTTCAGCTTTTCCTCATCGATCTCAATCCTAAGCTGCATCATGTCAAGAACTATCACCATAACCGGAAGGAAGATAACGAGGAGGGGTGTCACGTCTTCGCCCGTTAGGTATGAGGCTCCTATTCCTAGGGCCATTGAAATGAACGCAGGGAGCATTATGAGGAGCATCTTCCAGCTCATAACGGTCTCGGAGTAGATGGGCATCACCTCAAAGTTTTCCGCTATCCATTTAAAGCCATTTTCCAAGTTAATCCGGTGGTAAAATGATACGAACAATGCCAGCGGACGGGCTGAGCGATGAAGAGGTTAAGGGAATCCTGACGAGGCACAGAAAGATTGCCCTTGTGGGTGCCTCTCCAAAGCCAGAGCGCGACGCCAACGAAGTCATGCGCTATCTCCTTGAGCACGGCTACGAGGTCTACCCCGTCAACCCGCGCTATGAGGAAGTCCTTGGGAGGAAGTGCTATCCGAGCGTACTTGATATCCCTGATGAGGTCGAAATCGTTGACCTCTTCGTTAGACCAGAGTTCACTATGGACTACGTTGAGCAGGCGATAAAGAAGGGCGCGAAGGTGGTCTGGTTTCAGTTTGGAACCTTCAACGAGGAGGCCTTCAGGAAGGCAAAGGATGCCGGTTTAACGGCGGTTGCTCACCGCTGTATAAAGCAGGAGCACGCAAGGCTTATCGGATGATTCCAAGGAGCCCTAGAACTTCTTTGGTGTTCAGCACCTCTATCTCTTCTATCTCATTTAATCTCTTGTCGTTGCTCCACAGGGGAGCCTTCACCTTGAGGGCCAGTGCCACAAAGTCGGCATCGTCTTTGTCGGGAGTTATTTTGAGTGCGAGGGGTATGAACTCGGCGTAGAAGCCTTCGTTTACGAATATAATATGCTCTCTGAGAACGGATAGTATCTCCTCGAACTCTTTCTCCCCTATCTTAGCCTTTTTCATGATTTCATCCCTATGCTCGCGAAGCTCTTCCAGCGCAAACTCTGGACTTATAAGTCTCCCAGATAGCAGGAACACCAGCTCTCTAGTTGTCGTTGATTTCCCAAAGAAAGAGAAGAGCACGTTTGTGTTAACCACGAGAAGAATATCTTCTCTCAAGGTACTCGCCCCGTCCCGTTTTTGCTTTCCGTCCGAGTTCTACTGCCTCCTCCTCTGAGAGCTCGGAGTTATTGAGCATCTCGTTGAGCCGCGCGAGGGTCTTCAACCTCTCCAAGATAGTCTCTGCTATCAGGCCCGCCAGCTTTTCGTCCACATTCGGGGGCACCTTGACCACTATGTCTCCCACGTTATCACCGCTCCAACTACGGCGTTCCGCTTATAACAGTTTATCCCCGGTACCCCAGCACGTGAATGTCTCTAACTAAGCGGTGCCTCTCCTCGTAGTCTAGGTATTTCCCAAGGACTTCGAAGCCGAGATTCCCGAGCCACTTCCTTTCCTTCCTGTATATCCCACCGCCGCTCAGCTTGTAGGCTGGAAAGACGAAGACAACTTTTCCGTTTCTTTTCAGCACATCCGCAAAGCTCTCGAAGACGGAGTAATAGAAGCGATCGAGCTCGTTGGCCAGCTTTATCGCCTCTCCCCTGCTCGGATGTCTCTTGAGCGGCTTTCCTAGGTATGGCTCTGTGACTATGGCATCAAAGCGTTTCCTGAAGCAGCGCTTCAGCTTCCTTGCATCGCAGACCTCAAGATGGGCCGAGTTTTTCAAGTGGAACTCCTTCCTGAGCCAGGCAAGGTTCTTCTTTGCCGCTTTGATCTGCCCTTTGTCGCGGTCGCTCCCGTAAGCCGAAAGCCCCTGCAGGACGAACTCCTGGACAACCGTGCCGATGCCGCAGAACGGGTCGAGAAAGGCCCCTTTTCTGACCTCCGTCAGGTTAACCATTATCCTCGCGAGCCTAGGGGGTATTGAGAGGATTGGCTTTTGAACCGGCCTCTCGACGTCGAGCTTCTTCAGCTCGAAGGGGTCAGTCACCTTAACCGTCTCGCCGACGAGGAAGCTCCCGTCTTCCCTAAAGAGGAAGACAAAGTCCTTAACATCCGGAAAACCCTTTAGAATAAGCTCCGCCGGCATCGCGTAGGTCTTTGCCGGCTTGAAGAACTTTGCTGGCCCTTCCTCCCTGAACTCCCTCTTTATCTCGCTCCCGAGCTTCCTCCACAGCTTCCAGTCGCTCCTCCCGTAGAGGCTGACTGTGAAGAGCCTGGAGTATTCCAGTTCTTTTATCGCTTCCTCTCCTTCGCCGATGATTTTGACGAGCTTCAG
The DNA here is from genome assembly GCF_002214585.1 of Thermococcus profundus. Classification (NCBI taxonomy): domain Archaea; kingdom Methanobacteriati; phylum Methanobacteriota; class Thermococci; order Thermococcales; family Thermococcaceae; genus Thermococcus; species Thermococcus profundus. The sequence continues at coordinate 1,610,091 of NZ_CP014862.1, forward strand.
AGAACCTCCGAGCCAGTGGAAGTAGCGGTTCACATCAGCCTTCGACTCAAAGAGTAGCCAGTTTCGATATTCATCGGTTATCCTAACTTTAAGATCAAATCTGCGGGCGAAACTGTAAAACTCCGCCCTGCTGAGTGAAGGATTCTTTCCAAAGATTACTGCGTACATGGAAAAAGCTTTACTCGGCCTTTTAAAAGCATTTGGGCCGATAACGTTAAGAACCTTAGTTTCGGAAACTTATTACGGGGGTGCTTTCATTGCTAACCTCTGAAATAATCGACACCGTTGAAGTCATACGCGATCCTTACCTGCGGGCGACGACGTACGCTAAAATCGGGGAGCGGCTCGCAAGGGTGAAGGACGCGAAGTTCAAGCTCGTTTTTCTAAAGGCCATCGAGACGGCCAAGGAGATTGAAGACCCCGTTAAGATGTTCCGGGCTCTTCTATCAATAGGGTATTCGATGAAAAAGGCCAACCTCCGTTCGGCCAAAAAGATCTACCAGCGCGTTATGGAAGACTCCAGGGAGCTCCCCGGCCCCGTGAGGGATGATCTCATGGCCCTAGCGGCCCGCTACATGCTCGGACTCGGGGAGATAAGCGAGGCGGTAATCTACGCCATGGAGATCAAGAACCCCGAGCTCAGGGACACTGTCCTGCTCCAGATAATAAGGAGAAACACCTCACTGATAGGGACCGAGAGGGTCAGAGTGGCGTACAGGATAAGAAAGAGCAAGATGGCCCTTGAACACATCTCAACCGAGCCCTTCCGCTCAAAGGCCCTGATCGAGATAATGAAATCCTACTTCCTCATGGGCAGCTATGAGAACGGGATAGCAACAGTGAGCCAGATAGCCCAGATGGAATGGGCCAAGTACGCCTTCAAGGAGGCCCTGTTTTTCCTCAAGGAGCACGGGGTCATAGAAAAGTACGTTGCAAACCTCAAGTCACTCGCGAGAGAGCTGGTGGAGAAGTTCGGGGACGATTTCAAGATAGAGCTCGGCGTTGCCTTTGCCCTGGCTGGAGAGCCGGTGGAGGCCGCGGATTTGGTGAGAAAGCTCGGTGGAAAGGAAGCGCTGACTGAAGTGGCGCTTAAACTCCTGGAGATAGCCCCGAGGTACCTGCCCCCATTCATCCGCGCCCTGAACGAGATCGAAGCCACTGAAGTGGGCAAAGCCATCCTCAACAGGTTCCTTGAGAAGCCCTCGGAGGGGGACTGGGAGACAGTCAGGGCCATATGGGAGCGCTCAAGGAGCGAGGAGCTGAAGGTGAAGATAGCCCGCTACACCCTCGTGAAGGGAGACCTGGACGGGGCAATGAGGATCGCCGATACAATAACGGACGAGAAGTTGCGCTCCATAGTGCTAGCCGACATCTCCCACAGGCTCCTCAAGATGGGGGACGTCTCCAGGGCCATAGACGTTGCCATGGAGGTTAGGGATCCGAAGTTCTCATCCATACTGATAGCGGAGATCCTGATAGGGGCCCTAGACAGGGAGATAGAGGCCAAGGTGGTCGTCAATGGAAAGGCTAAGAACCATGCTTAAGCGGAAGAGGAAGGGTGATCCCCTCGACTACGTCCGCGACCTTTCTCTGGCCATCCTTCAAGGGAGGGTGATCGGGGACGAAGTGCTCTTCCACGACGCGGTAAACGAGATATACGGCACCCTGAAGGGGGCACTGTTCAGAGGGGATGAACACAGGGAAGAACTGATCCGGGCATACGAGCTGGCGGTAATACTCAAGTACCTCGTCCACGACGGCGTTAAAACATCGAGGGAGATACTCGAGGAGCTAGTCAAAACCCTAGAATGAGTTTTTAAGGGTTTCTTCCTAATTCTTTCGGTGGTGGTCGTGCTCTTCAGCTTTGAGGTTCCAACACGGGAGAGGTTTCAGGTCGTTGACATCACGGACGAGGTGCAGAGAGCGGTCTGGAAAGGGAAGCTCAAACACGGGATAGCGGTTGTCTTCACCCGACACACCACAACGGGTCTTATGATTAACGAACCAGAAAGCGGCCTTCTAGAGGACTTCAAAGAGAAAATGAAGGAGCTGATTCCAAAGGGGGTCGGCTACAAACACGACAGGATAGACCACAACGCCCACTCCCACCTCAGGGCGGGGCTGTTCCTGAACACGGAACTCGTCATTCCAGTGGACGAGGGGGAGCTCCTCCTCGGAACCTGGCAGAGGATACTCTTCGTTGAACTCGACGGCCCGAGGCACAGAAGGGTCTCAGTGATGCTCTGCCCCTGCAGGGAGTACCCAGAGGAAGAGTGAGGGCGAAAAGCTTATCATGTGAAACGCAGAGCACCTTCAGATGAGGGTAGTAAAGGTTCCCGGCAATGAAAGGATCGGGGTTGTCCCATACGGATCCGTTCCAGAGGTCGAGCTGGACATAGAGATCGTGCCCAAGAAGGGGGAGCTGATAGTTCGGGTTACCAACCCCAACACGGTGAAGGTCGAGACGACCAACGAGATCGAGCTCTACGAGAAGAGCACTGGGTTCTGGAGGAAGCTCGATCCGGGGATAGTCTTCATAGAGCGCAGGATAGTGCTGGTACCCGGGGAAACCTACGAGCAGAGGCTTCCCGTGGATCTGGAGCCCGGGAGGTACAGGCTGGTGAAGTTCGCCTACGTCGGGGGGGCGAAGGTAAAGGTTGAGAAGGAGTTCAGGGTTTAGTCCAGAACCTCCTCAGATAGAGCCTCATCCTGGCTAGATCCACTGGCTTCATCTCCTCTGTAATCCAGTCCGGGAGATCCTTTTTCACGTTCCTCCAGAGGACGCGGTAGTCAAGGATTATTATGCTTCCCCTCTCCTCCGCTGAACGGTGAACCCTTCCAGCCGCCTGGACGAGCTTCCTGTGGGCGGGGAGGTAGTAGCCGTAGTATCGTCCTTTTCCAGGGAACTTCTTCTCAAAGTACCTTATCTGAGCCTCAATTCTGGGTGTGGGCCTCGCGTAGGGCAGACCGACCAAAACAACCCCGTTCATCTCGTCCCCGGAGTAGTCCTGTCCCTCGCTGTTCCTGCCCCCCATCACGCCGAGTAAAACCGCCCCGTTGGCCCTCGCGTGGGCCTTGAACTGGGCAACGAGAAGGTCGTTCTCCTTAGAGGAAGATCCCTGCTTTTCGATGAAGACCGCCTTACCGGTCTCCTCAAGCCTCACCTGGAGGTTGGCGGAGAGCAATCCTTGGAGAACCTCATATGAGGCAGTAAAAACTCCAACGTTCCTGGGGATAAACTTAACGGCCTCGACTATGTAGTCCGACATCCTCCGATAGGTATCCATCGACCTCTCATCTCCCCTCGTGGAGACGTCCCTGGCAACGAGGACGAGGGCGTTTTCCCTCTTCACCATCCTGGGGAACTTCTTCAGGCGAGAGTTCTCGATCCCCATAACGTCCCTGAAGGCTTCGAGCGGAGTCAGGGTTCCGGACATGAAAACCGCGCTCTGGACGTCTTTAACAAAGCTCAAGGCCCTTGAGGGATCCAACGCCACAAGTTCAAGGCTTAAGCCGCCGCTCCTGCTCATGAGGAAGAGATAGTCGTCCCTCCCGATGAGCGAGAGCCAGAGGAGGAGGAACTCACCAACCCTGCCTATGTAGGAGCGCGGGGGCTTCCCCTTCTCTATCCTGTCCTCCCTTATCGAATCTCCAACAGAAACCATCTCGTTCAGGGTCTTTACAAGCCAGCGGGTATCGAAGCCGAGGACATCGATCACGTGCGCGAAGACGAGCTCCGGCTGAACCGGGGCCTCCTCCACGTTTCTCTCGGACAGCTTCTCCTGGAAGAGGATCTCCAGACCGCGGCCCAGGATGCTGAGGAAGTTGGCTATCTCGTGCTCCCTGTACTCGTCAGCTTCTTTTATCGCCCTGTTGATGGTGTGGATGCTCATCCTGTCGCTCAAAGCTGAGATGGCCTGGTCAGGGAGGTTGTGGGCCTCGTCGAAGATTACTATCAGATCCGAGTAGTCGAGGTCGAGGTAGGTCAGAAAGTTCTCCCTGATAGAGGGGTTGAGCATGTAGAGGTAGCTCGCCACGATCACGTCAGCCTTGTGGGCAACGAGCCTAGTGACGTCGTAGGGGCATATCTCAAGCGTCTCCGCGTAGCTGAGGATCTCAGCCGGGTGGCTGGGACTTTCAAGGAAAAAGTGCGTGAGCTCGTCGAGCTCGGCCTTTTTCTTCTTCTCGTTCTCGTAAAACTGGCACTTGCCCGCTTTCCTCAGGTTCTTGCAGACGACCATCGCGGTATAGGCGTCGCTCGTGTACTCGCGCAGGTAGTTGTGGAGGCAGAGCTCCTTCCTGCTCCTCATCTCAACGCCCGAAACCGGGGTTTTCTTCCTTATCTCCTTCAGCTCCTCGACAACCCTGTCCATCTGCCTGTGGGTTCTGGCTAGATAGAGAACCTTGTAGCCCATCTCCTTGGCATAGGGGAGAACGCCCGCGAGGACGCTTATCGTCTTTCCAAAGCCGGTCGGGGCTTCTATAATGACGTTCTCCCCGCTGGTGACGGCTTCCTGGACCAGCTCTATGAACTCAGCCTGGTGGGGTCTCGGTGATTTGTAGGGAAAGTATTCCAGATTCGCCATGGTCTCTCCAGATGGGTTGGGGGGCAGGCTTTTAATTTTTCCCCGCTAAAGTTTTTAAGAGGGAGACCCACTCACTACGGCGATAAAGATGGACGAGGACAGGGCGCTGAAGATCATCGAATACGGCATCGAGGCCCTTTTGATAGGCTGGTTCACGTACCTCTTCGCTTACCAGAACTACCTCCTCTACAGGTGGCACAGGGGGCTCCCGCTTCCCTCAAAGTTTCCGTCCCTCCTACTCGGGATAGCGGCGGGTGCGGGATTCCTGGCGTATGAACTGTGGAAGATGAAGAAAACCCCCTCACAATCGCAGGCACCCGTGGAAAAACCCTCTCCAGAGGCAGCAGGAGAAACCGATGAAACTCAAGACCACAACAATCCAGGAGAATGATAGAGTCAGGTGCTGTTCTGGACGTCATAAAGAAATGAAGGAAAGGTTCAGATCTCCAGCTCCCCAATGTGCTCGAGAACCTTTACAGTCAGCTCAACGCTCGCGTCAACGTCCCTCTCGTCAACGACCTCAGTGTTCGAGTGGATGTAGCGCGCCGGAATGCTTATACCTCCGCTCGGGACGCCGCTCTTGTTGAGGTGAATGGCTCCTGCATCGGTTCCTCCCCCTGTGAGGATGTCCCACTGGTAGGGAATCTCGTACTTCTTGGCAAGCTCCTCCATCCAGCGGACTATCTTTGGATGGCAGATGACCGAGCGGTCCATGATCTTGATGGCGGTACCCTTACCAAGCTGGGTTATCTGCTTGTGCTCCGGCGTTCCCGGAACGTCGGCAGCGATGGTAACGTCGAGGGCAAAGCCGTAGTCGGGATCAATGCCAAACGCGGAAACCCTTGCACCGCGGAGGCCAACCTCCTCCTGGACGGTGGCGACGAAGTAGACGTCGGCGTCGGTCTCGCCCAGCTTCCTAGCTGCTTCGGCGAGGATGTAAACCGCTATCCTGTCGTCGTGGGCTATGCTGAGGAGCCTGTGCTTCCCGAGCCTCTCGAGCCTTCCGTCCCAGGTAATAACGGTGCCGATCTTGACGCCCATTTCCTCAGCCTCTTCCTTGCTCTCGGCGCCGATGTCGATGAAGACCTGATCCCATGTTGGGGCCTTGGTCCTCTCCTCGGGCTTCTGGATGTGGGGGGGAACGCTTCCGCCGACACCGTAGATGTACTCATTCGGCCCGATCCAAACCTTGAAGCGCTGGGCTATCAGTGTTCTCGGGTCAACGCCGCCGACTGGGGCAACGCGGAGGAAGCCGTTCTTCTCTATGTGGGTGACCATGAGGCCGATCTGGTCCATATGGCCCGCGAGCATTACCTTTGGTCCAGACCCCTTCTTGTGGGCTATGACGTTGCCCAGCTTGTCAACCTTTATCTCGTCAACGTAGGGCTTGAAAGCTTCAATTACAACGTCCCTAACGCCAAGGAACTCATACCCGGAAACACCGGGGGCCTCAACGATCTTTTTGAGGAGTTCGTAGTCGACCATGGGGATCGCCTCCATTTAGATTTCCATCTGAATGTGGTGCGCGAGATATTTAAGGTTTTAGGTGGGAGAGCAGTCCCTCAAGGGTTAGGCAGTCATCGCAGTTTCTCTGAAGTTATTGCCACAAGGACAGACGTAGTCATGTTCCCCAGTTGTGGAATTTCATGATTATCCTCCAACTGGATTATCCAGTACTGGACAAAAATTCGATGCTAATGTCATGAAATTAGGGATAAATCCTCACCCCCATCGCCCTCTCGCCGTTGTCGTAAATCTCCTTGATTTTGAAGAGGTATGCGGGCGTTCTCTTCCAGTCTCTCGGCTTCTCCGGCCGGTGAAATGTGTCGTGGACGGCGTTGGTGTACTCCCAGACTTCATCTCCTTCATGAACCTCAACCTCACAGCGAACTTCGTATGAGGTGCTCGGAGGAGTGAAGAAGAGCACCGTCGCTTCTTTGCTTCCTCCAGTGACGTTCGTCCATGTGTGCTTTTTGGCCAGCTCAAGGGACACCAGCTTGGTGAAGTCAATCTTTTCCCTCACGTAGATCTCGTTGAGAAGAAAGTTGAGGGCTTCTCTGGGGTTGTAAGGTCTTCTCAGCTCCTCGCGGAGCTTCTGGAGGGTTTCTTCCAGGTATTCCTCCTTGTGAATAAAGCCTATCCCCTTGATCGACCCGTTCGGCCCTGCTTTGCCACAGGTTATTATCGCCGGGTTGTGCCTCGTGAAGCCGAGCAGTATCGAGGGGTCAAACCTCCCCTCCGCCAGCTTCCTTATTCCAGCCACCCTCTCCTCAAAGGCGTATTTAATGAACTCCTCCGGTATCATCGAACCACCGTTTAAGTTTGCCCCTAAAATTAAAAACGTCTTTCGGTGCAGTAACACCTATGAAGAAACCCGTCCTGATGAAACTCGATGTTGTTCCATGCAAATTCATCGAGAGGCTCAACCGCTTCGTTGCCCTCGTTGAGGTAAACGGCGAAATCAGAAAGGCCCTTGTAACGAATACTGGCCGCCTTGAGGAGTTCATGGTTGAAGGAAGAAAGGCCTTCTGCACGCCTAAGAGCGGGGGGAAGACGGACTTCGTTTTGGTGGCCTTCGAGGATTTGGGGGATAAGGGAGCGATAATAGACACCAGAACGCAGGCTAAGGCCTTTGAGAGGGCCGTTGAACTCGGTCTGGTCCCCTGGTTGAAGGACTGCTCCATAAAAAGGAAGGAGATAACCGTTGGAAAATCCCGCCTGGATTATCTCTTCGAGTGCCCCGGCGGTGAATTCTACGCCGAGATGAAGAGCGCGGTTTTGCGGGGCGGTGAAAGGGGAGAGTATGCGATGTACCCCGACTGCCCGAGCGTGAGGGGGCAGAAGCACATACGGGAGCTGATAGAGCTTTCCAGTTCTGGAAAGAGGGCGATGATTTTCTTCATAGGTGCGATGCCCAGCGTTGAGAAGTTCAAACCCTACGAGAAGGGCGACCCGGAGATAGCGAGGCTCCTGAAAGAGGCCAAGAAAGCAGGGGTAGAGGTCTACGCGCTGAGCATTGCGCTGTTGCCCAGCGGAGAAATAACCCTGGAGAGTCCAGAATTGGAAATTGAGGTTTAGGCAGTCAGATGGCCTTGACGCGCCTGGCCACGCGGGGCCTGGGCTTGTAGAGTATCTTGCTGCCGCAGTAGGGGCAGCGGACTTCCCTTGTGTTCTCGAGGTCGAGCTCGACCTCCCTTCCGCACTTTGCGCAGCGGTAAACGGCCATAACCATAGCTACCACCCGAAGATAAAAGGGATCAGGCCTTGGAGGCCGTAACGCGCTTGGCGACCTTTCCAGCAGGGGTGGTCGGCAGGTAGGCGCCTCCGGCGAAGGTAGCGCCGCACTTCTGGCACTGCCATATTCCAGTGCTTATCCTCCTAACGGCCTTCCTTCCGCAGACCGGGCAGACGTGCTTCTGCTTCATTTTGGCCTCAACGGCCGCGACCCTTCTCCTTATCTTGAGACCGTACCTGGGACCAAACCTTCCAGCTGAACCGACCTTGACAGTCCTTCCCATGATCATCACCTCTAACCATCAACCGCTTTTCACGACTGTTGGGTTTTTCAGGGGACGTTTTATAAACCTTTGCATGATCGGAAGAGCCCATTGGGTTTATAAGACCGGAACCCCAGATTGGGGCGGTGGTGGGAATGATAAGGGTGAAGGTTCTCGGAAGGGGCATTGAGAGGGAAATAGAGTGGAGAAAGGGGCTCCTAGTAAAGGATGTCCTGCGCGAGGTCGGCTTCAACACGGAGAGCGCGATAGCGAGGGTGAACGGAAGGGTCGCATTGGAAGATGAACCAGTAAAGGACGGGGATTCCGTGGAGGTAATTCCCGTGGTCTCGGGGGGATGATTTCGACTATCGCCGATTTCATTATTGGCATTAAGCGAAAACTTTTTAAGTTTCCAGCGCGCTATAACTTCCGGTGAACAGCATGGAGTCGGGAATAAAATTGTTAAAACGCAGGCTTGACGTTGTGAAGAAGCAGAAGGAGTACCTCATTCTCGAGGAAGCAAAACTCGTGAGGATGGCCCGTCAGAGGGAGAAGGTAGCCCACAAGCTTGAGAGGGTCAAGAAGGAGAAGTTCCGCGTTCTGGCGGAGGAGGCAAAGCTCCTGAGGGTCATCAAGCAGAGCGCAAGGCCGGCCTGATTCTTCCCAATTTTCGGATTTTCCGGTTACACTCCACAACTTTAAAAAGGCTTTTCTCGTAGGTTTAGCGGGATAAAGATAAGAGGTGATTCTCATGCCAAGGAAGGCCAGAGAGTATCCCGAAGAGGGGGAGTTCGTCGTTGCCACCGTTAAGAACATTCACCCTTACGGTGCTTTCCTCAAACTCGACGAGTACCCGGGTAAGGAGGGCTTCATGCACATAAGTGAGGTGGCCCCGACCTGGGTGAAGAACATCAGAGACTTCATCAAGGAAGGTCAGAAAATAGTCGCCAAGGTCATCCGCGTTGACCCCAGCAAGGGGCACATTGATTTGAGCCTCAAGAGGGTGAACCAGCAGCAGAGGAAGGCCAAGCTCCAGGAGTACAAGAGGGCGCAGAAGGCCGAGAACCTGCTCAAGATGGCGGCGGAGAAGCTTGGGAAGGACTTCGATACTGCCTGGAGAGAAGTTTGGGTTCCCCTTGAAGAGGAGTACGGGGAAGTGTATGCCGCCTTTGAGGACGCCGCCCAGAACGGGATTGAAGTCCTAAAGGACATAATAAGCGACGAGTGGATTGAAGCCCTCAGGCCGATAATAGAGGCGTACGTCGAGATCCCAACGGTTACGATAGATGCGGAGTTCGAGATAACCGTTCCGAAGCCGAACGGGATAGAGATAATCAGGGAGGCCCTGATAAGGGCCAGGGACAGGGCCAACGAAGACAAAGAAGTGAAGGTCAAGTTCTCATACCAGGGCGCCCCGAGGTACAGGATAGACATCACGGCGCCAGACTACTACAAGGCCGAGGAGGTTCTTGAGGACATAGCGGAGGAGATCCTCAGGGTCATCAAGGAAGCCGGGGGAGAGGCGACGCTGATAAGGAAGGAGAAGCGCATTAAGAAGGTCAAGAAGAGGGGTTCCTGATGCACTTCAGGATAAGGAAGTGCCCAAACTGCGGCAGGTACACACTCAAGGAGGTCTGCCCTGTCTGCGGGGCTAAAACCAAGGTAGCCCACCCGCCGCGCTTCTCACCGGAGGATCCCTACGGGGAGTACCGCAGAAGGCTGAAGCGCGAGCAGATGGGCATAGCGAGGGGGGAGTGAGATGAAGGAGTCGTTCGTGTACATGCTCGAGAGGCCAAAGCTTAGGGATCCCGTCTTCATCGAGGGGCTCCCTGGAATAGGTCTCGTCGGAAAGCTCGCCGCGGATCACCTTATACAGGAGCTCAACGCGGTCAAGTTCGCCGAGCTCTACTCACCGCACTTCATGCACCAGGTTCTCATCAAGAAGGGCTCGATAGTAGAGCTGATGAAGAACGAGTTCTACTACTGGAAGAATCCGGACGAAGAAGGAAGGGACGTCATCATAATCACCGGCGACCAGCAGGTTCCGCCAACCGACAGCCCCGGCCACTACGAGGTCGTTGGGAAGATGCTGGACTTCGTCAGCGAGCTGGGGGTCAGGGAGATAATCACCATGGGCGGCTATCAGGTGCCGGAGCTCCAGGGTGAGCCGAGGGTTCTCGCAGCCGTAACCCACGAGGAGCTCGTTGAGTACTACAGGAAGAAGCTTGAGGACTGCAAAGTCGAAGTTGTCTGGAGAGAGGATGAAGGAGGGGCAATAGTCGGCGCCGCCGGCCTGCTCCTCGGCATCGGCAAGCTCCGCTCAATGTACGGCATAAGCCTCCTGGGGGAGAGCCTCGGATACATAGTCGATCCGAAAGCCGCTAAGGCCGTCCTTTCTGCCGTAACGAAGATCCTCGGAATACAGGTGGACATGTCGGCCCTCGACGAGAGGGCCAAGGAGACCGAGGAGATCCTCAAGAAGGTCCAGGAGATGCAGAGGGCGATGCTGGAGCAGGGCATGCCCCAGTCAACGCAGGAGGAAGAGGACAGGGGCTACCTTTGAACCTCCTTTCATAACTTTCCTCGCAGTTTCAATACCCTGACTGAGAACTACAGCCCGAAAGTCCCTAGAACATAGAAAGGTTAAACAGCCAAAAAAAATGGAAAACTCAATCCTTAATTGCCTCCTCCAGAAGCCTAATCCCGATCTCAAGGTACTCCTCAGCTTTCTCCTCGCTCTTCGCCTCACTGAAGACCCTGATTATCGGCTCGGTCCCGCTAGCCCTCACGAGCACCCAGCCGTCCTCGAAGAGTATCTTCGCCCCGTCGGTGGTGTCTATCTTGTAGCCCCTATTCTCTGCTAGCTGAGCCACCTTGGCGACGATTGCTTTTCTGTCGCCTTCAACGTGCCTCTTCGTCTTGAACTGATAGTACTTCGGAAGTTCGTCTATAAGCTCGCTGAACTTCTTTCCGCTCTTCGCGAATATCTCAACTATCTTCGCCGTCGTCATCGCCCCATCCCTGCCGAGCACGAAGTCCGGGAAGATAACGCCGCCGTTCTCCTCGCCGCCGATGGTGCCGTTGTTCTCTAGGAGAGCCCTGGCAACTATGAGGTCTCCAACCTTAGTTCTCATGATCTTTGCACCGTTCCTCTTGGCTATATCGTCGAGCAGGTTCGAGGTCGCTATTGTCGTAACCAAAAGCCCTCCACCTTTCTCCCTCAGCACGGCATCCGCAACGAGGGCGAACGTCTTATCGCCCTGGATGAAGCGGCCGTTCTCGTCGATGAAGACGGCCCTATCGGCGTCTCCGTCCTGGGCAACGCCGAAGTCGGCTCCGAGGGCCTTAACTATCTCCTTGAACTCCCTCAGATTCTCCTCGTTTGGCTCCGGGTTTCTAGCTGGAAAGTGGCCGTCCGGGTGAGCGTTTACCGAAACGACCTTGCATCCAAGTTCCCTCAGGAGGTAGGGCAGAGTAAGAGAACCGGCACCGTTCGAGGTGTCCACGACAACGAATGGTTTCCTCTTCTTTATCGCCTCAACGTTAACCCTGTTTTTTATCGCCTCGATGTAGAGCTTCACTATGTCCTCATTCCTCAACTCACCTATCTCGTCCCACTTTGCCCTGTAGAAGTCCTCATTGAAAAACAGCTCCTCAACGATTGCTTCCCTCTCCTTCTTCAGCCCCATGCCGTTCGGTTCAAGGAGCTTTATGCCGTTGTATTCCGGTGGGTTGTGAGAGGCAGTTATAACGGCTCCACCATCAGCGTTGAAGTGGTCGGTCGCCCACTGGATCGCCGGGGTTGGGGCTATTCCAACGTCTATGACGTCGCAGCCAGTGCTCAAAAGCCCGCTTATGAGGGCATCCTTCAGCATCTCGCCGCTCACCCTCGTATCTCTGCCGACAACGACGAGCGGTCTCTCCCTGCCTTCCCTCTTTAGGAGCGTCCCAAAGGCCATGCCGATTTTAAGGGCGAACTCGGGCGTTATCCTCTCGTTCGCTATCCCCCTAACGCCGAAGGTTCCAAAGAGCTTTCCCATTTTACTCCCTCCCAAAATCATCTTCAAAACGGACTATGTCGTCTTCACCCAAATACTCACCTATCTGAGTCTCGATGACCTCAAGGACAACCTTCCCGGGGTTCTCAAGGCGGTGAATGACTCCAGCGGGGATGAAGGTGCTCTCCCCGGGGCGGAGGAGTATCTCCTCGTCTCCAACGACTACCTTCGCGGTTCCCCTCACAACGACCCAGTGCTCGCTCCTGTGGTAGTGCATCTGGAGCGAGAGCTTTTTACCCGGAAGGACGGTCAGGCGCTTTATCTTGTAGCGGTCGTTTTCTTCAAGCACTGTGTAGCTCCCCCAGGGCCGGTAGGCAGTCCTGTGAACTATCGCCCTCTCATCGTTCCTCTCCTTGAGCCTCTTATAAACCTCCTTAACCCTCTGCCCCTCCCCACGGTGGGCTATAAGGAGGGCATCGTCGGTGTCGATTACGATGAGGTCTTCAACGCCAACGGTGGCGGTAAGCCTCTCGGCCATGATGAGGTTGTTCCTCGAGTTTATGCCGATGTGGTATGCCCTCTTCCCGCCGATCCTTACCGCGTTCCCGTTCTCGTCCTTCTCGAGGACTTCGTAGATCGCGTCGAAGCTTCCGAGGTCGTTCCAGTAGACGTTGAGGGGAACGACCGCGGCCTTGTCGGTCTTCTCCATGACGCCGTAGTCGATGCTTATGTCAGGGGCCAGCTCGTAGGCCTTCTCTATGTTTTCCTCCTCGAAGGCCCGGAGAACATCTGGAGCATGTCTGGCCACTTCCTCAAGGAAAACCTCCGTATCGAGCATGAACATGCCGCTGTTCCAGTAGTAGCCTTCTTCAACGTAGCGTTTGGCCGTCTCCAGGTCGGGCTTCTCCTTGAACTCCGCGACGCGGTATCCCAGGAGGGCATCCCCTTCTCTGAGGGCTTCACCGGGCTTTATGTAGCCGTAGCCGGTGTGAGGCCTGGTCGGCTTTATTCCAAACGTTACGAGATGGTCTCTGGCGAGCCTCTCCGCATTTTTGAACGCCTTCTCGTAGGCTTCTCCAGCATCTATCAGATGGTCGCTCGGAAGGACGGCGACCACGGAATCTCCGAAGGCGTCCTCAATGCGCCTTATCCCCCAGTATATTGCCGGGAGGGTGTTCCTCCCCCTCGGTTCGAGAAGGATATTTCCCTCGGGGAGTTCCAGGCCGAGTTCGTGGAGGTCATCTAGAACCCTGAACTTGTACTTCTTATTCGTCACGACGAAGATTTCATCAGGCTTCGAGAACTTAAGAGCCCTCTCAACGGTCTTCTGGAACAGGCTTCTATCATCGAGGAAGCGGACGAACTGCTTGGGCATCAGCTCCCTGCTGAGCGGCCAGAGCCTCGTTCCCTTCCCACCGGCGAGAATGAGCGTCTTCATGGGGATCACCTTCGTATCCTCTGCCACTACTTTGCCATCTCTGTTTTTAACTTTGGCGAAAATTGTGTAAAAGGAAGTCAGCGGAGAGCAAACTCGCCCACAAAGGCTGAGCTCGATATGGTGTCACCGATTCCGACGGTGCTCTTGGGTTTTGCGACGATCTTCGTCGGAATGAAGGAAAGCTGGTAGCTGTTTACTTCCGCTATGCCATCCTTCATGCTGTACTCCTTCGTTAGGGCTCCCTCAACGCCCCTTGCCTTCTCGTTTATGGGTACGTCCATGGCCTTCACAACGTCGTCTATGTTCCTGACATCCCCGAGTTTTGCCTTTGCCGCCGCAGCTAAGGCAGCGAAGAGGAGCGCGTCCCTTACAAATTCGCCTCTGTAATCGGTCAGAGTCAGGTAATAGCCGTAGGTGTGGAAGTGTATCCTCCTGACTCCCGTCTTCTCGGCGAGCTTGAGCATGGCCTCTGTGACGGCTATGGGATCAACGGGATCGTGAGCGAGGAGTTTTTCAGCTATGGCCTTCTCACCCATCACCTCCATTATCGAGGCCAGCTCGACCTCGTTTAAGCCGACGCTCCAGAACTTTCCGAGGATTCCAAGGATCTCCTTCCTCACGGTCTCGTCGGGAGTGAAGGCGAACTCCAGGTGGGCGGGGATGCCTCTCTCCTCAAGGAGGTCAAGGTGTGCCTTTATCGTCTCGAAGGGCTCGCGGTAGTTCTCTTCCGTCAGTGATTGGAGTCCGCTTATTATTGCCAGCTCAGCCTTCTGGGCTATCTCCCCAAAATTCTCCTCAAACTCAGGCCTTATGACGAGGTTCGGGTTGTAGTCGTCTGCCGCTCCGATGAAGCGGTTCTCCCTCGGGGCCTCAAAGTCGAGAACGCTGAAGCCGCGAGGGAACTCGTAGATGTAGTGGATGCAGTTTTCCTCGCCGGCCTCGAATTCTTTTGGATGAACCAGCTTAATCCCCTCATTCCCGGCTTTGGGCACGTAGATGGGGCCATCCTTAAAAAGTCCTGCCTGAAGCCGCGACAGCTGAGGAACGTGGGCTATGACAGGAACGCCGTACACTCCACCTAGGAGGTTCGCCATTATCCCAACCTGGCCGCCCATCCTGAGCTCGTCCCAGCCCCAGCGCCTCATGTAGAAGCGAACCGAACAGCTCTCCACGAAGAGCTCGGCGGCTTTTCCCCTCCTGACGCTCCAGAGTATTGATCCTAAAAGCTGCGGAACGCTCTCTATTCTCTTAGGAAGCTCCTCGGAATAGGGGAGAACCTTATCCCTTCCGGCCGCTTCAATCCTCTCCTCAAGGTCTTCCCCCTTGAGGTACCTTATAGCATCGATGTTGGTGTTGTATGCGAGCAGAACCTTACCAACCCCACCGATGCTGTTACGAACCCCCTCGAAAGCAGAAGCGTAGAGCCCGTCCCATCCCATATGTATCACCGAGAGTGAAAAAGAGGTGAAAGTTAATAAGACTTGCGCTTCAGGAAGTACCTCCTGCCCTTCACCCCCACCATCTCGTATACCTCGCCTTCTCTGACCTCGAAATCCGGCTTTTCGAGCTCGTAGGTCTCGTAGGTTTTCATGTCCATCATTTGAACCTCGTCTTTTCCAATGCTGGTCACCATGGCCTCGCTCCTCTCGGCATCGACTACCTCAACGCCCTCCCTCTTCAGGCTCTTCCAGTTCCGGTGCTCCCCCTCACCCGTTTTCAGATCCCTGAGGGTCATGCCCCTGCCGTCGACGCGCTCCACCTCGTAGACGTTGCCGTTCCTGTCGGTCACGATGTCGCCCTTCCTGAATCTCGGTATCCTTACGCTGACGCTCGTGCGGTAGACCTCTCTGCTCGTCTGCCTGTCCACCCCAACGAGCTCGTAGGCCTCGCTGATAGTCCCCCCAAACCGCTCCTTTATGGCCTGGGCGAGCTTTCTCGCTGCCGAGGTGGACCCCATGTAGAAGTCCAAACCTTCCTCCTTCTCTATCGTGTCCTGTATGAAGCCCATCCTGTCCTTCCGCATTATTTCGTCGACCTTCTCACCGACGAGGTTCTCGATCCTCTTCCTCTCGCCCTCATCGAGGGGTCTGCCGTCGGCGCGAACCTGGAGTATGGCCTCAAAGTAGCCGCCAAGGAACTTCTGACAGCGGGGGCAGACGGTCTGGCGGACGTAGACCGTAACGTACTTCCTCTCGTCGTGTAGTTCGACCTGGAGTTCGTGGATCCTGGCCTTAACGCGGACCTCGTAGGTGATTATCGCCGGGAAGTACTCTATGTGCCAGTCAACGGGCTGAAAAGCCACCAGAGCCTTACCCACCGGCAGTTCTTCCACTTCCTCCAGCTCATCCATTGGAACCACTTCAAAGATCTTCACCCTCTCGTCAAGGGACTTGGAGAGGGCCTCCAGCAGTGCGTTGTCGGCAACTTCGAATATCAGCTCCTCAAGCTCGTAGCTTTTCGGATCCACCCAGACGCCGTTCCGTTTGTAGCTCCCGCAGTTCTGGCAGAGTTCGGTGTTTACCTCATCATCAATCAGGAGAACTGGATTCTCTTTTCTGAAGCAGACCTGACACAGGCCGTCTATCAGTGGTCCGCCTTCCTCCTCGCTTATTCCACAGCGGTAGCAGAACCTCTCGCCCATACCCATCACCACATTATCCTCGCCATCTGGGCGTGGGGAACGCCCTCAACCCGCAAAATCCGTTTCTCATCCACGTAGCCCAGCTCAACGGCCTTGGAGACGCACCTCTCTCCGGTGAGGTTGGCTATCGTGGCCTCGCTCAGCAACCCCTCCAGGGCATCTTCCTCAACGAGGTCGCCTTTGTAAAAGCGCTCCTTCACCTCCAGCTTGAGCTCTCCCTCCCGGAAGGTCTTACCCAACAGCTCCTCGTCACAGGCGGCAACGACGACCTCCCCCTGAACCCGGTAGACCTTGACGTAGATCATGATCCTCACTCCCCTGAGAGGAGTGGGTGGAACGTTTATAAACCTGAGTCCAGACCAAAAAACTTAAAGGCATTTTTTCTTACATTAGGTTAGTAAGGTGGGGGAGGTGAGATCATGGAATCAGACATGGGAAGGCTCCTCGACATACTCGGCAACGAGACGCGGAGGAGGATACTCATCCTTCTCACCAGGAGGCCGTACTACGTGAGCGAACTGAGCCAGGAGCTAGGGGTAGGGCAGAAGGCCGTCCTCGAACACCTGAAAATCCTGAAGAGCGCGGGTCTCGTGGAGGAGAGAACCGAGAAGATACCCCGCGGCAGGCCCAGGAAGTACTACACCATAAGGCGGGGCTTCAGGCTGGAGGTAATGCTCACGCCCTACGTCTTCGGAACGGAACTTTACGAGCCCAGGAAAATAAGGGCGGGGGAAGTTTACTCCGAGGCGAGGGAGCTTATAAAGTCCACCGAGCCAGCGGAGGAAAAGGTTAGAGAGCTCGTTGAGTTCCTTGGGCAGATCGAGGAGAGGCTGAGGGAGATGCTCGAAGCCAAGAGGGAGCTTGAGGAGGTCAGGCTGATGGTGGAGACCTACATAGAGAACCTCCTCCGGAGGGTGGCACAGGAAAACGAGGAGCTCTTCGACGAGATAATGCGTGAGGTAAGCCCGAAACTCCCGAGGAGGATGATCAAAAGCCTCAACGACTTTTAGGAACCAAAAAGAGGCAAAAATTGAAGGGAAGGGCTAATTCAGAGGATCTTGCCCTCTTCCTTCATCCTGACGAGCCTCGTTATGTAGCCGGCGATCCTGTTCCTGATGGTCTTGCTGGTGACGTTGGTGAGCTCCTCGACCTTCTTCTTGTTGTGCTCGAAGTCCCTGGTGAACTGGTCAGGGTACCTGTCAAACAGCTCGCGTGCGGTTCTCTTGATGAAAGTCTGCTTAATGTTCCCCATATCGATCCCTCCAGTTAGCCTGAACCAAGCCATAGCCAAATCTCAAGGGGCATTTTAAAACTTTTCCATGAGGCCCGACCAGTCCAGGCCGAGCTTCACGAAGATGCCATTCCTGTAAACGATCTCACCCCCAACGACGACCATCTCAACGTCGCTCCCCCTGGCGGAGTGAACCAGGTGAGAGTAAGGATCCTTCCCCGGAAGGAACTGGGGCTTCTTAGCATTTATCAGGACCAGGTCGGCGAGATAACCCGATTTTATCAGTCCGGCCTTTATTCCCAGTGCCTTAGCCCCTCCGACGGTGGCCCACCTGAAGATGTCCCTCGAACCGATAGGCTCCGCCCCACCTTTCAGAAAGCTCCCCACCAAGGAGGCGGCCCTCATCTCAAGGAACATGTCCATTATACCAACGGGGTTGGGGGAATCGTTGGCTAGGGCCACGTTTCCGCCGGCGGAGACAAACGGCTCAAGATCCACAGTTCTTCCCTCAAGCCGTACGTTGCTGGTCGGGCAGTGAACCAGAGTGGCCCCGCTCATTCCGTACTCCCTCAGCTCTTCCCCTTGAAGGTAGACGCCGTGAACTCCGACCAACCTTCCGCCGAGGGCGCCGCTCCTTTTGAGATACTCAACGGGACCAAAGCCGTAGCGCTTCCTCAGACTTCTCACTTCTTCCCTGCTCTGGGCAACGTGAATATGGATCAGCGCGTTCTTATCCCTCGAAAACTCGGCTATTTCCTCCATCAGCTCAAAAGAAACCGTGTTCGTTGCGTGTGGGGCGAGGGTAGGAGTCACCAGTTCGCTCCTGCCATCCCACCGCTCGAAGAACCTAAATCCCTCCCCAGGCTCGGCCAGCGGGAAATCGACCAGATCCATTACCGTCTGCCCCACGAAGGCCCTTATCCCAACCCTTTCAGCGGCCTTAGCTATCCCGTCAGCGAAGAAATAGTGGTCGTTTATAACGGTGGAGCCGTTTGATAGGGCCTCCGCAGTTCCCAGAAGGGCCCATCTGCCAACCTCTTCGGCGGTCCATTCCCTTTCCATCGGCCATATTATCTCCTCCAGCCACTTCTCCGTTGGGAGGTCGTCGCCAAGCCCCCTAAACTTTGCCATTGCCACGTGAGTGTGAGCGTTCACGAGCCCGGGGATGACGAGGTATCCATCTCCCCCGTAGATCCTATCAACTCCGAGAGATCGAAGTTCGTCCGCGGACAGAACGGCAGAGATCGTCTTCCCATCGACCAGAACCGCATGGTTTCTAAGAACCTTCTCAGCGTCTACAACGGTACCCACTAGGGCGAACATTCCAATCCCCTTTGAACATCTGTCGGAACCATACTTAAATTTTCTGCCGAAATGACATGAGAGCGCCCAAAGGGTTTAAATTGGAGAAATTCAAGGGAGGAGTATGCCGCCGATACTCAGGGTATCAAAGGGAGTAATGGCCCTAGAGATCTGGATGAATTGACGCTTTTCTGTCCAGTTTGGATAATCGCTACCGTTATAAACTCCCCCTCAAAGCCTCTGGAGGTGGTAAAGGTGATTGATAAGGTTTATTGCGCTGACGTTAAGCCCGATATGGAAGGAAAGAGGGTTAAGCTGGCTGGATGGGTTTACAGGAAGAGGGAAGTCGGAAAGAAGGTCTTCATCGTCCTCCGCGATTCAAGCGGAATCGTCCAGACGATATTCAAGAAGGAGCTGAGTGAAAAAGCATACGAAGAGGCGAAGAAGGTCGGGATAGAATCCAGCGTCATAATCGAGGGAACGGTCAGGGCAGATCCACGTGCGCCGACTGGGGTCGAGGTTCAGGCCGATAAGATTCAGATAATCCAGAACGTAGACTTCTTCCCGATAACAAAGGACGCCAGTGAGGAGTTCCTCCTCGATGTGAGGCACCTCCACCTGCACTCCCCAAAGGTCGCGGCGATAATGAAGGTAAAAGGTACGCTCATGCAGGCAGCAAGGGAATGGCTCCTCCAGGATGGCTGGTACGAGGTCTTCCCGCCGATCCTCGTCACAGGAGCCGTTGAGGGAGGAGCGACGCTCTTCAAGCTCAAGTACTTTGACAAGACTGCCTACCTCAGCCAGTCGGCCCAGCTCTACCTTGAGGCGGCTATCTTCGGCCTTGAGAAGGTCTGGTCGCTTACGCCAAGCTTCAGGGCCGAGAAGAGCAGGACGAGGAGACACCTCACCGAGTTCTGGCACCTCGAGCTCGAGGCCGCGTGGATGGACCTCTGGGACATCATGAAGGTCGAAGAGGAGCTTGTGAGCTACATGGTGCAGAGGGCGCTTGAGCTGAGGAAGAACGAGATTGAACTCTACCGCAAGGATGATATCAAGACGCTAAAGAACGCGGTTCCGCCCTTCCCAAGGATAAGCTACGACGAGGCTATAGACATACTCCAGAGCAAGGGCGTAGATATCGAGTGGGGCGAGGACATGGGGGCAGACGAGGAGAGAATCCTCACCCAGGAGTTTGAGGCCCCGTTCTTCGTCTACGGCTATCCGAAGGGCATCAAGGCCTTCTACATGAAGGAAGACCCAGAGGACCCGAGGAAGGTCTTAGCGGCCGACATGCTCGCACCGGAAGGATACGGCGAGGTTATAGGCGGCTCCCAGCGTGAGGACAACTACGACAAGCTCGTGGAAAGGATAATCGAGGAAGGGATGGATCCGAAGAACTACGAGTGGTACCTCGACCTCAGGAAGTACGGCAGCGTTCCGCACAGCGGCTTCGGTCTCGGCCTTGAAAGGCTCGTCGCCTGGGTGCTCAAGCTCGACCACGTCCGCTGGGCCACCCTCTTCCCGAGGACGCCGAGCAGGCTCTATCCGTAGCAACCTTTGCCTGCGCAAAGGTTGATCAAAGTTCGTGGCTCTCCACGTATTTTTCATTCTTAAAATCGTGATTCTATGCGGAGAGCTAATTATATGCCTGGAGCTCCTTGTGACTATTGCATGGGTGGTTTTTCTTTTGACGCCCTTCGGGCGTCAGACATGATGTAAACCCTCTAATAATGCAAGTTAGCAAAGATCCAGACGCTATATACGCTAAGCTTGTTATCAATCACTTTACACGGCAAATTAAAGAAGAGAGCCACAACTTTAACAATCACATTGTAGGGATTTCATTGGATAAAATCTTCACTAAAGAAACTTTGTCCGTGAAGTTTAATTAGAAGATACCTTCTCGTAAGAGTGCTGGATACATAGTGTGCACTTTTTGGTTATTAACAGGAGGTTTAACTCTAAAAGCAGGCTTTGGGGAGGTTTTCTTTTTTGTTCTGGCATCCGTAGGACGCCTCGTTGGGAGCAAGCACTCATGAAACTGACTTTTTAAGAGTAAACCTCATGAGAATTAGTATTTTCAAAAAAGCATACTGTTTTCCGCCAGCGCTTGCGCAAGCAAGCTGTTCGGGGTGTGAGGACGTTAGCCCCCCTGTAGTTTAAGAAAAGACGGGGTTGTGGGGCGAAGCCCCACTCCGGGGGTTTGAGAGTACAGGAAGCTTTTGGAAAAAGCTTCACCAAAAGTTTGTGGTTCTTGAAGTGTTCTGCCTCTCTTGGTGGATTTTCAGTATAAAGGCGCTCTTTTAGAGGGGAATTCATTATTCATATCTGGTTCTTATTTGCGAGTTTAATTTTTAGATAGACGCCCAAAGGGCGTCAAGATGTGAGAAACTCCTTTTAAAAAAGCTGGCACTCGTGGGATTCCATCTTAGGAGAGCTTTTTAGAATAAAAATCAATGTAAAAGGGCAATTTTAGAAGGAACCACGAACCTTGATCAAACTCAACGGGACTATCGTCCCGTGCGTTGAAGCTTCGCTTCAACGTCGCGCAGGCGAAGTTTGTTTTCTGGCGGGCCCGGCGGGATTCGAACCCGCGACCTCCGGCTTAGAAGGCCGGCGCCCTATCCTGCTAGGCTACGGGCCCATGCAGTTCTGGATATGGGGGCGGTTTTATAAGCTTTATCCTAAGTGTCCCCCACGGGGATAATGTGGTAATCCTTTGGGATACTTAAGTAAGGTTTGTGGCTCCCGCTAAAAGTACCCTTTTCAAAGGATTTTCTTTAGAAACTTGTCTTCTTGCCGTGAATTCCAAATTTTAACGGGTTTTCTTTTTGTGAGTTTGCTTTGTAATCGGCGCCCTTTGGGCGTCAAAGCGAGAGAAACTCTTTTTAAGTAAGCAAGAATTACAAGAATTCACTGCTTAATCGCCCCTTGTACAAGTGAAAATCCCTGTAGAATGGCAATTTTAGAAGGAACCACGAGCTTTGATCAAACTTTTGCTTGGCAAACAAACTTTGCATTGCAAAGTTCGATCAAAAAAATGCCCTCCCCGCAAAATGCTAATCATTACACTGTGCACTCTTTTTGTGCCCTTAGCAAAGGTTTAACTTTAAGAGCAGGTTTTTAAGACGTTTGCTTCTTGTTCTGGCGTCCTTTGGACGCCTTGTGAAGAGCAAACGCTCCTAAAATAGCCTTTTAAGAGTAACTCCCTTGAAAATCCGCGTTTTCAGAAAAATACGCTATTTCCGCCAGCTCTTTCGTCAGAAAGGGCTGTATGGCGCCCGGGCCGGGATTTGAACCCGGGTCACGGGAGTGACAGTCCCGTATGATGGGCCGGGCTACACCACCCGGGCGCGTGATAGTGGCCGGCGGCGTCCCCGGTTTCCCGCCCCCTCCCGGAGGGCAGTACACCCGGGATCGCTGGCGGGCTTAACTTCCGGGGTCGAAACGAGACCGGGTGTAACCCCGCCGCCCTGACCGCCGTACCGGTACTGACCTCCCGAGATGACTTTATAAACTTTACGGTGGGGGAGGAGTTCACCAGACGAAGTCATCCACCGGGACATCTGGCTGAGGGGACTTCTTGGCGATCCTCTTGGGGAGGTTTGAGAAAGCTATTATCTGGTAGATGTCCGATACGAGGAGCAGTATGACGCCGACCAGTATTATGATGGTCAGAACGCCCCACCACAGGAACTTTGCAGTCTCTTTAAACTCCTTGACCCCAGTTATCTCGTACATCGCTTCCCAAGCCTTCTTCTGGTAGTACGCCCCCAGTATTATTCCCGCTATCACGGCGATTCCACCGAGGACGATGGCGGCGATCGCAGATGCGGATGGGCCCTCGTCGTTCCCCTCAATGATATCAACGGTGGAACCCGGTTCAAACGTGAACTCGCTGGAAGTGTGCGATTCGGTACCGTTGACCATTACGACCGCTATTATGAGTATCACCGCTATTATTGCCGCCGCCAGCACTACGATAAAGCCTTTGAGGTAGTTCTTGAAGGGCCTCTCGTCCCCCATTTTGCTACCTATGCCGTGGAGCGCTATCAGAACCAGGACGAGACCCAGGAGCGCTATAATGCTCCCCACATAGGGAATGGCCCCCATAAGACCCAGTATTGATCCTACCAATCCAAGGGTTCTCTCACTGCTTATGTCGATGGACTCCTCCGGTGATGAGACAGAGTACGGCTCCATTGGATACCACCGTAGGAGATAAGAACTTCAACCTTAAAAGTATTGCTAAAACTGCCGTCAGTTTTGTGGTATCGGGAGGACTGACCAACTGAGTTCAGGAGGACATCAGAAAAACCTCAAGCCGGCTCAAAGTTTATTAATCTGGGAGATTAATCTGGGCGGGTGATAAAATGCTGGAGTCAGTATGGCACTTCCTCAACGAATACTTCATCGAACCGATGTACACGAGGAGCGGCTACAACGCGATAAACACTTTCGTCTACGCCCTCCTCTTTGGACTTGGAGTCATATATTCATACAGGTATATAATCAAACCCCTGAGGATCAAAGTTGATGAGAGGCTCTTCTGGGCGGTAACCCCAATGGTGGTCTTCGGGTCAACCGTAAGGGCGCTGGTCGATGGGGGAGTTCTGGAGCCCAACCCCTGGATTCTAACCCCCGGGATATTCTTCACGGCCTTCATCCTCATAGTCCCGGCCCTGATAGCAGACGCCAAGCTGAAGACCTACCCCAAGATCACGATAGCCTGGGGCACGGTACTGGCCCTCTGGGCGAACTACCTCCTCTTCGCCAACGCAAAGGACTGGAGGGCATACGAGCTGACGATGCTTCACACCCTTGCGTCTTGGGCCGTGGTTCTGGCATACTACAAGTGGAGGCCCTTCGACAAGCTCTACCTCTACGCGGTTCTCGCCCACATGTACGACATGGGCTCAACCGTCGTCGGAATACACTACTACGGCTACAGAGAGGTCCACTGGATCGAACACCACCTAGTCCAGTGGTTCGGCCCCTACTTCTACTATCCCTGGATAACCGTGATCCTCATAGCGGTTTACTACGGCCTCAAATACCTCGTCCCAGACGAGGAGGAGAGACGCTTCTGGTACCTGGCGATCTACATACTCGGCCTCGGCCCCGCCGTGAGGGACCCTGCCCAAATGGTGCTCCAGCTCTGATTTTTTTCATTTTTATCCACCGTTTCTGGAGTTTTACAGGGCATTAAAGGAACGACCGACTTGTAGGGGTTCAAAAGACCTGCAGGACACAGTTAAAGTTATAACCCCCTTTTCCATAAATGCGCTGGTGATACCATGAGGAAGGCTGCAATAATATTGGCGGCTGTTGTCCTGTTGTCTGTTTTTGGTGTTTTTGCGGCACCTGGAGTCAGCGCGGCTGAGAATTCAGAGAAGGTCGTTATAGCAGTTGACCTCGCCCACGGAGAGAACCCGAAGGGCCTGAATGACGTGACCTACAAGAACCAGACCCTAACAGAGGGAATGCTCAAGACCCTGACGGACTACACGTTCGTCTACTTCGGCGACGCCAAGTACGAAGACGAGCTCGGCATTAAGAAGATCGGCGACAAGATAACCTACGACGCCCTCGCAAACAACAACGTCAAGATACTCATCATAGGCCAGCCATCAAGCCCGCTCTACCCGGAGGAGGCCGAGGCCGTCAAGAAGTGGCTTGAGGAGGGTGGCCACATCCTTTGGATAGCCGGTGACTCCGACTATGGAAACGGTGCGAAGACCCAGCAGTTCGTTAACAGCTTCCTCGACCAGCTCGGACTCACCAACCTCAGGCTCGACCTTGCCTCAGTTGAGGACGCCATGAGCAACGCTGGAGGCAAGCCCTACCGTGTTGTGGCTTATGCCGACCCGGATAAGGACACTCCGAAGAGGGACACTCTCGTTCAGGGCTTCGAGCACGGCGGTGCCGTTCTCGTCCACGGCCCGGGCGTTGTCGCATGGATCGACAACCCAGACGGAAGCGGCGACTGGCACGCTCTCAGCGGTGACTCAAAGCCGAAGAAGGCCTACATCCTCATCCACAGCAACAGCAGCTCGGACATAGTTGAGAACAACGACCCGGCCGCGAACGCTTACACCGCTGGTGACAAGGGTGAGTTCCCGATCGCCGCCGCTCAGATCATCGAGCTTAAGGACAAGGACCCGAGCGTTGTTATTGTCAGCGGTGAGACCCCAATAGGCGGCTACGAGCCAATGTGGAGCAGTGTTTATTACAAGAAGCCGCTCGACGGCCCCAAGGTTGTATCAAACATCTTCAAGTGGAGCACCGAAGTTGCCAAGAAGAGCAGCTCCGGATCAGGCATCTGCGGTCCAGCGGCCATCATAGGCCTGGCGGTAGTACCGCTCCTCCTCAGGAGAAGGAAGTGAACCTTCTTTACTTCTTTTTTATCCACCGACAGCCTTTTATTTGGTCCGTTAAAATTCCAAGGGGGATGGTACCATGAAACGCTCTATTGGCGCCCTGTTGATAATCCTCCTAGGTTTAAGCGTAGTTGCCAGCGGGTGCATAAGCGGAGGCGGAAGCTCAGGAAGTTCTGGAGGCGGGATAACCCTCACAATAGTGACCAGACACGACGCAACTATACAGTACAAGGTCAAGCAACTCTTCCTCAAGAGCGATATAGCGAAGCAGTACAACATTAAAGACCTCAAGTTCATAGGCGTTCCGGAATCCCTCTGGCCGAACTTCGTAAAGAAAGGCGCCGATGTCGGCTGGGGTGGGGGTCCGACCCTCTTCGACGACATGTACAGGATGGGCTACCTCTCACCGATAACCGACCAGAGGATACTCGACCTCATCGGCAAGCAGATCCCCGAGGATCTCGCAGGGATGCCTATGGTAAGAAAGAACGGAAGCCAGGTCTACTGGGTAGCGGCGGCGCTCTCGTCCTTTGGTTTCACCGTGAACAAGCAGGTTCTTCAGAAGCAGGGTCTCCCGTTCCCGGAGAAGTGGGAGGACATAGCCTCACCCGACTGGGCCAGGGATCCGCAGATGTACGGTATAGCGGACCCGACCAGGAGCACCTCCAACACGAGGATATACCAGATCATCCTCCAGGCCTTCGGATGGGATGAAGGATGGAGGATGATGACGCTCATCGCGGCGAACTCCAAGATCTACGAAGCCAGCGACGCCGTCAGGGACTCCGTAATCAACGGAGAGATAGCGGCCGGAAACACCATCGACTTCTACGGCTACACGGCCATGAAGCAGAACCCCAACTGCGTCTACGTCATCCCGGCTGGAGAGAGCATCATAAACGGCGACCCGATAGCCCTCCTCAAGAACGCCAAGCACCCTGAGGCGGCGCAGGCGTTTATCTACTGGGTCCTAACCGAAGGACAGGCCGTCTGGATGAGCCCAGACATCAACAGGCTTCCAATCAACGCCGAGGTCTTCAACAGGACCATCACCAACGACGAGGCCAGCGTTCTCTTCAATGGCCAGCACGCTGGAGAGACCTACGCCCAGGCCGCTCCCGCCCTCTACAAGGCTTACCAGCTCTCAATATCAAGCAAGGGCATACCGTTTGACGACGCCAGAGCCCTCAAGACTGTCAACTCACTCCAGTACTACTTCAAGGCGACCCTCGTCGACGATAGTGGTCCTCTCCACCAGGCCTGGATGGCGATAGTCAAGGCTTACAGGGACGGGAAGATCACGGAGGAGCAGTTCAACCAGCTCAAGGACGAGCTCACCGCCCCGATAGAGTTCAAGGATCCAGAAACCGGGCAGACGGTCACCTTCACCGAGGAGTACGCGGCTAAGATCAACGACAAGATCGCCAACGATGCCGGCTTCCAGAGCCAGATAATGGACGAATGGCGCAGTGCCGCTCAGGAGAAGTACAACAAAGTGCTCGATGATCTCCACAAGATAACCGGTTGATCTCCCTTTCCCTTTTCATTTCAGGGACTATTTTGGAGCTCATTTTTGTCCATTCAACTGAACTAAATTGACATGAATTTGACTAAGCGCGGCCCCTTGGCCGATGGGTATTTTAGAGCCCATACCC
Organism: Thermococcus profundus; assembly: GCF_002214585.1. NCBI lineage: Archaea > Methanobacteriati > Methanobacteriota > Thermococci > Thermococcales > Thermococcaceae > Thermococcus > Thermococcus profundus. The sequence goes on from NZ_CP014862.1 coordinate 1,636,819, forward strand.
AGAAACATTTAAAACATGCTTATAGACCCCGATTTTGTTGGAGAACATGGCGTCAGAATGAGGTGATCGTCCGATGAAAGTCAACAAATGGAGCGAGAGACTGTTTGGAACCCCCCTGCCCGATGGTGTTGTCATAACGTCGTTTCTCTTCCCACTGCTGTACATCGTGGGATTCCTCATAATCCCGGTCTTTGTAATGCTAGCGACGGCGTTCGAGTACAACGGTCATATCTCCGCCCACTGGTTCACAAGCATCTTTAGTTCAGCATACTACTTCAACCCCCTCCATCCCGACGGATACCTTGTAAAGACGATAACCTACGGCGGAAGGGAAGTATACTACCTCTACGGCTGGGACTTCGGTGTCGTCATCAACTCAGTGCTGGTTTCCATAGCCGTTATGATTCTGACCACGATCCTCGGAACTGTCTTCGCGTTCATCATGGCCCGCTACGACTTCCCTGGCAAGAACATCATGAGGATACTGCTCTTCATTCCCCTCCTCGTCACGCCCTTCGTTAACGTCGTTGTCGTTAAGAAGATGTTCCTCCCCGATGGGATCATAAACTGGATACTCCACGAGCACCTCCACCTCCTCCCGAAGCCCATCTGGATCGATGGTCTCATCGGTGTCATCGTTGCCCAGACGATAACCTACTATCCAATCGTCTACCTCAACGCCTACGCGAGCTTTATCAACATCGATCCCTCCCTCGAGGAGCAGGCGGAGAACCTCGGGAGCAAGGGCGTCCACCTCTTCAGGACTGTCACCTTCCCGCTCGCCCTCCCCGGAATAATGAGCGGCGCGATACTCGTTGGAATATTCAGCCTCGAAGACCTCGCGGCTCCGATAGTCTTTCAGGGAAGCCCAATAGCCAAGAAGCTCATGTCCTACCAGATCTACAGCTCGTTTGTTTCAGGATTCGCCGTGGGCAACCCGCAGATGGCAGCTCTGGCCCTAGTCATGCTGACGCTGGCCATAATAATGTTCCTCGCCGTCAGGTGGTACGTTGGCCTAAGGCAGTACGCCATGCTCAGCAAGGGCGGAAGGTGGAACCCAAGGGTGGCGAAGCCCAAGTGGTGGCAGGCGCTCCTCATAGCCTTCGTTGCCGTTCCAGTGCTCCTCATAACGGTGTTCCCCCAGATAGGTGTCCTCCTACTGGCGTTCTCCAAGAGCTGGTACGGAACCTGGCCAACAGGGTTCACACTCGACAACATGAAGGCAATAATCACACAGCCGGACATAGAGAGGGTCATCATAAACAGCCTCACGTATTCGACCGTTGCTGTCCTCATCATAATCCTCCTCTCCCTAACCTCAGCCTACGCATCCAACAGGTTCAAGAAGGCCAAGCTTGCCCCGGTTATTGACAGCCTTGCCACCATACCCATAGCGGTTCCTGGTATCGTCATAGCCATGAGCTATTTCTTCTTCTTCTCGACGGTGCCGCCGTTCAAGGGAAGCACACTCGACCCAACCAACCTGCTGGAGTTCTTCCCGGGAGCGGCGCTGATACTGGCATACTCGATCAGGCGTCTGCCCTTCGCGGCGCGTTCGATCTCAGCGGGACTTCAGCAGGTCCACGTCTCCCTTGAGGAGGCCTCCATGAACCTCGGCGCCGGAAGGTGGAAGGCCCTCACGAGCGTCATAATCCCAATGATATATCTCAACCTCTTCGGCGGCGCAATGCTGAGCTTCGTCTACTGTATGAGCGAGACCAGCGTCGGCATCACCCTCGGTTCGATAAACTCGACCTGGTACCCGATAACGGCGAAGATGAAGGAGCTCATCATAGGCGCCGTTGGAAGCGCGAACCTTGCCGCCGCCCTCGGTGTCTTCCTGATGGCCGTCCAGATAACGGCCATAGTCGTAGCCAACCTGATAACCAAGCAGAGGTACTCCTTCATAGGTCTCACCTGAGGTGATGATAATGGTCGATGTCAAGCTTGAAAACGTAGTTAAGGAGTTCGATGGCGTTCAGGCCGTTAAGGGGATAAACCTCCACATAAAGCACGGCGAGCTGTTCACCCTCCTCGGGCCGAGCGGCTGTGGAAAGACCACGACGCTTAGAATGATAGCTGGCCTGGACTACCCCACGAGCGGAAAGATCTACTTCGACGACCAGGAGGTAACCTATCTCCCCTCCTACGAGCGCGGCGCCGTTCTCGTTTTCCAGAACTACGCCCTCTGGCCCCACATGACGGTCTTTGACAACGTCGCCTACGGCCTAAAGCTCAAAAAGCTCCCCAAGGAGGAGATAAGGAAGAAGGTAGAGTGGGCCCTCGAACTGGTCAAGCTCAAGGGCTTCGAAGACCGCTATCCCACACAGCTCTCAGGTGGGCAGCAGCAGCGTGTCGCGATAGCGAGGGCTTTGGTGGTAGAGCCGAAGGTTCTCCTCCTCGATGAGCCCCTAAGCAACCTCGACGCAAAGCTGAGACTTGAGATGCGTTCCGAGATAAGGAGGATTCAGCGCGAGCTGGGAATAACCGTCATCTACGTTACCCACGATCAGGAGGAGGCCATGGCAATAAGCGACAGGATAGCTGTCATGAACGTCGGAACCGTCGAGCAGGTGGGAACGCCGAGGGACATCTACGAGAGGCCAAAGAGCGAGTTCGTTGCCAGCTTCATGGGTAAGACCAACGTCATCCGCGCAAAAGTCGTAGAGAGGGATGGGAACAAGGTAACAGCCGAATTCGAAGGGCTCCGCCTCGATGGCCTCCACTACGAGGGCGATAAAGATGACGTCGTGCTCGTCATAAGGCCCGAGAGGATAAAGCTCCACCCCGTTGAGAACGCCGTTTCCATCGAGGGCACCGTTGACCTCGTTGAGTACTACGGCTTCTTCACCGAGGTCGTGGGACTCTTTGGGGATACCAGGATAATCGCGAGGACGATAAGCGACAGGGAAGTCCAGGGGCTCCGCCCGACCCAGCCGGTCACGTTCTACATCGACCGCGAGGACATAATAGTCCTGCCCAAGCAACTCTGAACTTTGCCCCTTCTATTTTTGATTTGGGTGGTTCCAATGCTGGAATTGCTTAAGGAGGGCCAGGTTTACGAGCTTCTGCTGGTCTCAAAGTCCAATGTCACCCCCGTTGGAGTCGTGAGGAAGGGGGAAACACTTCACTTCAAGCTCTTCCCAGGTAAGAGTTTCAAAGACCTCCTCGAAAACAACAGAACAGCCATCCAAATTACTTGGGACGCCGAACTTCTTGTGAGAACTGCCCTCAACCTCAGCGTCAGCATCTCCTTTGAATCCAGCGGAGGGCATCGGTGGATATCCAGTCTTCCAGGCTGGCTTGGAAAAGTCGAGTGCAGAAGAGAGGTCTGGAAGGATGAGATAGGGACTGCAGAAGTCCTCAGATGCGAGTTCTTCCCAGAAAGGAGGCTTCCTGGGGAATTAACACGGGTGCCCTTCAGCAGGGCGGACTGCGTTCTCGTGGAGATGGCAGTTCTATTCACGAGGTACATAGTTAGACCTTCACCCGAGCAGAGGAATAAAATCCTCGACCTGTACAGCCTATACCGGCACCTAGGCGGAACCTCCGACACCGCAGAATACATTGTCGGACACCTTAAAGGAGCTTGAATTGCGAGGGGCCAAAAAAGGAAGGCAGCATTTTATCTCCTTCCGGTTCGAAAATAGCATGCAGAGGAAACGTTTTAAGCCCCGCCGGTTTCCTTATTACCTGGTGATACCATGCTAAGGAAAGTCCTCTCCCTGCTGCTTGTCTTGACTGCCGTTTTCGCCACCGTTGGCTACGTTTCAGCAGAGGAGTACTCCCACACCTACAGCGACTACCTCCACCAGCCAGCACCCGTCGTTCCGGCGTTTACGATCCCTGGAGGCAGTTTTGAGCTCTACCTGAAGGGCAGCGACATAACCGTCAGCTCGATAGAGGCAGTTTCAGTACTTCACGGCCCGTACCAGCTGAACATCCTCGGAACCTCCCCAGGGGAGAATGGAATGAGCGTCGTTAAAGTGGGCACTCCGAAGGACATAACCCCAGACACCTACTTCCTCCTCATAAAAACCAACAAGGGCACCCTGGTTCTGCCGAACGGCCTGAAGGTCTTCAAGGAGTGGCCGAAGGAGCTCAAGCTCGCCTGGACGAGCGACACGCACGTTACCACGGGCGCAAAGGTCGGCTACGTCTGCGGCGACTACTTCCAGAGCAATATCTACAAGCTTGAGAAGATGTGTTCAAACCCGATCCCGCTCCACAGCGTTGTCGCCACGTACAGCGCATACCTCTACTGGGGAATGAAGGGAGCAACCCTCATGATAAACACCGGCGACGAGGTTGACACCAGCGGCGACATGGTGGGCTACAAGGTCATGTTCGACATAACCAAGGACACTTCGGCCGCTGACATTCCAGTTGTTGGAATCAAGGGCAACCACGATGACCCGCCGACCGTTTACACCCAGATCCTCGGCCCGAAGTACTTCTACGTGACCGTAGGAAAGTTCCTGATAATAGGCCTCGATACCGGCGGTGACCAGGGATACCCAACGATGGATCAGATAGAGTGGATGGAGAAAGTTCTCGACGAGCACAAGAACTACACTCCAATTATCCTCTACCACCACCCATACTTCTTCGACCCCGGATGGAACTACCTCGGCGGCGTGCTGAAGGGCCTTGACCCACAGAGCGACTGGGATCAGATAAAGGGCCACCTCCGCAGGAGCTGGCTCACCGATGAAAACATCGCCAAGCGCTTCCTCGAGGACATAGTCAAGTACAACGTCCCGCTCACCATGAGCGGCCACATCCACCACGACATGTACTGGCTCTACATCGATAAAGAGGGCAACAAGCACTACTTCCTCACCCTGACCTCAACCGGCGCCCCGGACAAGGAGACCAACCCGGCTACTCACCCAGGATACAGCCCGACTTGGTACGGAAGCAACCTTGTGATCATAACAGAGAACGGGAGCGTCCAGATGCCCTATGTCAACGTGGACATACAGAACGACAAGGTCAGGAGCGACTTCATGAGCGTCCCGGTTCCGCAGAGGTTCCTGGCCTTCAGGCAGGTTTCCCAGGAGGGCACAGTTGTTAAGTTCGTCAACGAGCTCAACGAAAGCGTTTCGGGCCCAATAGTCCTTCCAATACCCCAGGGCGCCAACGTCGACCCCGACGCCACAAACATAACCTACACTGTCGTTGGAGAGAGGCAGATAGGTGATCAGTACTACGTTATGCTGAACGCCACAGTACCCCAGGGAGTTTCCCAGCTCGTTATCGACACCGAAAAAGACACCGCAAAGCCATCCCTCCAGATAGCCTACCTCCAGCCCAGCCACCCGAAGCCGAACTCCAACTTCATCGTCTACTTCATGGCCCAGGACAACCTCGGCATAAGGGATCTGTATGCAGTCGTGTACGATGAGAAGGGCAATCCTGTTAAGTACGGCAAGGTCGAAAAGTTCCCAGGGGAACCATCAAGCGGAAAGCCTGGGGATACCTTCTACATCGTCCAACTTCCGGGCCTTAATGAAGGCAAGTACAAGATAGAGATAGTCGCAGAGGATTTCTATGGGAACAAGGCAACGACCACAAAGGAGATTACGATAGGCGGCACCAAGAAGAGCACAACGACAACCACCAGCGAGGGAGGAAAGGGAATCTGCGGACCGGCCGCTATAGTGGCCCTAGCCGCGGTTCCCGCCTTGCTCCGTAGGAGGAAGTGAACCCTTCTCCTTTTCTTTTCTCCAGCATCCTTTCATTCTCAATCTCCCTCCTGATTGTCTCTGCCCCTTCCTCAGTGCTCTCCATCTCGGTCAAGTACTTACACCCAAAGACTTGAGAAAGGATAATTCCTTTTTACCTACATTCCCACCTACACAAAAGCGTGTTAAACTTTGAAAACGTTATTTTTACGGTGGGTAAGGATGGACATACGAAAGACGGTTAGGGTAGGGATAGTCATAATGCTAATCCTCAACCTAGTCGCAGTCAGTGGAGTGTTCATCTACGCCAGCAAAGCGAAGGCGGACGGGGCAGTGATAGACATAGCCGGCAGGCAGAGGATGCTCACCCAGAAGATGTCGAAGGAGGCACTTGCGATAGCAGTGGGCAATGATAGCTATCGAAAGGACCTTCTAGCAACGGCCGAGCTTTTTGATAAAAGCCTGAGGGCCCTGCTCTACGGTGGAACCGCCCCAATACACAGCAAGGAACAACCAGTTCCTCCGGCGCCACCTGAAGTCAGGACTCAACTCGAAAAGGTGGAGGCACTCTGGCAACCGTTCTACAAAAACGTTCAGATAGTGGCCACTAAAGACCCGAGTGACCCGCAGTTCAAGGCTGCCCTTGATTACATCCTGGCCCACAACGTTGAGCTCCTTACCGAGATGAATAAAGCGGTTGGACTCTACAGCAACACGTACGGCAGGAAGCTTACGTACCTTAAGATTTACCTTCTGATAATGCTGGCCCTCAGCATCTCAGTTGGAGTTTATCTTCTTAAATTCCTTGAAAGGGTAATCGATGATTTTATGTCCCTACATGAAAAGAGTGTAAAGCATGGGAAGACACTCGAGAAGGAGCCGAAACATCTCGTTGATTACATCACTGCCCTCTCAAGAGGCGATCTCACAGCGGAACCTAAGGGAGGGAGCGGAGAGTTTGAGAAGGTTCATAGAGCCCTCAACGAGTTCAGGGAGAGACTGATTAAAACGGTGAGTACTTTAAACGAAATAACATCGGAGCTGAAGTCAAACTCGGAGCGGCTTCTCAAGATGTCAAAGGATGGTGTTAGCTTAGTTGAACAGGGCACTGAAGCCGTCCGACAGATAGCAATCGAGGCCCAGAGACAGCAGGAGAACATCAACGAGATTACTGAGGGAATGCGCTACGTGGGGGAGATAAGCGACCAGAGCGTTCGTTCCATGGAGGAATTTGAAGAGTCCATGAAAGAAGTTGTGAGCATGGCCAACGAGGGAAGGGAGAGAAGCCGCGTCTCCGCCGAGAAGATAAAGAGAATTCAGAGTATCATAGGAGACGTAAAAGATGCCGTTGACTCCATAAGGAATATGGGCAAGAACATTGAGAACATCACCAACGTGATAACTGGTATAGCAGAGCAGACAAATCTCCTTGCCTTAAACGCCGCTATTGAGGCTGCCAGGGCTGGTGAGGCAGGCAAAGGCTTCGCAGTCGTTGCGGAGGAGATACAGGAGCTTGCTGAAGAAAGCAAAAAGGCAGCTGAGGACATAAGGGCCATAATAACACAGATGTCAGACAGGATAGAGAACACGGTAGAACTGACGGAGCACAGCGTCAGCACGGTTGAAGAGAGCTCATCAAGCCTAGAGGAGACGGTTCAGTACCTCGAAAACATCGCCGAGATGATTGAGGAAGTGGCTCCCAAGATGGAAGAGGTTAAAGACGGCATCATACGCACGAAGGAGGAAGTTGAAAAGGCATTGAGGGCAATGGAAAACCTGGCTGCCTCTGCAGAGGAAACCACCGCCTCAACTGAAGAAGTGACTTCCACGATGGAGGAGCAGGAACGCATTGTCCGCTCACTCGAGGGCATGGCCGCCACAATAAACAGCGCGGTTGGCAGGGTGGTTCCAATAGTGGAGTCGTTCAAGTTGCCCAAGAGGGGACTCGCCAAACGGGTTGTTGAGGGGGTTAGGAGCCACCTCCCGTGATGGGCCTATGCCCTCGCCCCCCGTTTTTAAATTGAATCCTCCTGCCCTCCTCGATCTCCCTTCTAAGGAGCTTCGCCTCTTCTTCAGCCTTCCTCACGCGGAAGACCCTCGCTATCCTCTCGATGGCCTCAAGCTTCCTAACGATGCCGTCGAGCCATGTGAAGACGTCTCCCGGATAGACTATCAGTCCGTAAACCTTCCTGAAGTGCTCCGCTATCTGAGTGGGGTGCTTTCCGCTCCGCCTCAGCTCGATTATCATGTTGCTGACGCGCTCCATGGCATATTCCGCGCAGTCCTCCTCGGGGCACATGAAGAACTCCTGGTACATCGTGAAGAGCCTCTCGGCGGCGTTGGGACTGAGCTCCGGAATCACCCTGTCGAGTTCATCGAGGATTGATGCGAAGCTCGGCGAGAAGACGTTGGCGCTTAGTCTTCCCCTCACAGCTCCCTCAAGCTCCCTCTGGAGTGTTCCGCTTAGGTAGAGGTTCTCAAAGGGGAGGAGCTTAACGGCTATCCACCTTGCTTCCTTCTTTCCAAGGTTCTCCCTGATGAACGCGGCCTCCTTGGGGAGGAGGAAGCTCATGCTAACTGCCCTTCCGTAGGGAGTGACCTCAACGATAGGCCGCTTCACTCTCACAAAACCGAACTCGGCCAGTTTCTCAAGGACCTTCTCGGCGTTCTGGTTGGCGCCGATACACTTGGATTGAACGTCTTCAATGACGTCAAGCCTGTTGAAGACACAGGAGTGTGCCAGAACGTTGTCCTGCTCGAGTTCGTCGCTCCACTCGACGATAACAGGTTCAATCGGAGCGGTGAGGAGCTTGAAGGCAACCTCGTCCTCGCTGCCCTCCATTTGGGCCGAGTACTTCCTTCCAGGCTCAACTATGAGGTAGACCTTCCCCTTCTCGTGGTAGAGCGGTCTCCCTGCCCTTCCGAGCATCTGGTGGAATTCCCTCACGCTCAGCCACTTGTTGCCCATCGCGAGGCTCTCGAAGATGACCTGGGAAGCGGGAAAGTCCACGCCAGCTCCGAGTGCCGCTGTTGTTACAACAACATCGAGCATCTGGGCCTGGAACTCGATCTCTGTGAGCTTCCTCTGTTTGTAGGGCAGGCCTGAGTGGTAGGGCTTCGCCTTCAGCCCCTTGCTCGTGAGGTAGGCGGCCAATTCGTGGGTTCTCTTCCTTGAGAAGGTGAACACTATGCTCTGGCCTTTATAGCCCTGCTGGGACTTCCTGCTCGCCTCGGCGCGGCAGAGGGCCGCTATATGCCTCCACTTCTCGCTCTCGTTCCTTGCGATTATAATGTGCCTCTCCAGGTCAACCGGCCTCTCGTCGTAAAGCACCAGTTTTAACCCAAGCTCCTTCGCCAGCTCCTCCGGATTGCCGACAGTTGCCGAGAGGCCTATGAACTGGGCCCTTGGGTAGAGCTTTCTAAGGCGCGCGATGAGGCCGTCTAGGCGGGGCCCGCGCTCCTCATCATCCAAAGTGTGAATCTCGTCGATGACTATCGTCCCAACGTTCCCTATCTTTCTGCCAGCGCGGAGGAGGTAGTCAATTCCCTCGTAGGTTCCGACGATTATGTCGGCGTCTATGCCCGTATCAACGACAACAAGCTCATCTCTGGTCTTTATCCTGCTCATTCCGACCCTTATCGCCACTCGGAGGCCGAGCTTGGAATACCTACGCTTAAAGTCCTCGTATTTCTGATTTGCCAGAGCCACCAGCGGGACAAGGAAGAGCATCTTCCGGCCTTTCATCCCCTTCGGAACGCCGGCGAGTTCCCCAATCAGAGTTTTCCCGCTTGCGGTTGCGGAAACCACAAGGAGGCTCTCACCATCGAGCAGGCCGTTCTTTACCGCCAAACTCTGAACGGGAAGGAGCTCGTTAACTCCTTCTCCTTTTAGAACCTCCTTAAACTTCTCCGGAACCGGAAGCTCGTCCACTTTGACTTTCTCAACCTTAACGTGCTTCGCCTTCAGCTCGTCCCACTTGGTTATCTCGGGGTGTTTGGTCGGGTCGAAGCGCGGGTCGAAGGCGTAGAGAACTTTATCCAAATCCCTGAACCTCTCCAGGAGCTTCTTAGCCTGGTCGAACATGGCGATGCTCTTGAAGCGGAAGCGGAGCTCCCTTTTAAGCTCATCCTCGGCACATCTCTCGCAGATGTACTCGTCGTGGTACTTTATGCGGTTTCCTGAGGTTAGAACGGTTATTTTACCTTCAAGAAGGCAGAGGCGGCAGAGTTCGGCCTTCTCAACGCGCTTGTTCTGCAGTCTCCTCTTGAAGTAGTCCTCCCACTCGTCGGCATTCACAAGGACGATTCGGGCCTGACGGAGGAGCTTTTCAATCTCCTTCGGATTCCTGTACTGGCTCCCCTCAAGGACCTTGAAGAGCCGCCCCTCGCGCATTATAAATCGGTATATCGCGTCAGCTTTGAGGTTCTGCATCTGAGAGAGTTTTTCAGGCTCGTTTTCAATGAAGAATGCCTCAAGCTCGTTCTTCTTCCTTCCGGGTCTCACGACGAAGAGCATTCACTCACCCTCCACCGGTTGAAGGTAAGAAAAGCTTATAAACGCACCTCCCAAAGTGGCGTTAGGTCGAACGAGACTCAGGATCATATGAGGTGAGAAGAATGGCCATCTGGCAGGGAAGATCACTCAAAAAGCCTTCAGGTGGAAGGATCGTTCTCGCTAGGAAGAAGAGGAAAAGGGAGCTCGGAAGAGAGCCGGCCAACACGAAAGTTGGAGAGGACAGGGAGAAGAGGAAGATCATAAGAACCTACGGCGGCAACAGGAAGGTTCGCCTAATCGAGGCCCTCTACGCCAACGTCTTCGAGGGCGGAAAGGGAAGGAAGGTCAAGATACTCAACGTTATTGAGAACCCCTCAAACAGGCAGTACGCGAGGAGGAACATCATCACCAAAGGGGCCATCATCGAGACCGAGGCCGGCAAGGCCATCGTCACCAGCAGGCCCGGCCAGGACGGGGTTGTCAACGCCATTCTTATCAAGGAAGAGAACGCCTGAGCTCTTTTCTCCTTTAAACCACTTTGGCTTTTCTTAACAGTTAAGCGTCACCGTAAAGCACTGTAAATGGAAAAAGTTTACAGTAAACGACCCCCAGCGTAAAATTTTGGGGTTTACGTGAGTTAACGGTTCAGGAGGTAACGCCTCTGAGAGCCCCTCCCTTCGCTCCTCACGAGGCCCCATCCCTCAAGTTTCTTGAGCCTCTTAAGAAGGGTGGGCTTTGATATTCCAAGCTCTTCCGCAAGTTCCCCGCTTCTCCTGGGAGTTTCCAGAGCCGATAGGATTTTTCTGTCAAGTTCATCGAGCAGTCTGCCTGCCCATTTGTGGAAGATGACCTCGAATCTGTTTGCCCTGGTTTTAAACTCAACACCGACGAGGCCGTGTTTCTTGCACTCTTCCCTTATCATCCTCAGGCCATAACCGTACTTCTCGATGTAGCCGGCATCGTAGAGGAGAGAGCACAGGTTGGGATTCCTCGGAACGTGTTCGGGGTCGTTTAGATCAACTCCCGGCATTAAGCCCCCAGGGTTTCTTATCACAAGCCTGTCCGGGTAAACAAAAACCCTGACGTCCGCTGGGATGGCATAGTTCCTGTGGGCAAAAGCGTTTATCAAAGCTTCTCTAACCGCCCTTGGGGGATATTCCGGGAGCTTAACCCTCTTCGTCCCAACGACAACTTCGTACGTCCTGAACTCCCGTGTGAGGGTGTAGAACATGTCATCAACCACGCGCCAGACCGGGCCTGAGAACTCGACGCTCTTTACCGCCTCGTCCCCCTGCATCCACACTATCCTACCCCCTGAGTGGGGTATAAAGTCGGTGGCATCCGTGAAGAAGAGAACCCCCGCGTTCGTCAGGCGTTCTCCCTTCACCGCCTTCGAACTCCTAAGGTATCTCATCCAATCCTCTCTAGGTATCTTCCTGCCCCTGGCCCTCTCAAGGGCGGAGAAGAACCACTCCACGTATTCATTTTTCATCTCTGAAAGGTCAACCAGTGGGAACTCGTCCCACGTTACAGTCCCCATCTCAGCGGAGAGCATCAGGATTTCCTGGACTGAGAGGGGTCTGATGCTGGAGCCAATTCGTATGTAAGCGACCCCCCCGATGGAGCACAGCGTCTTTGACCTTGGAACCTCCACGACGAGAACGTCCTTATCTCCGACGCGGACCACGTTAGTTTTCACGCTTATCGGTGGAGTTATGTTCTGAAGCGCCGAGGACAGGACTTCCTTCGCCTTCTTGGTGTCCACTCCAACGATTCGGCCCTCGTCCGAGACCCCAATAAGCAGGTAGCCGCCCTCAGCGTTTGCCATGGCGCAGATTTCTCTCGCTATGTTGGAGGTTGCCTTGGCTTTGAACTCAACCCTCTCGTTCTCCCCCTCCCTGAGGAGTTCTATAAGGGATTCCACATTCATGTTTATCGTTAAATACCATAAACCTAAAAAGTTTATGGTAAACAACTTCTAGCGTAAAATTTTGGGGTTTACAGAATTTAACGACAAAGAGAGCAAAAGAGGTCAGAGCTCCAGCTCTTCCCGGTACTTCCTCAGCTCCTTCTCCATGATCCTTCTCGCCTGCTCCTCGACCATCGGCTTGACGAGTCCTATAACCCGCTCCTTAAGCTCATCCAGGCCCTCGCCGTTGAGCGCCGAAATCCTTATCGGCTCGAGTCCCTTGGAGCGGACAAACTCCTCGATGGCCTTGATCTTCTCCTCCTCGGCTATGTCCACCTTGTTGAGCACCACTATGAACGGGAACTCGCCGAACTCACGGTGGATCTCCTCAAAGAGGTGGGTCTGCTCTTCTATCGGATAGCCACAGTATTCGCTTGGATCGAAGATGTAGACGATAACCTTTCCAAGGTGCTTCAAGGCCAGTATAGCCTGCCTCTCCACCTCGTTCCTCTCGCTAAGCGGTCTGTCGAGGAGGCCCGGCGTATCGATCACCTGGTACTTGAGGTAGTGCTCCTCGAACTGGCCGACGTTTATGCCCTTTGTTGTGAAGGGATAACTGGCAACTTCGGGCTTCGCGTTGGTTAGAGCCCTCAGCAGGGTGCTCTTACCAACGTTGGGATGGCCTGCTATGACTACAGTTGGAAGCTCAAGATCGACGACTGGAAGGTCCTTCAGCACGTTCCTGGCCTGGTTGAGGTACTCAAGGTCGTCTTTAATGTCCTTGAGAACGTCGGCAACACGGCCGTAGAAAGCCCTCCTGAGCCTCGCCATCTCAACTGGGTCCCGTGAATAGCGGATTTTCTCAACGTATCTCTGCTCGAGGTTTCTGATGGTCTTTATTGCCCAGTTCACCCTTCCGAGGGAGCGGTGGAACTGGTCTCTATCGACGAGCGTATCAACGAGCTCCCTGTAGAAAGCCGGAAGCTCCGAGACTCCGGGGGTTCTGTCGAGGAGTTTGCGGAGGTTGTCCCTTATCACGTTGGAAACCGTCCTCACTCTGAGCTCTTCCCTTCCCCTAGCCTTGGCTCTGGGGCCGCCCTGGGGAGTGAAAGCCGAAGCCGCCTTCTCGGCCCTCCTGAAGGCCTTGTCGATGAGCTCATCAGCGGTAAGAACCGTGGGCATCTTCTCAAACGGATTCTTCATAATCTCACCTCAACTGCTTTTTTTCTCGCGGAATAAGAGTTTTTTAAGGGGTTTAAAAAGATGCCTGAGGGGAAGAAAAGAGTCACTCATTCAAGTCTTTATTGACCTCATAGGCAAAGTATATTACCAGAAGCGCTAGAAACAGCAGTATCGTGGTCATTACCTTACCGACAGTCAGTCCACTGGTGAAACCTGCCACAACAAGCAGCAGAAACACCAGGACGGTCAGAAGGCCGAGCTTACCGAAGAGTCCCTCATACTTATTGAGGCTGTCAATTATCGCACCCAATCCCATGAATTCCACCCCCTAAGAGATCTTTCTCTAAACCAATTGGGTGCGGAAATATAAAAAGTTATCGCGCCTCCCTCGAAAGGTTTATTTTTGTCCGTACCAAGGATAATCAGGTGGTATCTTGGACTACGCCGTAATGTTACTGAGGGCCCTTTTGGGGACGATTTTGGCATGGCTTCCGGTTAGTCCGGAGATCGTCCCCAATCTTTCGGGATATCTGTGCCCCATATACGTGGGGGCCGCCTTCGCCGGGGTGTTTTACTTCAGGAGAGAAATAGGCCTGATCCCCCGGGACTTCATAACCCAGAGCACCGACGAGTGGCCGCGGGTATTCCTGTACTCACTCCTCTTCACGTTCGTCATCGGTTATCCCATAGGGAAAAGAGTCGGAACCCTCACGGCCTCCCAGCTCATCATCGTGGACATTGTTTTGGGGATAGGCCTCTTGATCCCAGCGGCTCTGACTAATGTTTCATTAAGACTTCCAGAGGACACAAAGGCCTTCGTGCTCTCAACATCGATGGGGATTGCCCAGGGACTCTCTTCCCCGGGTATAGCACGGGGGGCGCCATCACTCCTTGCCGCCCTGGTAGTCGAGAAAAACGTCGAACGTGCGGTTAGGGCAAGCCTCCTAGCTTCTTCCGGCTACTTTGCCCTTCGGGCCATTCTAATGGGTGGCCCCGGTGTAGGCAGCATAGATGCCATCCTAACTTCCACCGTCTCTTTCCTGCTTTCCCTCTTGGTGCTCGAAGTTATCTTAAGATCCTCCCGCTATGGCAGGAAGTTTGTGATAGCATATGCCCTACTATCATTTATTGCACTGCTCTGGAGGTGAAGAAAGTGAAGGGTGTTATACTCGCGGCTGGAAAAGGCGAAAGATTGAGGCCCCTCACCGACGACAGACCTAAGGTTATCCTCAAAGTGGCCAATAAGCCTATAATAGAGTACGTTCTTGAGAACCTGGATCCTTTCGTTGACGAGTTCGTCGTTATAGTCCGGTACAAGAAGGAAAAGCTGATCGAAGTTCTCGGCGACGAGTTCAACGGGAAGCCGATAACCTACGTCGACCAGTTACCGGGGGAGGGGACGGCGAAGGCCATAGAATCGGCGAAAGAACACGTGGGTGAAGAGGAGTTCATAGTGGTCAACGGCGACATATACTTTGATGTTGAAGCAATTAAGGAGCTCATATCTGTTTTTCGACGCGAAAACGCGGATGCTGCCCTCGTAGTTAAGGAGTTCGACGATCTAAGCCACTTCGGAATGGTAGAGACTGAGGGAAGCCTCGTCAAAGCCGTAAGGGAGAAACCGGGAAAGGTTAGGGGATACGCCAACCTCGGAATTTACGCTTTCAAACCGATAGTCTTCGACTTCATAGAAAAGACCAACCTCAGCGAGCGCGGGGAGTACGAGATAACCGACACGCTGAACCTGATGATAGAAGGCGGGAAAAAGGTCGCCTGCGCGGTTTACGACGGCTACTGGAACGACATAGGAAGGCCCTGGAACCTGCTGGAGCTCAACGAATATATCCTAAAGAACAAGCTCAAACACGACGTCAGGGGAACGGTTGAAGAGGGAGCAGTGCTCATCCCCCCTGTGGAGGTCGGTGAGGGAACGGTGATAAGGAGCGGGGCCTACATCATCGGGCCAGTCAAGATAGGCAGGAACTCCCGCATCGGTCCGAACTGCTTCATAAGGCCCTATACGAGCATTGGAGACAACTGCCACGTCGGAAACGCAGTCGAGGTGAAGAACTCCATCATAATGGACAACTCAAACGCCCCCCACCTCAACTACGTCGGTGACTCAATAATCGGCGAGAACAGCAACCTCGGGGCCGGTACGATAACCGCCAACCTGAGGCACGACAGGGGCAACATAAAGGTGGAGATAAAGGGCAAGCTCGAAGACAGTGGAAGGCACAAGCTTGGGGCTATAATCGGTCACGGCGTCAAAACGGGAATAAACGTCAGCATCTACCCCGGAAGGAAGATAGGAAGCGGTTCCCTTATCGGGCCGGGGGTCGTGGTGGATAAGAACGTGCCGGCCGGGACCCTGGTAATCCTCAAGCAGGAAAAGGTCTCGCGGGTGAGGGGGGATGGCTGACAGCATCGCCCTCCTAAACTTCCTATCAAGGTGGATCCTCTTCGCGGCCGTTGCGTACAAAACGTACAGGACACAGGACAAAGGCTGGGCCCTCATATCCGCCGCGGCTTTCATAAACGCCCTGGACGTTGAAGCGTACATTCTCACCCCATTGGGGATAACAATCCCCAAGCCTGTCTACACAGTGTCGTCAAAGATCCCCAACTTCTACGTTTCAATACTCGCCCTCTGGGGCAGCTTCCACCTCAAGTACAAAAAGACGTCCTTCCGTCACGTGCTCTGCCTATCGGCTATCCTCGTCATTTCATACGTCTGGATATTCCTTCTTGCCGTAGATGCGTTCCACGGCAACTTTGCCCTCAACTCCAGCTTCCCATCCCTGTTGCTTGGAGGGAGCATCGTTTACCTCAGCGTTGTTCTGTGGAACTACGTTATCCCCAGACGTCTCTGGGACAGGCTCTTTCCCATTGGGCTGTTTATAGTTGGCGTACTCAATCTAACCTATCCCGTGACAAGGAATATCGAGTGGTATTCACATGTGGCCTTTTTCACTGCCGCCCTGGGAAGACTTCTGGCCGCCCTTGGGGCGTTTACCTTCGTGTTCTACCCAATTTCGGAGCCATCAGGCCCCCAGAGGATCGAGCTGAAGTCTGGAGCGTATTTCGCCAAAGACGTCAAAGAAGTAACAAGAACTATTCCGGACTTCTTCCAGAACGATCTGGTGGCAGTAACCAGAACTTCACCGCACGAGGCCAGGAGAAGGTTCACCCCCGCATCAATGGTGTTCTGGGTAACAAAAGCCAGGGAGGGGCAGGTTGAGGAGGCCCCGACTGTAGTGGCAATATCCCCAACGAAGCTCGGCATCCTTCAGGATCTCGTCGTGAGGGAGGTTGAGCAGGGCTTTAGAGTTGTTTATATCGACGCGTTCGAATACCTGTCGGTTGAAGTCGGCTTTCAGAACGCCATGAAGTTCCTGCTGTCGGTGAGGGACTTCGTGCTCTCCCACGGCGGCCTTCTGATTCTGATAGCTAGTCCAGAGGCATTCAAAGAGCAGGAGTTCAAGATAATCCAGCGCGAGTTCAGGGATATAAATGAGTTACTAGGGACAGAAGAGAAGAAAAAGGCATAGGCCTCGATTTCATTATCTTTCCCCTGCGGAGGCCATGGATTCCTTCAGGAAGTCCCTTGTCTCCTCGCTGAACTCTCCAAATGGAACTTCCTCCCCGAACTTGTCGTATACCTTTCCGTCGCGGAAGTTTATCTCGAAGACCTCGTACCTCTCCCCGTTCTTCTCGTGGAGCTTGATCCCGTGACCCTTTAGGTGAGCCTCAAGGCTGTCTATATCAACGTACTTCCCGCACTTCTCACACTTGTAGAACTGCCAGAAAACGTAGTCCTGTCCAATGACGGCATTCTCCTTTATGTGGGCTATAAGCCTGCCGCCGAGGTACTCATAAAAGTCCTCCTGGGACAGTTGCCCGTCCTTTTCCGTTACCTCAAAGCCGCTCCAGACGATATGGTCGTGCACATCGCTGAGCGTCGCTCTAGCGTACTTATAGGTCATCACAAAAGCCCCGTTGTGGACGGTGAAGACGCCCTTGTCTGGAACAGCTATGATAACTATTCCCTCTTCGTTTAGTTCATCGGCTATTTTGAGTGCGTGCTCCCTGTTGTCCGCGGCAAGGATCTTCACCCTGATCCCGCTTTTTTTGTGGATCCCCCCTATTACGTCGTTCCTTATGCTCCAGTGGTAATCGTCAAGATAGCGAACCTGAGTGTAAACCCTCTTCATCCTGGGGCTGAGGTTTTCGTAGCCCACCTTCACCACCGGCTGAAAGTGGGTATTTGAGCTTAATAAACCTTAGTGAAAAAGCTTAAAAATGGGGTAGAGGGCAAAGCTTTTATTGGATTCCGGGTAGAAGTGGTAGGTGATAAAAATGGCAAAGGAAAAGACGACCCTTCCCCCAACCGGCGCCGGTCTCATGAGGTTCTTTGATGAAGATACGAGGGCAATCAAGGTCAGCCCCAAGGGCGTCATAGCGGTCACGCTCGTCCTCATAGCGTTTGAGGTCTTCCTGCACCTCTTCGGATCGAGCATCTTCGGATGACTTTTCTTTCCACAAACTCTTGCTAACTTTGAGAAAGGCCGTTCATCATTAACTCGACATTCAATACACCATTTTCCCGGATGGAACCCAAAAGAACCTCGGAATCATCGGATCCATCTTGAGAACCTCTGGGCAGGCAAAAATGTTAAAACAAACGGGGAACCCCATCCCCCACTTCTTATTCCATCCCAATCCCTATTTGATCCACACTCACTTACTCAACCACGCTGATTTGAGTACACTAAAGATCCCAGCCTGCGCTTTATGCTGCGATTCAGGCTATTTAAACTTTTCGGATATTGCCCAATTCATTGGAGAAATACCACATATGTCCATCCTTCTAGTGCACAAAAATGTTACGTTGCCCCAGCTCAGAGGGTCTGATTGAGGTTATTTGTACCCATTTGGAAACAACACAGGGGGAGCATAAGCAAGGCCAACATCCTTCTGCCCTAAAGGGAAAGTTTGCTTAAAAGAAAAGATCAGCCCCCAAGCACGTGCTTCCGCCTCTCGTAGTCCTGGGAGTGCCAGTTAGCGGACCTCGTCCTGAGCTCTATCGAGTGGGCAACCATCTCGGCCTTTCTCTTTGCCTTACTCACATCTTTATCCCACGCTATCGCAACACCGAGCCTTCTTCCAGGATACGCTTCAGGCTTGCCGAAGAACCTCACCGTTGCGTTGGGAACGCTCAGTGCCTTCACTAGACCCCTGAAGCGCGGTGAATAACCGAGGGAGTTGGCCTTGATGACGTGGGTTGCCGCAGGAGTTAAAAGCGGGAAGAGGCGGTAGCCGTTCACCCACTCACCCGGAATCGGCAGGCCAAGGACTGCCCTAAGGTGAAGCCCAAACTCCGAAAAGCCCGTTGGATGGGATGCCAGAGTCACCATGCCGGTATCGTGGGGCCTCGGCGAGACTTCGTTTGCCCACACCTTATCACCTTTAACGAACATCTCAACGCCGAAGAGGCCGAGGCCGCCGAGAACGTCCGTTATTCGTTTAGCTATCCTGTAAACTTCCCTCTCAGCCTTTTCGCTTATCTCAGCCGGCTGCCAGCTTGAGTGGTAGTCGCCGTCTATCTGGTAGTGGCCGACTGGCTTTGGAAAGGTGGTAACTATTTCGCCGTTCTCGTCATAGTGCCTCACTGCCAGCTCGGTAATCTCCACATCGAAGTCTATGTGCTCCTCGACGATGAGCTTCTCAGCGCTTCCCCTGGCCTTCTTTTTGGCCTCCTCCCAGGCCTCGGGGATGTCCTCGGGACTTTTAACGAAGTAGGAGCCCTTTCCGGAGGAGCTCATTATGGCCTTGGTGTGGCATGGGTAGCCTATTCTCTCGCAGGCATCATACAGCTCATCGAGAGTCGATGCGTAGGCATAGCGGGAAGTAGGAACCTCAGCTTCTTTTGCAAGGGTTTCTCTCGTCCTCTCGCGGTGCATCGCTATCCACGTTGCTTTGGCGTTCGGAACAACGAAGTAGCCGTCCTTCTCGAGCTCGAAGAGGGCATCCAGGTTTATAGCCTCTATCTCGGGGATTATCGCGTCTGGTTTCTCCCTCTCGACGACCGAGAACAGAAAGTCAGCACTCCTCATGTCTCCAACGTAAGAGCGATGGGCGACCTGCATGGCCGGGGCGTTGGCGTAGCGGTCAACGGCGATGACCTCAACACTGAGCCTCTGGGCCTCGATAGCTATCTCCCTTCCGAGCTCCCCGCTCCCGAGGAGGAGTATCTTCTGTGCCGAGTCGGTCGTTGCGGTTCCGAGTTCGTCACGAAGCTTTATCATGAACACCACCCCTTTATTGACGATAAAATGTTAAAAATTCGAAATATTTAAGCCTTTTTAGCCATAAAAATGATAAAGCTTTTAAGCCCCAAACTCAACTTTCACCGGTGGTGCTCATGCTTACCTACGCTCAGGCTGGAGTTGACGATGAAAAGACATCAAGGGCATTGAAGAGCGTTATCTCGCTTGCCAAGGAGACTTTCAAGTTCAGGAGAGGCAAAATTGGAGAACCGGCCGAGAACCTAGGCCACTACGCGGCATTAATGGACTTCGGGAGCTTTTACTTGGCCATGACAACAGACGGCGTTGGGACAAAGGTTCTCGTGGCTGAGTCAGTCGGGAAGTTTGACACGATTGGGATAGACATGATAGCGATGAACGTGAACGACCTGCTCTGCGTTGGCGCCGAGCCGGTGGCCTTGGTTGACTACCTGGCCGTTAGAGAGCCTGATGAAAAAGTGTTTGAGGAGATAGCAAAGGGCCTTCACGAGGGGGCGAGGCAGGCGGGGATAGCGATCGTCGGTGGAGAGACCGCGGTCATGCCCGACCTCATAAACGGCTTTGACCTGGCCGGGACGGCCATAGGCGTCGTTGAAAAAGGAAAGGTGATAACGGGTGAGAGGATTAAACCCGGTGATTCAGTAATAGGAATAGCTAGCTCTGGAATCCACTCCAACGGCCTAACTCTCGCGAGAAAACTTCTGATCCCTAAGTACGGACTTGAGTACGAGTACGAGGGGAAAAAGCTCTGGGAATGGCTCCTCGAACCGACGAGGATTTATGTCAAAGCGATCCTCGAGCTGATCGAGAACGTCGAGGTGCACGGTTTAGCCCACATAACCGGCGGCGGCCTGCTCAACCTCAAGCGCATTACTCCCTACGGCTTCTCCCTTGAGATGCCACCGATAGAGGGAATCTTCAGGCTAATTTACGAGAACGGCGTCCCTCTGGGTGAGATGTTCCGCGTTTTCAACATGGGCGTCGGAATGATCTCCATTGTTACGGCAGAGGAGAAAGATGACGCCCTGCAGGTTTTGAACAGATACTTCGAAAGCTTCGAGCTGGGGACTGTAACGGAGGAGCCGGGAATAAGGATCGAGAACTATGGGATAAAGCTTTAACCCTCTCTTCTCTCTTTCTTCGGTGGTCTCATGGAGCTGACGGTTAAGAAGAAGGCTTTCCTCGAGGAGCTTCCAGATGTTGTGAGAGAAGCCGTAGAAGAGTACGGCACTGCCCTAAAGGGCATAGAGATAAAAGAGGACGAGAAGGGATGCTACACCGTCATGATTACCTACGAGCGGGAACCTCACCGGTGATCCTCTCATAGAGCTTCTCGTAGGCAGAGATAAGATCGCCTTTGTCAAAGCGGAAAACGTCCTTGTCAAGGCTCTCCTTGGTTTCCGCGTCCCAAAAGCGGCAGGTGTCGGGGCTTATCTCGTCCCCCAGGACGATCTCTCCCCTCGGGTTCTTCCCGAACTCCAGCTTGAAGTCCACGAGGATTATACCCCTCTCCTTGAAGTACTCCCTGAGAATCTCGTTCACCCTGAGCGCGATGCGCTCCATCTCCTCAAGCTCCACTTCGCCTATCCCAAGAACCCTCGCGTGGTGGTGGTTTATCATCGGGTCGTGAAGGCTGTCGTCCTTGTAGTAGAGCTCAACTATCGGCTCCGGCAGTTCGGTTCCCTCCTCGAGGGGGAGCCTTTTCTTCAGGCTCCCAGCAACGACGTTCCTGACAACGACCTCAAGGGGGTACATCTTCAGCCTCTCGACTATCAGCCTGTTGTCCCCCGCTATCCCTATGAAGTGAGTCTTTACACCGTTCTCCTCGAGAACCCTGAAGAGGTGCGCGCTGATCTGGGCATTGAGCCAGCCCTTGCCTCTGAACTGAGCCTTCTTATCCCCATCAAAGGCCGTGGCATCGTCCTTAAACTCCATTATAACCTTTCCATCGTCTAGGGGAATGATTTTCTTGGCCTTGCCCTCGTAAACATCCATAGGCTTCACCATTTTTATGTAAATTTTTGGAAGTATTTAAGGATTTTTTGCCATAAATAACGCAAATAATGGGCAAAGCTTTTAAACATAAAAACGCTAAGATTTCACCGTTAGGATGCAACAAATCAACATCCTTAGGTCAACAAAGTGGCGGGGTTGGCAATGAGGGAGAAGTGTGGGGTCTTTGCAGCAGCGACGGAAAACGCGCCCAAGAAGGCCTATTACGCCCTCCTAGCCTTACAGCACAGGGGGCAGGAGAGCGCGGGGATAAGTGTCTGGAGGCACAGAATAAGGACCGTCTCAGGAAAAGGCCTCGTTTCGGATGTCTTCAAGGGACAGAAGCTCTCAAAGCTCAAATCGAACGTTGCGATAGCCCACGTTCGCTACTCCACCTCGGGCTCCCTGAACGAAACCCAGCCCCTTGAGACGGAATGTTGTGGAAAGAGGATAGCGGTAGCTCACAACGGCACCCTGACGAACTTCCTGCCGCTGAGAAGGGAGTACGAGAAATCCGGTGTTAAGTTTCAGCATTCTGTCGATTCAGAACTCCTGGGAATCTCCTTTCTGCGATACCTTAAGGAGACCGGTGACGAGTTCGAAGCCATGGGGGAGGTCTTCCGCGAGGTAAAGGGTGCCTACTCCGTTGCGTTTCTCTTCGATGGAAAGATACTCGTCGCGAGGGATCCGGTCGGATTCAGACCCCTAAGTTATGGAACAGGAGACGGCCACTATTTCGCGAGCGAGGATTCCGCCCTAAGGCTCTTCGTGGACGAGGTAGAGGGCGGGAAGATCAGGGACGTGGAGCCAGGGGAAGTCTTCCTTCTCGATGGTGAATCTTTAGAGAGCCGGGTGCTGGTGAGGGAAAAGCACCACGGTTGCGTTTTTGAGTACATATACTTCGCGAGACCCGACAGCACCATAGATGGCGTTAACGTTTATCAGGCTAGGGTCAGGATGGGCCGAGAATTAGCGAGGGAAAGTCCCACCGATGCAGATGTCGTAATAGCCGTTCCCGACTCGGGGAGGGCAGCCGCCCTTGGATTTTCAATGGAGAGCGGGATCCCCTATTCAGAGGGCCTCATAAAGAACCGCTATATAGGAAGGACGTTCATAACTCCCGGTCAGTTCAACCGTGAGCTCAAGGTGAAGCTAAAGCTCTCGCCGGTAAAGGAGGTAATAGATGGAAAGAGGGTGGTTCTCGTCGATGACTCGATCGTCCGCGGAACTACCATGAGGAGGATAGTCTCGCTCCTCAGAAAGGCCGGGGCCAGAGAGGTGCACGTCAGGATAGCGTCTCCCCCGATAAGGCATCCCTGCTACATGGGCATAGACATTCCAACGCGGCACGAGCTCATAGCTGCCTTCGGAAGCGTTGAAAAGGTGAGGGAAGCGATAGGCGCCGACAGCCTCGCCTACCTGAGCGTCGAGGGTCTCATCAGGGCCGTTGGAAAAAAGGACCTCTGCCTGGCATGCCTCACAGGGGAGTATCCAGAGTGGGCGTTCAGGTTTTAATCTATGTCAAAAGTTCTCTTGAGAGTCCTTTTGACTTCTTCGAGCTTTTCACTCCTCAGCCCGGCTATTTCTTTGATAATCAAAGACTTTTCAACTGTAAAAACGGAAGAACAGTCGATAAAGCTCTTCTTTTTGATCTTTCCTAAGCTCAGATCGCTCTGGGTCAGTTCAACCTGAAATTCCCTGAAATGGGGCCTGCTCGTTATCTTCAGGACTATCAGGTCGTCGCTTATGGAGTTCAGTTCGTTGGAACTTACAACCAAGACAGGTCTAAGTTTACTCCCCATGTAGTCTGTGAACGGGAGCTCGAGGAGCACTATATCTCCCTGTTTAAATTTCAAAGAGGCTCTCGGCATCCTCTCCCTCCTGGAGAAGCTTCAGGTATCCGAGCTCCTTGAGAGCATCCCTGCCCTCGATCTTCTCTATCCTTATCCGAAGTTTCACCCCTGGAGGAATATCGAGCTTCTCAAGGGGGATTATCACGTCCCCCCGGTATACCGCGACTATCTCTTTTGAAGCCATATTTGAAAGTTTACCTTTGCACTTTTAAACCATTTGGGTTGCCAAGTTTCCTAACCCTTGCCGCCGCGAACTTGAACTCCGGCGTTCCGGCCTTGTTGAGCGCTGGACTTGTCAGCCTGTTGGCCTTGAAGTGGAAGGGAACAACGATGAGCCGCTGGGGCACGTTTCCAATCTCCGCCCTCATCCTGATTCTTCCGCGCCTCGTCTCTATCTCAACCCAGTCCCCGCTCTTTATCCCCAGTTTTTCCGCGTCCTCTTCGTTTATCAGTGCCCTCGGCTCCCCCATGAGCCTGACGAGTGAGGGGCTTCTCAGCGTCATCTCCCCCGTGTTGTAGTGGCCGATGAGCCTTACCGTCGTGAGGACGAGGGGATAATCCTCGTCCGGGGCTTCCCATGGTGTTATCATTTCAACCGCCATGAACCTTGCCTTTCCGTCCGGCGTTGCAAACTCCCAGGTGTGGAGCCTCTTCTTTGGCAGAAAGATTCCATCCGAGTTCTTCAGCTTCTCAACGCTTTTCTCTTCAAGCTCTGGGAAGAGCCTGAAGTATTCGGCGGTAACTTCTTCAACGGAAGTGTAGTTGAAGCCCGGGAGTCCAAGCGCCCTCCCCAGCATCGTTAAAATCTCCCAGTCCGGCTTGGAATCACCCACCGGCTCGCAGACCCTCTCGCTCCACTGGATCCTCCGCTCACTGTTCATGTAAGAGCCCTCCTTCTCGCAGAAGGCTGAAGCTGGCAGGAGGTAGTGGGCGTACCTGGCAGTCCTCGTGGGGAATATATCCTGAACCACGAGAAGGTCAAGCTTTCTCAAACTCTTCCGAACCTTCATGAAGTCCGCTTCACTAACGGCTGGGTTCTCCCCCACAATGTAGAGGGCCTTTAGGTCGCCCCCCTCTATTGCATCCCAGAGTTCAGTGAGGTAAAGGCCCCTCTCGGTCGGCAGATCTTCAACGCCCCAGAGCGATGCGACCCTCTTTCTGAACTTCTCATCCGTGAGCGGGACGTAACCGGGCAGGAATTCACTCAAAGCACCCATGTACGCGGCCCCCTGCACGTTGTTCTGGCCGCGCATGGGGTAGAGACCGCCTTTCTCGCCGATGTACCCGAGGAGGAGGGCAATGTCTATAACCGCCAGGACGTTCTCAACTCCCGAAACGTGCTGGGTGAGTCCCATACCCCACATTACCGCCCCGCTTCCGGCAAGGGCGAGGGCTCTGGCCACCTCGACAATGGTTTCTGCGGGAACACCCGTCACCCTCTCCGCGTACTCGGGGGTGTACTTCCGCACTGCCATCCTGACCTCAGAAAAGCCCACGGTCCTGGAACGGATGAACTCCTCGTCGTAGAGCTCTTCCTCGATTATTACGTGGACAATCGCGTTTGCAAGTGCTATGTCCGTCCCGGGTTTGATTATCAGCTTGTAGTCGGCAAAGGCCATTGTCGTGGTTTCCCTGACGTCCACCACGATCACCCTTGCCCCGCCCTTTCTAGCTCTCCGAATGTAGTCCATGACGACCGGGTGCGTCTCGGCGGGGTTGTAGCCCCAGATGAGCACCGACTTAAAGCGTTCTATGTCCTCATAGGGGTTTGTCTGCGCACCCGTCCCAAGGGTAAGCTTGAGGGCGTGGACGGAGGCTTCATGACACAGACGGGCGCAGTTGTCTATGTTGTTCGTGCCGAAGAGGCGCGCTATCTTCTGAAGGAGGTAGTTTTCCTCGTTGGAGACCTTGGATGAAGCCAAAAACGCCACAGCGTCCGGGCCATAGAGTTCCCGTATCTCAAGGAGTTTGCCTGCTATTTCATCCATCGCCTCCCCCCAGCCCACAGGAACCATGGAAGAACCAGCCCGCTTAAGGGGGCGCTTCAACCTGTCCTTTGCATTAACTATCTCAACGGAGTGAAGACCCTTAGGGCAGAGCTTTCCCCTGTTCGGCTCTCCCCTGTAAGGTTTCACCCTGAGGGTCTCAGGATCGATAAGGAGTTTGCATCCGAACCCACAGTAGGGGCAGACCACCGTTTTCATGGAACCACCGTTAGACAATTAAAAGGCAAAAATAAAAGTTTTACCGAATAATTTCAACAAAATAATGTAAAATCACAGGGCCTTCTTCAGGAAGTACTCGTGAACCCTCGTGTCATCTGTGAGCTCTGGGTGGAACTCAAGGCCGATGATGTTGTCCTGCTCCACTCCAACGACCCTGTCCCCGAGCCAAGCTATCGGCTTGACCCCCTCGCTGAGGAGTTCCACTATCCTGGGAGCGCGGATAAAGACGCCGGTGAAGGGCTCGTCGCTGAAGGCGAGCTTTATAGGTGCCTCAAAGCTGTCAACCTGCCTGCCGTAGGCGTTCCTGTTGGTCTTAACGTCAAGGAGTCCGAGGAACTTCTGCTCCGGGGTCGCGCCGATTACCTCCCTTGAGAGCATTATAAGGCCGGCGCAGGTGCCCATGATTGGAAGCCCTTCCTCACCGAGCTTTTTGACCGGTTCAAAGAGGCCGTTCTTCACCATGAGCCTTGAGATTGTAGTGCTCTCGCCGCCAGGGATGATGATGGCGGAGATGCCCTCAAGCTGTCCAGGCTTCTTGAGCCAGATGACTTCCCCAGAAACGCCGAGGTTCTCAAGGGCCTTCTTGGCCGCCCAGATGTGCTCTTCGACGTCGCCCTGGAGGCCAATGACACCTACCTTGACCATTCTATCACCTCCAAAAGGGGGAGAAAAGGGAAAATCAGACTCCCCTCTCTTCGAGGCGGACTTCGAGCTCCTCAATCTCCTGGCCGTGCATCGGCTCGCCTATCTCCTTGCTGATCTCGACGAGAACATCGGGCTCGTCCCAGTGGTTGACTGCCTCAACGATAGCCCTCGCCATCTTCGGCGGGTTGGAGCTCTTGAAGATGCCCGAACCTACGAAGACACCATCCATTCCCATCTGCATCATCAGAGCGGCATCCGCTGGAGTGGCAACGCCTCCGGCGGCAAAGTTGACAACTGGAAGCCTTCCGAGCTTCTTTATCTCGAGGAGTATCTTGTAGAGGCCCTCGACGATGTCGCGGTAGGTGTAGTGGCCGTAGATCGGCTCGTTCTCAAGGACGCTCTTCGGAAGGCCGCTTATTTCCCTCACCTCGAAGGCAAGCCGGAGGTAAGGTTCAGCGAACTTCTCGGCAACTCCGTAGACCTGCTCGTCCGTCATGCGCTGGAGGAGGGCTATGTTGTCCTTGAGGAGGCGGACGTGCCTCACTGCCTCGACTATGTTTCCGGTTCCGGCCTCGCCCTTCGTCCTCATCATGGCTGCCCCTTCCCAGATCCTTCTGACGGCCTCGCCGAGGTTCCTGTTGCCGCAGACGAATGGAACGTTGAACTCACGCTTGTCGATGTGGAAGTACGGATCTGAGGGAGTTAGGACCTCGCTCTCGTCTATCATGTCAACGCCCAAAGCCTCGAGTATCTTTGCCTCGGCAACGTGGCCGATCCTGACCTTCGCCATCACCGGAATGGTTACAGCGTCCATGATCTCCTGAATCTTCTCTATCGGCGCCATCCTGGCGACGCCGCCGGCTTTTCTGATGTCGGCCGGGACGCGGTGGAGGGCCATGACGGAAACGGCTCCAGCTTCTTCGGCTATTCTCGCCTGCTCGGCGTTGGTGACGTCCATTATGACGCCGCCCTTCACCATCTTGGCGAATCCTCTCTTCAGCCTCTCGGTGCCCTTAGCCTGAATAATATCGAGCTTTCCCATACTTATCACCTCATCGTCCTTCCTTCAGATGGGGATTTGAAGAAGGGGATATAAGCCTTTCCACGTGTCAGTAGAGAACTGATGAGTAGTGTTGGCACTAAGATACTCCAAAAAATTCAGGTTCCCAATGGATAAAGCTTCTTTGATAAGACAAGAAAAGAGCCGGTGTCAAATTTAAAAACAAAAAGTTAATAAATTCTTAAACGTAAGTAACCGCGGAGGTGATGCCCATGGTCAGGACGTACATCAAGGAGAAAACCAAGGAGTTCACAAAGGAGGAGAAGGAGAAGCGCTATAAGTACCTCGGAAAGGAGGTCATCGATGTTGGCGATCCCGGCCTCGACAGCATTCCGGAGTTCTACGGCATAGCCAACGCCATCTGGAGGGACTGGAAGAACGGAGAGATAAGCACGAGAACCGCCCTCGGAAGGCTCGCGCTCCTCAAGCTTCTGACGTACAAGAGCAGGAACAAGAAAATAGCCGACATCCCGGAGGAGGACCTTGAAGAGGTCAGGAAGTTTATCGACTACATCATCCAGGTCATCAAGAACGAGAGCAGGAGAAAGGGCGAACCCGAGGAGGAGAGGACGGTAGAGGAGAAGGCTTAAATTCCCTACCGCTCAACCTTTACTGCCCTCCCCACTCACACTCCCGGGAGCGGTGACCGGGGGGCGGTCGGGGAGGGCACACCCTCACAGGTTGTACCACTCGGGGTTCAGCCTCGGGACCAGCGCCATCAATACAGCCAGCTTGTTAAGCTCTTTTCTCACAAGCCTTCCATGGGTTAGAACGCCGATTGCACCTATCTTCCGCTTGAGCTCCGGATCGTTCACGAGTTCGCCCATCGCTATCCCAACCTCCACGCCCTCCCCAAACACCCGCCCGACTACGCCAGGCGGATACTCAAAGCCGGGCCCGTGGCCGAGGGTTATTCTGCCCTCGCTATCAACCACAGCGCAGAACTGGACGTCCATGTAGCCGGTTATGGTTTCTGGAACAGGGTATAGACCCGCCTCAATGCCCACTCCAAAGTCTGCCTCGGTCTTCGCAATGGCCCGTGTAGCCCTGTTGATGGCCCCCTTAACCGTCTCCTCAAGCCCAACCGGCTGGTCTGGGACTCCGCTGTCAACTTCAACCGGAACAACCTCTACTTCACCGTAGATCTCTCGAAATACCTCCCTAACTGCCTCAACTTTGGCAGGATTCGTTGAGCCAACGGCGACTTTCATTCAACCACCGACTTTCCGTTTGTTCTCCCGGTTAAAGTCATTTTCCAGGGAAAACCTTATAAGCTCACTTCCCAACTCTGCCCCGATACCCATGAGGGGGGAGTGTTTTATCCTTCGCTTCGCCCGTTTCGAGGCGTGAGCCCCCTGTTCTGGGTAGCTGTAACTATCATTTCTGGAGGGTTCAGCAATGATTAGAGAGCCCGAGTTTAGAGAATACGTCCCAGGAAAGCTTGAAGAAAAGATAGAGCGCTTTTGGCAGGAGAACGACACCTACAGAAAGGTAAAGGAGCTCAGGGAAAACGGCCCGAAGTACTACTTCCTCGACGGGCCTCCATATGTGAGCGGCGCCATACACCTCGGTACCGCCTGGAACAAGATCATCAAGGACATGGTGATAAGGTTCAGGAGCATGCAGGGCTACAACGTGAGAAGGCAACCTGGCTTCGACATGCACGGCCTTCCGATAGAGGTAAAGGTCGAGCAGGCCCTTGGACTCAAGATAAAGAAGGACATAGAGACCAAGGTGGGTGTTGACAACTTCATCAAGAAGTGCAAGGAGTTCGCCCTCAACAACCTCAAGGTCATGACCGAGCAGTTCAAGCAGCTCGGCGTCTGGATGGACTGGGACAGCCCGTACATGACGATAAAGAACGAGTACATCGAATCGGGCTGGTTTACCCTAAAGCGGGCCTGGGAGAAGGGTCTCCTCGAGAAGGACAAGAGGGTTCTACACTGGTGCCCGCGCTGTGAAACGGCCCTGGCGGAGCATGAGGTTCGCGGTGAGTACAAGATAAGGAAGGACCCGAGCATCTACGTCAAGTTCCCGGTCGAGGGCAAGGACAACGAATACCTGCTCATCTGGACAACAACACCATGGACTCTGCCTGCCAACCTTGCAGTTGCCGCTCATCCCGAATACGAGTACGCGAAGGTTAAGGTGGAGACCGAGAAAGGTGAGGAGTACTGGATAATGGCAAAGGCCCTTGTGGAGAGGGTTCTCAACGAGGCCGGCGTCAAGGGCGAAATCGTCGAGGAGTTCAAGGGAGAGGAGCTGGAGGGAATACGCTACATCCACGTTCTCATGGACGAGTATCCGGTGCAGAGGGAGTTCCACGAGAAGTACGAGTGGGCTCACCGCGTAATCCTCAGCGAGCACGTAACGCTTGAGGACGGTACTGGATTAGTTCACACAGCTCCTGGCCACGGTGAGGAAGACTTTGAGGTCGGCAAGAAGTACGGCCTGCCCATCTACAGCCCCGTCGACGACGAGGGCAGGTACACCGAGGGCAAGTGGAAGGGAGTATATGTTAAGGAGGCTGACCCGGAGATAATCGAGTACCTCAAGGAAAAGGGCTACCTCGTTAAAGCAGGCGAGATAGAGCACAAGTATCCGCACTGCTGGCGCTGCAAGACCCCGCTCATATTCCGCGCCACCGACCAGTGGTTCCTCAAGGTGAGCAAGGTCAAGGACAAAATCATAGCCGAGAACGACGAGAAGGTCACCTGGTATCCGGACTGGGTAAAAGTTAGGTACGACAACGGCGTCATGAACAGCGGAGACTGGGTCATAAGCAGGCAGCGCTACTGGGGAATCCCGCTCCCGATATGGCAGGCCGAGGACGGCGAGATATACGTCGTTGGCTCCTTTAAAGAGCTCGTCGAGAAGAGCGTTGCCCTCGAGATAAACGGCGAGAGAATTGAGCTCCCTGAGAGCTATGAAGAGAAGCTGAAGGTGATAGAGGACAAGCTCGGGCCGGAAGACCTCCACAGGCCCTACGTCGATGCATTTATCATAAAGGTCAACGGCAAGGAGATGCGCCGTGTTAAGGACGTCGTGGATGTGTGGTTCGACAGCGGAATAGCGAGCTGGGCCTCCCTCGACTACCCGAGGGAGGAGGAGCTGTTTGAGAAGCTCTGGCCGGCGGACTTCATAGTTGAGGGCGAAGACCAGGTTACCAAGTGGTTCTACTCTCAGCAGGCCGCGAGCGTTATCGCCTTCGACACCGTTCCCTACAGGAAAGTTGCCATGCACGGCTACGTTCTGGACGAGAAGGGCGACAAGATGAGTAAGAGTCTCGGCAACATTATAAGGCCCGAGGAGGTCGTCCAGAAGGAAGGCAGGGATCCCTTCAGGTTCTACATGCTTTGGGCGACGAACCCATGGGAGAACCTGCGCTTCAGCTGGAAGGGTCTGGCGCAGGTCAAGAGGATGCTCAATATCCTGTGGAACGTCTATGTATTGAGCGCCACCTACATGAGCCTGGACAGCTTCGACCCGACGAAGCTCAATCCGGAAGAGCTTCCATTCAGGGAAGAGGACAGGTGGATACTCAGCAGGGTAAACAGCCTCATAGGAGAGGTTACGGAAGGCATAGAGACCTTCAGGCTCACTAGGGCAACGAGGGCCATATACAACTTCGTGGTCGAGGATTTGAGCAGGTGGTACATAAGGCTCATCAGGAAGAGGATGTGGGTCGAGGGAGACGACCCGGACAAGCTCGCCGCATACTACACCGTCTGGAAGGTCTTCGATGTCCTGCTTCGCTTGATGGCACCGTTCACACCCTACATCGCCGAGGAGATATACCAGAACCTCTTAAGGCCCTTTGTTGGAGCCGAGAGCGTCCACATGCTCGACTGGCCGAAGGCGGACGAGAATGCCATCGACGAGGAGCTTGAAAGGGAGATGGAGTACGTCAGGAGGATAGTCGAGGCAGGCTCCTCAGCGAGGCAGAGGGCCAAGATAAAGCTCCGCTATCCGGTGAGGAGGATAGTCGTTGAGACCGAGGACGAGACAGTCAAGAAGGCCGTCGAGAGGCTCAACAGGCTCCTCAAAGACCAGCTCAACGCCAAGGAGGTTGTCGTCGGAAAGGTAGAGCGCGAGCTCATCATAAAGCCGAACTTCGCCAAGGTCGGACCGGAGTTCAAGGGCGACGCAAGGCTCGTAACCCAGTGGATAAGTGAGCACGGCAAAGAGCTATACGAGAAGGGCGAGATGGACGTTGAGATCGAAGGAAAGACCTTCCACCTCACGAGGGAGCACCTGACAATCGAGGAGAAGCTGCCGGACTTCCTCGTCGCTGAGGACTTTGAGGGCGGAAGGGTCTTCGTGGACAAGACGCTCACAAGGAAGCTACTCGCTGAAGGCCTCGCTAGGGAGTTCGTCAGGAGGATACAGGAGATGCGCAAGAGGCTCGACCTCGATGTGAACGACAGGATAGTTGTCACCATAGAGACCACCGACGAGAACCGCGAGCTCTTGCAGGAAAACCTTGACTACATAATGCGCGAGACGAGGGCAGTGGAGGTTCGCTTTGAGGAAGCTAAAGGATACGTCGTCGAGTGGCCAGAGGTGCAGGCGAAGATAGGGATTGAGAGGGTTTAACCCTTCCCTCACTTTTCCAAAATTTTCACCTTCAGCCCGTGCTCCTTAAAACGCTCGAAACCAAATATTTGGATATCTCCCAGCAACTTCTGAGTTCGCTCCCCCAAAGTCCACAGCAGACAGCTTTTCGAGGGTTAACCATTGCCGGAGTTTGAGCCCTCACATAAGACCTCAAAGGGGGCTGTCGAAGGGAGCGCATACTCCTTCCCGGCGAAGTTGAGCTGAAACCTGGGTGTTCCCTTAGAACACTTCAATCACGATTCTGAGTTCGCAGGACATCGGCTTGCTTCTTTACAAAATTCGCATACTCACTTTATTTTTTTAAGTCATGTTTTAGTTTCTCATTAAAAAAGTATATCATAACTCTCAAAAATTCTATTTTACTAATTACACTAGCTAATTGTGCAAGGATACTGAAAGAAAATGGAAAAGCTTTTTAAGAGTCCCTCCAGAGTGGCAACCGTGGTATCATGGAGAGCTTCACCTTAAAGCTCGACATCGAAATAATAAAGCTCCTCCTCGTCACGTTAGCCCTCCTCATCCTGTACAAATACCGCCGTATTTTTGAGACCTCCCTCTCCCCAAGCTTAGTCAAGAAAGGTGCGTACGTTACGATGGTTTTCTGGCTCGGTTTCCTTGCCGACGTCATGAACGATGTGCACCCCACAGGGTTAACCAAGATCCTCGACGATATCATAATCTCATTCGCCCTCGTTCTTGGGACATATTACCTAATCGACCACATGAGAAGGGCGAAGATGGAGATAGAACCCTCCAAGGTTCTCAACGGAGAACCTGTTCTTGAGAGCGGTGCGTACATCCTCCCCAATGGCAGTGTGGAAAAAGCCCTAAAACTCGCATCGGGCAAAAAGGTCATTGCATTAACGAGGAATCCAGAGCCGTTTAAAAAGTTAGGAATCCCGTATCTCTGGCTCAGCAAAGTCGAGGGAGAAAACGCGATTGATCCGCTCAGACTGCCCGCAATACTCCATCATTTGATACAAAATGCTGACAGAGATACAGTCATGATAATTGATGGGCTGGAGTACCTCATCCTTGAGAACGGCTTTGATCCAGTTGTCAGGTTCCTCACCACCCTAAAGGACAACATCCTGCTAAAAGGGGCGACCCTTATTGTAGTGGTAGACCCAAAGACCCTAGACCCATCACAACTGGCATTGTTAAAGAGGGAATTCAAAGAAGTCAGCGGAAAACGCTGAAAAGAAAAACAACAAAAACCAAACGAAAGCTCAGAGGAGTTCAATCTCAAAGTACTCCCCGGGATGTTCCACCGCTATTCTGAGGATCTCCCCAATGCTTTCATCGACTATCTCTCCCCCGCTAACTTTAACTCGTCCAACCCCCCTTAAGGCCACTTCACTGGAATTGGAGAGGTGGTTTCTGAAGGTCAGCACATCACCATCCCACGAAACCAAAGTGGCAGTGGCATAGACAATTTCAGTATCCTCCTTTCTGAGGCCAAATGGAAGGTAAAGAGTGCCCCTCTTCCTCATCTCAACGCTTTCAAGGAGGAGGGGTACCTCAATGCCGCTGTATTTTATCCTGCCTTTTACTGGGTGGCCCCTTGGATTGGTGACCGCAAGGTAGGCATAGCCGTTACCCTCAATGGGAAGAACTATCATGTCGGGATTGGTGACCTCGAAGTCCTCCTTTACACCCTGGAGCTCCTTGAGCTTCAAGACGAACTTTCTGTGAAGGTCGTGGTGGCTGGTATAGTACTGCAACCTGAATCCGAGAACTACTGCACTTCCCCTGCCCTTCCTGACGAGCGCGCCAACGGGTTTTTCACCCAGGAAGGCTATGGGTTCACCGCCCTTTACGCCGCGCACGGTGTTCCTGACAAGCATCCTGTCTATTCCCTCCGCTGAAACGCTGAGGAACTGGATGAGGCGTGGATTCTTCCTCGCCTTCGCCCTCTCAACTTCAACGCCGAGGAAATCTGCCAGGGCGCTGTAGGGTTCCATATCCTCATCGTAGCGCGGAAGCATCGGGAGTATGACCAGGTTCCCTCCCCTGGCAACGAACTCAACGAGCTTGTCCTGAACTTCCCTGGACATGAAGTCGAGGCTGTAGACCCAGAGCTGTTCGTAGCTCAAGAGCTCGTCGAGGGTTGCATCTTCAAGGTCAACGGCATCAAAGGGAGTGTTGCTCATGGCAAGGAGGGTGAAAAGGCCCCTCTCTCCCAGTAGGTACTCGTTCAGGTCGGTGCTCTCCTCAAGGCCGTCGTAGCCCCAGAGGTTCAAGGCCTCGTAGGGCTCGTAGAGGCCGACCGCAACTTTGGGCCTAAGCTCGGCATCGGCAAGTCCTTCGGCAGAGGTCATGGTCTCGGAAAGGGCTTTTATGACATTGAAGTGAGGCCTCTCGGATCCATCGAGTCCCACAGGTGAGTAAACGTCCCAGGTTACACCATTGTGCGATTCATATCCCGTTGGATTCTCCCCGCCGACGAAGAGATAGTAGTTGATGTTAGGTATGCCCAGTGGTGGAAGAATGGAGTACAGGAGCTCGGCCTCGGTCGGGTCTATGGTGTGTGCGAGCGAGCTCTGGGTCTCGATGCTTAGCGGCGGCGTTCCGGCTTTCTTAACGTGGTAGCGGTAGATGCCAGTCTTGTAGTAGATGTGGCCGAGCTTGTCCTCCTTGAAGTCGGAGGAGCGGTAGAAGGAGTACCAGAACTCAGTCCAGACGTGGATCTTAAGGTTGTGCTCCCTCATGTAGCTGAAGAAGTGCCTCCAGGCAACCTGAAGGAGGTACGGATCGAGGATGCTGATGGGAACGTCGAACTCTCTCTGCATCTTCTCGTAAATCCAGTGAACATATTCGTTGATCATCCAGAGCTTGAAGTGGTGCCAGTCAAAGAGCTTTGGGAGGGGCTCGGAAAAGCTGGTCGGAACCTTTATCTCGGAGTAGTCCTTAAAATCGCCCTTGTAGCGCCTCCTGAGGTCTTCAATGGTGTAGTTCTCCCGGAGCCACCTCTCCCACAGTCCCCCCGGTTTCGTTATTATCTCGTTGTAGTCCGTTAGGAAGGGCTGAAAGATGGTCTCCCAGTAAGAAGGCTCGTCGTCTATTGCGACGCTTATTATCGGCCCACCCCTCGTGTGGAGGTACCTCTTCATAACCGGGAAGACGGCGTTGTACCACTCCTCCACGGCTTTAAGATAGGTCGGGTGAAGGTACGTTATGGGAGGATAGTAGATGTCCCTCGGAAGCGGCCCGTTAGGGCCCTTGGCCAGTATCTCTGGGTGCCCGTCTATCAGCCAGTCGGGAATTCCTCCGTTCCGCCACTCGCCGCAGATGTAGGGGCCGGGGCGGATTATGACGTAAAACCCAAGTTCGCTAGCAAGTTCCAGGAAGCCGACTAGGTCCCTCTGGGGGTGCGTCTCGCCCGTGAAGTCAAAGCTCCCCTTCTCTGGCTCGTGCCAGTTCCAGGCGACGTAGGTGTCAACGGTGTTGAGGCCAGCTTCTCTCATTTTCAAGAGCCTGTCTTTCCATGCATCGGCAGGAACCCTGAAGAACTGGAGGGTGCCCCCAGCTATCGTAACAGGTTCACCGTCAATTATGTACCGCTTACCGCGAAACTCAACTCTTCCCATTCTTATCACCACTTGACGACCTTGCTGAGGAAGCGCGGGCTGTCCGGGTTCAGACCCCTCTTTACGGCCTTGTAGTAGGAGAGAAGCTGGATCAAGGGCAAGTGAAGGATCGGGCTGAGGAGCTCATCGACCTCGGGGAAGCCAATGAAGTAGTCCGCTCCAGTATCCCCGTTGCCTATCGTCAGAACCCTAGCTCCCTGCCCCTGGAACTCCTCAGTCAACTTTTCGTGCCAGTCGAAGGGTTCATTCACTAGGAGAACAACGAGGGTTCCGTCGTCGGCAACCGATTTGAAGCCGTGCCTGACCTCGAAGGTCGGGTAGGCCTCACTCCAGAAGAGGGCCATCTCCTTCATCTTCAGCATCGCCTCGAGGGCAACTGGATAAAGGATTCCTGAGCCGAGGAATATGACGTTCCTGAAGTCAAACTCCTCCGTTATCTCCCGTACGTACCCTTCGTTCTTCAGGATTTCTTTTGTTAGCTCTGAAGCCATTTCAGCATCGTAGGTTTCCTGACCAAATGAAGTGTTGAGGAGCTGAAGGAAAGCGAAGTAGAACGCTGGGAAGGAATGGGTCATGACAACGCTCTCCTCGTGGGCGGGAACTACGAGAGCATAATCGGCTTCCCTCGACAGCGTGCTCTCGTAGGCAGTCAGAGCAAATTTTGGAACGTCCAAAGACTGAAGGGCATTTATGGCCTCGGTTGTCTCTCCGGAGCGGGATATTGAAACCAAGAGCTCCGGTTCTCTCACAGGATAGTACTCCCGCGAATACAGAAGTTCGGAGCAGGGGAGGGCCACTCCCCTGCCCCCGCGGTGGGTGGTTGCCATGGCCAGCGGCTGCGACAGGAAGTAAGAACTGCCGCAACCAGTATACACCACTTCTCTCGGTAACAGGAAGTCGTTATTGGTTACGAACTCTTCAAAGGCCCTTTGGGCTATCTTTATACCTTCAGGAGTTCTCCTAATTTCTCTAAGTGTCGCGTGCATTCACTCACCCCCGTAAAGATGGCAGGCAACCCAGTGGTTCTTCTCAAACTCAATGACCTTGGGTCTAACCTTCCAGCATTTCTCGGTTGCAAAAGGACAGCGGGGAGCGTAGTTGCATCCCGCTATCTCATAAACAGCGCGCTCCTCTTCTTCGGGCCGTATTTCGCCTTTGAACTCCCATTTTACATTTAGATCGGGCACGCTCTCCAAGAGCATCTTGGTGTACGGGTGGAGGGGATTCTTGAAGATCTTCTCAGTATCCCCAAACTCCACCAGGCGTCCCCTGTACATTATGAGCGTCGTATCGCTGATGTAGTACCCAAGGGCAAGGTCGTGAGTAACAAAAAGCACTGAAGTTCCCAGTCTGTCTCTGACTTCCCCGAGGAGGTTCAAGATGTCTATTCTCGTGCTCGCGTCGAGCATTGAAACCGCCTCGTCCGCAACCAGGAGAGAAGGTTCGACGAGCAGGGCACGGGCTATCAGAATGCGCTGGAGCTGTCCACCGCTGAACTGATGGGGGTACTTCCCCAGAACTTCATCGGGATTTAAACCCACATCCTCCAGGGATTTGGCGATCAGCTCGTCCCTCTCGCCCCTGCCGGTCTCTGGGAAGAAGGAATCAAAGACCATGTCGAAGACCCTATCAATTGGATAGACCGGGTTGAAGCTCGCAAAGGGATCCTGGAATACGGCCTGAACCTGCTTGTAATAGGACTTGAGGCGTTTCTTGTCGAACTTCATTATGTCCTCCCCTTTGAAGAGTATCCTGCCCGAAGTTGGGGGAAGCAGGCGGAGGATTATCCGCCCAATTGTCGTTTTTCCGCTTCCGCTTTCGCCAACTAAAGATATGATCTCGCCCTCTCGGATGTTAAAGCTCACGTCATCGACCGCCTTAATCTGAAAGCCCCCAATGAGACCGGATTTAAAGATCCGGGTCAAGTGCTCGACCTTGACGAGGGGATCACTCATTCGATTCACCTCCGTGCAGATGACAGGCCACAAGATGACCGTCATCAACGGCGGATAGCTTTGGCTCAACATGCTGGCAGATCTCCATTCCATATGGGCACCTCGGATAGAAACGACAGCCGGATGGGGGGTTAAGAAGGCTTATTGGATAGCCCGGGATTCCCCTCAGCTTTGTTTGCTTGTAATGCACGCCGATCTTTGGAAGGGACTCAAGGAGAAGGGAGGTGTACGGATGCCCCGGAGAGTTGATGATCTCCTCTGTGGGGCCAATTTCAGCCACCTTGCCCGCGTACAGTATCATGACCCTGTCGGCTATCTTGTCAAGCAGGGCTAGATCATGGGTTACGAATATTATTGACTTGACTATCCCCTCAGCCATGAAGTAGTGAAGGAGCTCAAGAACAACCCTCTGAGTCGTGACGTCGAGCGCCGAGGTGACCTCGTCCGCGATGAGAAGGTCGGGGTTCATAAGGGTCGAGACGACCATCGTGGCCCTCTGCCTCATTCCCCCAGAGAGTTCCACCGGGTACATGTCGGCGACCTTCTCACTGAGCTTCACCATTCTCAGTCTCTCTCTCAGTAGCTTTTCGACTTCCCGCCTGTCCTCAGCGCCGTGCTCCCTCGCGAGATCCCAGACGATATCTTTGATCTTCTTAGTGGGGTTGAGTGCGTTCATAGCGTACTGGGGGATGATTGAAAGTTCCGTGTACTTTATCCTGCGCTCCTCCTCCTTGCTCAGCTTCATGAGGTCTCTACCCTTGAAAAGGGCCTCACCGCCCATGTGCACCATCGGGGGCTTTCTCAGGATGAGGGAGTGAACGAGGGTCGATTTTCCGCACCCGCTCTCCCCGGCTATCCCGAAGACCTCTCCCTCTTTAACGTCAAAGGACACGCCGTCGACGGCTTTAACGTAACCAACGGGAGTTTTGTAGTAGATTTTAAGGTCTCTCACGTCCAGAATTGCCGTCATTCACCACCCCTCCTGAGCCTCGGGTTGAACACTTCCTCCATCCCAAGGTTGACGAAGAACAGTGCCGTGATGATCAGGGTGATAATCAGCCCGGGCGGTATGAACCACCACCAGTTCCCAAACTGGAGGGCGTTGTAGGCTATCGCCTTCTGCAGTATCGTTCCCAGAGATACCGTTGTAGTGGGTCCTAGGCCGATGAAGTCAAGGGTCGCGCTGGCCAGTATGGCGCCGCTGAACTGGAGTATTCCTGCCATGAAGACGTAGGATATCATGTTGGGCATTATCTCCCCGAAGATTATCTTTAGATCACCCTGGGCGCTCAGCTTTGCGAGGCTTACAAACTCCCTCTCTTTGAGCGAAAGGGTCTGCGCCCTAACGGCCCTCGCAACCCATGGCCACCCTGTTATCCCTATTATTACCGCCTGAACCTCAGGGCTTCTGGCCGAGAGATAAGCGGCGATTAGAATCAGCAGAATTATCGAGGGTATGACGAGCATTATGTTTGTGAACATCATGAGCGTCTCGTCCACCCAGCCGCCTTTGTACCCCGCTATGAACCCTATGGTTATTCCGAAGGCCGTACCTATGAGCGCCGCCAGGAAAGCCACCCAGAGGCTCGTCCTTAAACCAGTGACGAGCT
Source organism: Thermococcus profundus (assembly GCF_002214585.1). Classification (NCBI taxonomy): domain Archaea; kingdom Methanobacteriati; phylum Methanobacteriota; class Thermococci; order Thermococcales; family Thermococcaceae; genus Thermococcus; species Thermococcus profundus. The sequence continues at coordinate 1,675,947 of NZ_CP014862.1, forward strand.
GCGCGTAAACGTCCTTTCCAAAGGCATCGGTGCCCAAAATGTGAGTAACCCGGACTTTGTTGCCGAGGTAAGTGGTCAGCGTCTCGTTGCTCATGGGCGGGAGGACTTTGTGGGAGTACGTCGCTATTTTAACCGTGGTGTTTGGGATTCTCTCATAGTAGAGACCATCCCCGCTGAACGGGGTGAACAGGCCTCCAACCAGGGAGAAAACGATAAAGAACATCAGTACACTGAACCCCAAAACAAACTTCCCGTTTCTGAACGCTATTTTAACCGTGTCGAGCTTGCTCCTTCTCGCCATACTTCAACCCTCCGTGTAGCTGGCCCTAACGCGCGGGTCTATGAAGGCGTAGATTATGTCTATCATGAAGTTCGCCAGGAGAACCGCTACTACGACCATCAAGAAGGCCCCCTGGAGGAGGAAGTAGTCCTGGCTCAGAGCCGCGTTCATTATGAGAACGCCTATTCCCGGGTAGTTGAAGACTATCTCCGTAGCTATCGCCCCAGCCACCATGAGGCCCAGCTGGAGTGCCAATCCCGTTACCTGGGGAAGGATGGCGTTCCTGTATGCGTGCTTCGTGAGGAGTTTCTCACTGCCGCCGAGGGCTTCTAGGTAGCGGACGTAGTCCGCCTCAAGTTCGTAGATTATCATATTCCTCATTCCTATGGCCCAGCTCCCTATCATAACCGTAAAGAGGCCCAAAAACGGCAGTATCCAATGCTTCAGAAAGTCCACGATGAAGTCGAGTGAAAGCTCCGGAATCATGCTGGGGCTGTAAGCTCCCTGATAGGGGAGCCAACCCAAACTAACTCCAACCGTGTAAACCAGAATCATGGCAAACCAGAAGTAGGGCATACTCGCGAGGAAGTAGAAGGCGGGCATGGCGTACCTGTCGTACTTCTTGTTCTTACCCGCAAGCGCCCCAAGCCAGTTCCCAACCAGCCAGCTCAAGAGGATTGCTGGCAACAGGATCACGATATCATAAGGAAGGGCATGCTTTATTATATCCCAAACAGGGGCGCGGTAGAGTATACTATACCCCAGATCCCCGTGAAAGAGACTGGACCAGAAGTTCAGGAACTGCTTCCAGAGAGGCTGATCGAGCCCGTAAAGCCTCTCGTAAAACCTCATCAGGGCATCATTGACGCCGCCCCCGCTACCGGCCTGGGCCATCATGCCCTCTATCGGATTGCCGGGCATTAACCTGGGGAGCAGCCAGTTAAGAGTGACCGCGAACAGGAAGGTTATCAGGTACACAAAGGTTTTGCGCATCAGATACTTCTTGAATCCTTCATTGAACCCCATAGAACTTCCCTCCGTCAACAACAAACTATAAAATGGAAAAAGAGTCAACGGCGCCTTCTCAGCAGCAGGGGAACCACTGCAAGGCCAACGATTGCCGCCGGGCCGCAGAGGCTTCCACCCTTCTCCGAAGAGCTTGTGGAGCTGGAAGCGGGGGGCTTAGTGGTGGTAGTGCTCTTGCTGGGCGTGGTCGTAGTTGGAGCTGTGGTTGTCTCGGTAGCTGGGGCTTTAGCGGGCTTGACGCCGAGGAGCGCCAGGGCAGTACCCCAGGTGCCGTAGTTCGTCCAGAAGATAGGGACTCCGTAGGGATCCTTCTCGTTTGGCCAGTTGGTCCAGTATTCAGTGTTGGCCTCATAGAAGAGCGTTGCCATGTAAACCGGAACCGCCGGAACGTCCTGAAGCCATATCTGGCAGAGCTGCTTTATGTACTGGGCCTCCTTGTTCTCATCGGTGGTCTTTCCGAACTCCTGAAGGATCTGGTCGACATTAGAGTTCTCGTACTTACCGTAGTTGGCGCCGCCGTTCTTTGAAAGAAGCATGTTGAACACGGCGTAGGCGCTCGGCTGGAAGGTTCCGGACCAGTGGAGTGCGAGATCAAAGTCCCCGCTCTGGAGGCTCTTGACGAAGAAGTTGGTCCAGTCACCCTTCTCTATGTCCACCTCTATTCCGAGGGCCTTGAGCTGGTTCGCTATTATCTCACCGGCCTGGAGCCAGTCGTTACAGCCGGCACAGGTGACGAACTTGAGCTTGAGAGGCTTGCCGTTGTACTCCCTGATGCCATCGCCGTTGGTGTCCTTTATTCCGGCCTCGTCGAGGAGCTTTATGGCATCCTGGATGTCGCCGTACTTCCAGCCGTACTGGTTGATGAGATCATCTATGCCAACTTTGTTGCCCCACTTGGTAAGGAGACCTGGCCCAAAGGGAACCTGCTTGGGAACGTCGCTTATCGGGCCCTGGTTAACGATCTGGTACGGGTTGATCGCCATTGCTATCGCCCTTCTGACCTTCGGGTTGTCGAGGGGAGCGTGCTTGGTGTTGAAGTAGAGGAGAACGGGGGCAACGGGCGGGAAGTAGGGGTACTTATCAAGCCAGCTCGCCAGGTTGGGGTTCTTCTGCTTGGCCGAGACTATATCAATGTAATAAGTGCCAACGTCGAGGTCGCCCTTTATGAACATGTTAGCTGCCTGGTTGTTGTCGGTAACGTAGAGCTGGACTATGTACTTCGGTCCCGGCTTTCCAAAAACTTTAGCACCCCACCAGTCGTCGTTCCTCTCCAGAATGGCCTTCTCCTGTCCAACTATCTCCTTGAGCTTGTAGGCGCCAGAACCAACGAGGTACTTCATCTCATCGCCCGTGAAGGTCATCTTGGGTATCTTCTGGGGGTCTATCTTCTCGAAGATGTGCTTCGGGACTATGAGCGCACCCTGGCCCCAGCCGAAGAACATCTGAAGCTGCCAGAGCTGGTAGTTGGGAGTCCCATCGAAGATGAACTGAACGGTCCTGTCGTCAACGGCCTTTATCTCCTTCACTCCCAGTTTGGTCCAGTTCCTCAGACCGATCTTCTGATAGTATTCGTAGGAGAACTTAACGTCCTCTGCGGTAAGCGGTTTGCCGTCCTGCCACTTCAGGCCGGATCTGAGTTTTACCTCAAAAACTGTGTCGCTAACCCACTTGCCGCTTTCCGCAAGCCATGGTTTTAGCTCTCCCGTCATGAAGTTGAACATGAAGAGGGGTTCAAAAACCAGACCGTCCATTCCAAGCACCGAACCTCCGGTGAAAGGATTGGCGTTTGTTGGGGGGGCACTATTGGCAGTGTACAGAGTCTCGTTCCTTGGCAGACTCTCTGCCGCCAAACCGTATCCAGCCCCTAAGAGGCTGGTAAGGAAAATTGCCAGGAGACCCATCGCAACGGCTTTCCTCATAGACACCACCACTTATAAAGTCGGTCAATTTTATATTTTATGCCCTATCTATATAAACTTTTCTACATGGGTTTAAGAGGATAATTGCAAAAAGGCCCACATTTCCACACTCAAGTGTTGTCGGCAATCATCATTGGAAGCCAAAAATTCCCAGTAAGATGGAATACCAATGTTGCGAAAATTATAAAAGAAGTCGAAGTTATAAAATACAGAGCCAATTAAAAGAGGTGGAAATATGAAGGAGTTCATGTGGGGCGTTGTGCAGTCAGCTTTTCAGTTTGAGATGGGGGACCCCCTCAGGAGGTTCATGGACACGAGGACCGACTGGTGGTACTGGGTTCGGGATCCGTTTAACATAAAAAACGACCTCGTGAGCGGTCATCTTCCGGAGAACGGCATTAACAACTACGGCCTCTACGAGATCGACCATCAGCTCGCGAAGGACATGGGGTTAAACGCGTACCAGATAACCGTGGAGTGGAGCAGGATTTTTCCATGCCCTACCTACGGCGTTGAGGTCGACTTTGAGAGGGATTCGTACGGGTTGATAAAGAGAATAAAGATAACCGAGGAAACCCTCCGCGAGCTCGAAGGGCTTGCGAACCTGAGGGAAGTGAAACACTACCGGGAAGTTCTTGGAAACCTCAAGAAACTCGGATTTTCTACCTTCGTTACCCTCAACCACCAAACCCAGCCAATATGGCTCCACGATCCAATAGAGGTTAGACAGAACTTTGAGAAAGCAAGGGCAAGGGGATGGGTCGATGAGAAGGCCATAATCGAGTTCGCAAAGTTCGCGGCTTTTGCCGCTTGGAAGTTCGGTGACCTGGTGGACTTCTGGGCAACTTTCGATGAGCCCATGGTGACGGTTGAGCTCGGCTATCTTGCACCCTACGTGGGGTGGCCACCCGGGATACTGAACCCGAAAGCCGCCAAGTCAGTGATCATCAACCAGCTCGTTGGGCATGCCAGGGCCTACGACGCCGTCAAGGCGTTCTCGGATAAACCCGTTGGGATAATCCTCAACATAATACCCGCGTACCCGCGCGATCCAAACGATCCGAAGGACGTGAAGGCAACCGAAAACTACGACCTGTTCCACAACAGAATATTCCTCGACGGCGTCAACGAAGGCAAGGTTGACCTTGAATTCAGCAGGGACTACGTAAAAATCGACCACCTGAAGAGAAACGACTGGATAGGCGATAACTACTACACCAGGGAGGTCATCAGGTACACCGAGCCCAAATACGATGAGCTCCCAATAATAAACTTCGTTGGAACGGAAGGGTACGGATACTCCTCCGATCCCAACAGCGTCTCAAAGGACAACAACCCAACGAGCGACTTCGGATGGGAGTGCTTCCCGAAGGGAATGTACGACTCAATCATGATTGGAAACGAGTACGGAAAGCCAATTTACATAACCGAGAACGGCATAGCCGATTCAAGGGACCTTTTAAGGCCGAGATACATTCAGGAGCATGTGAAAAAGATGTTTGAGGCGGTTCAAGCCGGAGCCGATGTAAGGGGCTATTTCCACTGGGCTCTGACAGATAACTACGAGTGGGCGATGGGTTTTAAAATAAAGTTCGGGCTCTATGAGGTGGATCCAATAAGCAAACAGAGAATACCAAGACCCAGGAGCATAGAGGCCTACAAGAAAACTGTGCAGGAGGGATTACCTTGAAGACAATAGCCGTTGATGAGAACACCTGGAAGAAGATAAAGCTCCTCAAGGACAAGCTTGACGCCAGATCCTACGATGAGGTGCTCCAGAAGCTCATAGAAACATGGCATCTGGTCGAGCTGGACAAAAAGGTGGAGGACGTAATCGTCGAGGACGATGAAGCCGAGATGCTCCTCAGAGTTATCAAGGAGAGGGATAAACAATGACCCTCCCGGACAGCATCCTCTTTGACGCAACGTCGATGATAAAGATGCACACGGCGAGCAGGAGAAGGCTCCTTGAAGTAACCCTGGCCAAGTTCAACGTCTTCGTCCCCGTAATTTCAATTTACAAGTACCTGGTCTCAAAAGCTTACATAAACAGGAAGATAGAGAACGAATTCAAAGTCCTCAAAGAGATCTACTCCGTCCTGCCTCTCACCGATGACATCGTGATCCACGGCGCAAAGATAGAGGCCAAACTCCTCAAGAAGGGCCTGAGACTCGAAGTCGATGACATTCTCACCGGTACGTTCGCCATAAAGCATAGAATGCTCCTAGTGACAGCCGATCCCGAAAGGTACAAAGCCCTCACGGAGTTCGGACTCGATCTGATGGATCTCGACAGATTCCTGAAGGAAGTTGAAAGAATGGTTGAAGAGGAGCTAAAAGCTTAGATAAGCTCGGCAAATGGGCAGATATGCAGAAACAGCCCCGGAATAAACCTTATGCCCTCGGCATATTTATGCCCGCTCATTTTTCCATAGTACAAAGCTATCGTCCTCAGGTAAGGCTCCCACAGCTCCCAAACGTCCTCAGTGAACTGACTCCTGTGCACCCTCACTGCCTCCAGCTTGGTTTCCATAACGTCCGTTATATCAACGAAATAATTGGGTTTGTGTGTGTAGTAAAAACCAACCGCCGGGAGGCTGTGGGGCTCCAGTCCCGCTATTGAATCCGATCTGCTGAAGTTCGGAAGACCGGAGAAGCTGACCGCCTCAAGTCCAAGAAGTCCTGCGTGCCTGTGATCCAGATGGCCTTCGTAGGGCAGCCAGGGGTCGGGCATCAAAACCATCTCAGGCTTCTCCTTCCTTATCACAGTAACGATCTCCTTTCTGACCTCCCGGGTGTAGGGCAGTTCTGTGTCCCCAAAGTCGAGGGAGTGTATTTTTTTAACCCCGAGGATCTCGGCGCTCTTCCTCTCCTCCTCAAGCCTGGTCAGGGCGAGTTCGTGCCTCGAAACGGTTTCATCGGTGGTTCCCATGGAGCCGTCTGTGAGGAGGAGGTAGACAACCTCTATTCCTGAGTCCGTGAGCCTCTTAATCGTGCCCCCTAATCCGATGGCGCAGTCATCGGGGTGAGGTTCTATGCAGAGGACTTTTTGCACATCCTTGAACGGCTCGTTGATCTTGAAATCGAGCTTGTCCAGCAGAGCTGAAAAAGCCTCGTCAAAGGTCTCAAACTCCTCGAACGCCACTCCAGTCACCCATATTTATAACCAAGCCAGATTTTATAACGATTGTGGTTTATATGAAAGGCAAAAGTTTGATAATTATGGAAGGGGAACCCTCTCGACCTCGAGCCGGTCCCACGTCGGGTACTCCTCCACTATGAAGAACTTCACATTCCCCTCGATCGCGTCAGCAAGCTCAACAGCTACCTCCTCCGGCATCTCTATCCTGCCCTTCTCGCGGTTGATGTGAAGCCACTCCCCCGGAACTTCCGCTTCCTCAACGAGGAACTCGTAGAGCTCGTCAAGGTCATCGTACTCAGCTATGCCGAAGCGGAGCGTCCCCTCCTCGGTTATCTCCATGTAGGGCTTAGCAACGTTCCTCGCCATTCTCCTGAGGCGGTTTTTGAGCTGGACTGCATCTTTCAGCTTGGCGGTGCACAGGTGGTAGCTCAGAGAGGTGTTTTCCTCGCCCCACTCAAGGAACTCAAGGCCCAGTTCGAGGGAGCCCTTTATCGCCGAGCTCTCGTCGCTGACCGGCTGAAAGCCCATGTCTAGGAGCGTTTTAAGCGTCATCTCGCTGAACTCCAGCTCGTTCACGTTGAGGAATCTCGCTCCATGTTTGTCGAGGAACTCCGCGTACCACTTCATTCTCTCCATCTGGCCGGGGATTGAAGGGATTTCTCCCCCAACGTCCCAGTCGAAGTCAAAGGCATTCTTTATGTTCTCTATTTCAACTTTGAAGAGCTTGGAGTTTGGATTGAAGAGATCCGGATGGAAGCGTATCTCATCGAGTCCGGCGTCGTAGAGCTTCGAGAGGGCCTTTTCGGTTGCTAAAGCCCCAGTGGTGTAGAGGTGGATGTGGAAGTCCTCCCCAAAGTTCTCCTTGAGGGCTTTTATGTACCCCACGGTTCTTTCCAATCTCGCTAAAGGATCCCCTCCCGTAACCCCAGCACCTTTGGCTTCCTGTATCATGGCCTCTTCAATGACCTCATCAACGCTTTTAACCGGTCTCTCGTTGGCGTAAACGACGTCTTCTCTCCTCCAGGGGCTGAGGGGGCAGTAGAAGCAGTCCCTTGGGCACTTTCCTGTAGTGAAAAGAACGAGCTTCTCACCCCTAACGCAGAGCTGACAGCCTTTAGGAAGTTCTCTCACGGCGTATGAAAAGTACGGCGTCTCCCAGACCAACAGTCCCACCTCGCTAGCTCAGGTCGGGGCATGGCTTAAAAAGGTTGGTGGCCAAATCCGTGGAGGTGTGAAAATGAGGGAGAAGCCGAAGTACCTGCCGCCAACCCTTAGGGACAAGAACAGATACATTGCCTTTCAGGTAATCGGAGAGCGCCCCTTCAAGAAGGAGGAGATAAAAAGGGTCATCTGGGATGCCAGCCTCTCAGCCCTCGGCTTTCTAGGCTCCGCCCGGGCCAAGCCCTGGTTCATAAAGTTCGACGAAAAGAGCCAGACCGGGATAGCAAGGGTCGACAGGAAGTACGTGGAGGAGCTCCGCTTTGCCCTGACAATGATCACGGAGATAAATGGCTCAAAAGTCATCTTCAGAACCCTTGGAGTCTCTGGAACAATAAAAAGGCTGAAAAAGAAGTTTTTGAAGGAATTCGGCTGGAGCTAGCGGAGGAAGGACATCGCCTTGTCCACACCGTTTTCATAGACCTTCACGTATCTCCTGCAGGCTCTTTCCCAGGTGAAGTCCTCCCTGGCGTGCCTCTTTCCGTTCTCCCTGAGCCCATTTAGGGTTTCCTCGTCGAGTTCCATGGCGCGTACTATGGCCTTTGCGAGAGAAAAAGCATCTCTGGGTGGAACGAGAAAACCCGTAGCCCTCTCAGGATCCGCTTCGAGATCTACTACCGTGTCCTTAATCCCCCCAACGGCGCTGCCTATCGGAACCGCCCCGAGACACATGGCCTCAAGCTGTACCAATCCAAAAGGTTCGAAGTAGGAAGGGATTATCACGAAGTCCACGGAGCCGTAGAGCTCACGGACGAACTCCCTGGGCAGGAGTTCGGTTATCACCTTGACGTTCTCCGGGAACTGGCTTTCCATCCGTCTCGCCATGGCTTCAAGCTCGGGATCTCCCTTACCTATGATGATGAAGCGCATCTCCCTGAAGGCAGGGTCTTTAGAGAGGAGTTCTACAGCTTTGAGGAGAGTATCCACCCCCTTCTGTGCCCTGTCGAAGCGTCCTATGAACATGAAGGCCCTGCCGTCGGGGAGGCCGAGCTTTTCCAGAATCCTCTTTCTCCGCTCTTCCCTGGGGAGATCCTTCATCTCCATCAGCTCCTCGTTCCAGAAGGAGCACTCTATCCCGTTGAAAACGTGAGTAACCTTGCCCTCGAAGAGGCCGAAGAAGCTCCACTCCTCCCAGAGGTAGCTCCTGCTGACGGTGGTTACGGCATCGGCTATGTACGCGGCGGTGTGCTCGGGGTCGAGGTCAGGATAAGGCGCGAGTTCGGCGAGGTTTGCCTCGTGGAAGTAGAGAGCCGGGACCTTGGCCCTGTTGAGCCTGTGTACCGTGAAGACGCTCCTTATCCCAAAGTACTTCTTCAAAAGGCCTAGAGCGAAGACCGTATGCCAGTCGTGGGCGTGAACCACATCGGGCTTGAAGTCATTGATTATCCTGTTGAGGAGACCAGCGCTGGCCTTTCCAAAGAGAACCGCTTTCCTAAGCATTCCGTCCCAGCCAGGACCGTAAACATCGGGGTCGCTCAAAACCCCGCCGGAGAGGGAGTAGAGGGTGACACCGTTTTGAGTTCTCTTCCTCACGGTCACCTCAACCCTCTCTCCGAAGGAAGTTATCTCAAAGGTCTCCGCCGGCTCACCGAGGTTCCGTCCGTGGTCGGGTGTGAAGACAACGACCTCGTGGCCAAGTCTGGCCAGGCCCTCGGCTATGCTTGTTAGAGCCTCGGCCAGGCCCCCAACTTTGACCGGCAGGTACTCAAAGCCAAGCATCAGAATCCTCATTACGCATCACCGATGGGAACTCTCAGGTGGAGGTCTTAACCCTTTTGAACCGCTCAATCAGAAGCCAGTCCAAACCTCACGTCGGTGCTCTCGTAGTCCTCAACAACCGCGAACATTCCCCCGACTTTAACGACTCCCCCCTCAGTCTCAATGTGGATGTTGTTCACCGCCTCCTTGAGGGAAAGGGTGTAGCCAACCACCAGTCCCTGCAGTGTCTCGTACTTTCCGGTCTTCAGATGCCTCCCCTGAACCACCGCGGTTATCTGACTCTCCTGAAGGTGGCGTCTCACGAAGTCCGCAGCATGAAACATCGCGAAGAACCTGATATCGCTGGGGTTGTTGAGAACCTCCGCCTCAAGTTCAGACTCCTTGAAGATCTCTATTATAAGGCTGTACTGGGAGAAGATTATCTCCGGATACGTGGATTTGAACGCGGGAGGGTTCTTGGAGTTGAACGCGACGTTCTGGACGGTTATCACTTCCCTCCCATCGACCATGCCAACTATGTGGTTGAGCTTGTAAAAGCGCCTCAGAAAGAGGTTGCCCTTTCCCGAGAACATCGAGAGATCGGGGACCCTGTCAGTATAGATAGAGACGGTTACACCCCTCTCGAAAGTGGCCACGAGATCGTCCCTGATGCAGTCAAAGAACTCGCTCGGAATGACCACCACCACCTCGTTTCTAGCCGACGAGAGGGACTCCCGAAACATCTCGAGGGCCTCTTTGAAATCCCTGCTCCTCCATATCGCGGGCCTCTCTTCTTCGGGCTTTACCTCCCTGAGGGCCCGTTCAAACTGCTCCATTATCTCCTCAAGCTCCTTTTTGAACCTCAGAAAGGCTATCCTGGGTGAGTAGGCGGCATACACTTTCGGGTTCCCCTCAACCTCTGTGACGAACCCCCTCTTCCTCAGGGAGGAGATGGTGTCGTAAACCCTGTTGTAAGGCACCCCGCTCTTGGAGGAGACCTCCTTCGCTGTGCTGGGGCCGTAGACGAGGAGGGTCCAGTAGGTAAGCGTTTCATACTTCGTGAAGCCTATCTCACTGAGGGCCTGCGCGAGGTTGGGGGGAATTTCCATCGTCATCACCGGCTATAAGGTAAAAGGCTTAAAAAGAGTTTAGGAGGTCGAGGTACCTTTCGAGGTGCCGCGTTATTATGAAGTTCTCCCTGACCCTCTCCTTGGCCTGCCTTCCCATCTCCTCCGCCACTTCGGGATGCCTGAGGAGATACAGGACCTTTTCAACGGCTTCCTCCACGCCGTCCACCAGAAAGCCAGTCTTCCCGTCGACTATCTGAAGCTTTATGCCCCCAACGGCCCTCCCTATCACAGGTTTCTCCTTCCACATGGCCTCGGTGACGGTCAGCCCAAAGCCTTCCCTTATCGACATCTGAAGCACCACGTCGCTGGCCCTCTGGAAGGCGTTGACTTCCCTGGCGTGAACCCCGTTGAGGTTTGTCAGGACTTTCACGTCGTAGTCCTCTCCTATCTTCCTCAGGGTCTTCTCGAAGTACACCCAGCCCTCGGGGTCGTCGTGGGCCATCACGCCAACTAGGAGCAGCTGAACCTCGGGAACTCTCTCCTTGACCTTTCTGTACACGTCTATAACTTCAAAGACGCCCTTCCATGGGTCAAAGCGGGCGACCTGGGTCAGTATTGGCCTGTCAGGGTCAACATCGAACCTTTCGAGTGTTTTGAGTATCTCTGTTTCACCCAGCTCCCTGTTCTTCTCGCTCAGCGGGTCTATAGAGGGAGGCATTATCACAACTTTTTCCATATCAAGGTCTTCCCTGACGTAGTCCTCCATGTGGAATATGTACCGGTCGTACTTAGCGACGAACTCCCTGAGGAAGCTCCAGAAATCCCCGTTGGGGTCGCTCAGGTCAATGTGGCACCTCCATATCCAGGGCCCTCTCTTCTCGTAGAACTCTATCAGCGGAGCCGGCTGGGGGTCGTGGACGAGGACGTAGTCGAAGGAGCCGAGGTCAACGTCTTCGGCGTTCTTCCTGTTGGTCTCCAGGTACAGCCTCTTCATCTCCTCCGTGAGCTTCAGCTCCCTGTTCCCTTGGAGGGCGTTGTGGAAGCTCTTGGTGACGTTGAAGAACTCGTCGCTGCCTTCTATGACGAACCACCGCGCGTCCAGGCCAGTGTCCCTCATGAGGGGGATGAGGTTGTGGAGTATCTCCGCCACGCCACCGCCAAATGAGGTGGAGTTCACGTTGGCGAAGCTCCTCCCTCTAAGCCCTTCTGCCTTCTCCCTGATCCGCTCCAGGCTCTCCTCCCCGATTATTTCCCTGTAATCCTCCAGCCTCTTTCCTTCTCCACCGAACTTCTCAACCTCAAACATTTCTGTCACCTCATTCACCTTTCAGGGCTCCAGCGGTGAGTCCGCTGACTATGTACTTCTGGAACACGAGGGCTAGAACAACCAACGGTATGGTGGATATTGCCGATGCGGCCATTATGTTGCCCCACGGAACCTCTCCGTGAACCCCCTGGAAGAGGGCGATGCCGACGGGCACGGTTCTGGCCCTGTGATCCGTGGTGAACAGGAGGGCGAACATGAACTCGTTGAAAGCCGCTATGAAGACCAAGAGGGCCGTTGAAAATAAAGCCGGTGCTGAGAGTGGAAGCACAACCTTGTAAAGGGCCTGGAACCTTGAAGCCCCGTCTATGAGCGCTGCCTCATCGAGATCCTTAGGAAGCTGGGTGAAGTAGCTCAGCAGGATCCAGAGGGCCAGGGGCATTGTCCAGGCGACGTAGGGGAAGAACAGGGCCTTGTACGTGTTTATCCACCCGAGCCGCTCTATGAACTTGAAGAGGTAGCCGACCAGGCTTATCTGGGGGAACATTGAAAGTCCCAGGACGAAGATGGGAACTGCGAGCCTTCCCCTGAACCTTATTCTGGAAACTGCGTAGGCTCCAAGAGCCGACACGCTGACGGTGACTATAGTTACTAGCGTCGCTATTACCATGCTGTTCCTGAAGTAGTCGAGGAAGTGCAGTGTTGGATCGCCGAGAACCGTCCGATAGTTGTTCACCGTGAACTCGAAATGGACGTAGGGGGAACCGAGGAATGTGGCGTCCTTCGTAAAGGAGATGACCAGCATCCATATGAACGGAAACAGGCAGAGAAGGACCATGAGGACGGCCCCTACGACCGTCAGCGTTTTCTTCAGCTCCTTCTCGTTCACTTCAATCCCTCCTGGAACTTCCCTATTTTGAGGTAAACTATTGTGAAGCTCAGAACCGTCAAGAAGGTCAGGATCGAAATCGCTGAACCAACCCCGTAGTCGCCGAGGTTGTAGTAGTTAAAGGCCAGGAGGGAAACAGAAGTCGTGGCTCCTCCGGGACCGCCTCCGGTGAGGACGTAGATTATGTCAAAGACCCTCAGGGCGTCGATAGTTCTCAGCGTCACGGCCACTATCAAAACCGGCCTCAGGAGGGGAAGCGTTATGTGCCAGAACCTCTGGAACATCGTTGCCCCGTCTATTATGGCCGCCTCGTACGCGTCCTTCGGAATGGCCTGAAGGCCGGCCAGCAGGAGAAGGGTCATGAAAGGCGTCGTCTTCCAAACATCTGCGAAGACCACCGCGAAGAACGCGCTTATGGGGGTTCCAAACCAGTTAACGGTTCCAAGGCCCAGATGGGAAAAGATCCAGTTGAAGAGGCCGTAGCTGTAGTTGTACATTAGCTGCCAAGTCCTCGCGGAGATTATAGTCGGAACCGCCCAGGGAATCAGAACAACGGCCCTCAGGATTCCCCGACCCTTGATCTCCTCGTTCAGGATGAGCGCGAAGACGAGACCCAGAATCGTCTCCAAACTTACACTCACAACCGAGAACGCAACGGTGACAAAGAAGGAGTGCCAGAACTCCGGCTTCTCAAGCACCGTCACGTAGTTCCTAAGGCCCACGAACTTGAAGCCGGGTATGAAGGTAACGTCCCTGTGGAGACTTATCCAGAAGGTCCCAAGAACCGGGATTATGATGAAGAGCACGACGAAGGCCAGCATGGGAGAGAGCATTCCGTAGGCCAGCTTCTCCTCCCTGTACTCTATTCTGCCCATCCGCACCACCCTTACGACCAGTGATTCTTAAAGGCCAGACGAAGGAAGAAAAGAAAAGGATCAGCTGTACTGCTTCACGAGATCCCCCGCCTCTTTCTGGGCCTGGTCAAGGGCATCCTGCGGGCTCATGCTTCCAGCTAAGGCCGCGTTCACGTACTTCTGTATGATCTGGCTGAGCTGCGGGTAGTATGGAACTATCGGCCTCGGTACCGCGTTCTCAAAGACGCTCCTCAGGTTCTTCAGGTGCGGGGCCGCCTTGAGGACATCCTGATCGTTGTAGACGTCGGTTCTTCCCGGGTTCCAGCCGAGGTGTATCGCAAAGCCCTTCTGCTGTTCATAGCTCTCGACGAACTTAACGAAGGCCCAAGCGAGCTCCTTGTTGTCCGAGTACCTGCTTATTCCAATGTGCCAGCCACCAAGGGTGGCCGCGCTCTTGTGCCCTGGGAAGTGCGGGAGCGGCGAGATTCCAACCTTACCCCTAACAGGAGAGTCGTTGGCGTTGTGGAGGCCCCAGGCGTAGGGCCAGTTCCTCTCAAAGGCGGCGTTGCCCTGCTGGAAGGTGAGCCTGACGGGTTCCTCTGTCATCTCGGTGTAGGTGTTGGGCGGGGAGATCTTGTACTTGTGGATCAGATCAACCATGAACTGGAGCGCCTGGACGTTCTCGGGCTTGTTCAGGGTCGGAACCCACTTTCCGTTCTCAAAGTGTCCAAGCTCACCGCCGTTGCTGTAAACGTACTCAACGAAGTCGCAGACGAGGCCCTCGTACTGCTTGCCCTGCCAGACGAAGCCCCAGAAGTTGGAGTTGCTTCCCCTCTCCCCCTGCTGGATCTTCTGGGCCATGTCAACGAGCTGGTCCCAGGTCTCAGGCGGGTTGTCATAGCCGTACTTCTGGAGGAGATCCTTCCTATAGTACAGAAGGCCGGCGTCAACGTAGACAGGGAGGGCCCAGAGCTTGCCGTTCTGCTTGTCGGCAAGGTTGACGACGCTCTGGAAGAAGACGCTCAGGTCGTAGTTGTCCTTCTGGACGTAGGAATCGAGGGGTTCAAGCCAGCCGGAGGAGATGAACTGTCCAAGCCAGGCAACGTCCATCAGGAAAACGTCGGGGTCGCTTGACTTTGCCCTGAGGGCGTTCACGAGGTCGAGCCTCCTCTGGTCGGTGTCCGTGGCCTGCCTCTTGAGCTCGACCTTAACACCTGGATACTTCTTCTCAAAGGCCGCTATAACTCCCTTCCAGTACTCTATCTCGTTGGGAGCGCCTCCAACGGCGAAGACTATCTTACCGCTGAGCTTGGGGGACTGGGTGGTAGTCTTACCCGAACTCGAACTAGTGGTTTTGCTTGGGCTTGAGGTGGTGTTTCCACCTCCTCCACCGCCAATACAGCCGCTAGCCACTACTGAAAAAACAACCAAAGCCACCAAAAGCAGACTCAATATACCGCTTTTCGGGAGTGCCCTCATTTGAAGCACCTCAAAACTTGTGTATACTAAAAGTATATATACATTGCGGTGCCGCGATGAAGCCTCCTGAATCTAAAAACTCCCCCGACGAAAAGAGAAACAACGAGGAAATTCAAACCAACCCATTGAATTTTTACTTTGAGTACAAAACAAGCCAAGAAAAGGGAAAGAATTTTAGTCACTGGGAAGAAGCTTTTTGAGGCTCTTTTTTCACATAACCAAAGGCCGCACCCAGTATGAAAGCCAGCCAAGCGAGGATATAGCCTGCATGGGGGGTTAAGGACGCGTTCTCAGAGCTGAGGCTAGGAATGCTGTACATTACCAGGGTCAGAATCGTCATCCCGATTATACCCATCACGTGGCCCCATCTGCTCCACAGGCCGATGATCGCACCGAGGAGCACCAGGAATGGCATGAGGGCCAGCGCCTCGGATATGAGGATGTAGGTTCTGGCCAGGGGGGTGTAGTTCCCGTCCTCGTCAATCAAGTCCTCGGACTCCGTTCCCTTGGAGAGTTCACTGGCCACGTGTTCCTGTATGTAGTCCTCGGACATGGCCGCCAGCTCGGGGTACCCAAGCTGCCGGGTTCCTGAGCTGAAGTAGGAGTGGTAGGAGGTTTGAACCCAGGGAACCGCTATGAAGGTTATGAGAACCATAACCGCGGCTATCGTACTCACGGCCCTGCTCATGGTACCACCCCAAAAAGAAACATTGAGGTATTTTTATCTTTTTTGATGCATCGGTGAAAGAAAGTTCAAAAATATACTCAGTCGAGGAGGATGAACTTCTCCCCCTCAACGTCCTCGAAGTAGCTTCCTATACCGCCGACCTTCAGTTCTTTTCCGTTGTACTTGAAGGTAACGTTGGCGGTGAGCGGCGTGTACTCGTAGTCAACTATATCCCCATCGAGCGTCACGGGCTCCTTGGTGTCGATCATCCTGCCGGCTATCTCGGCCTTCCTCGGCAGGCCCGCAAACTTGAGCACCGTGATCAGGGTTCTTATGTTGACTAGGGACAGAGGTTTGGGGAGCTCTTCATAGCCGAGGGGTTTTATGACCTCGCTGTTGTCAAAGTATATCGTGTAGAACCAGTGCATATAGTTCTGGATTATCCTGGGGCTCTTGGCCCAGAATGAATAGAACTTCTCCCTCCTTTTGTCCTGTGGGAGTGCACCGAAGAAGAGCGCGTAGTCTATGTCCCCGATTATCCAGCTGGCCATGAGCCAGGGGGCGCCCCCGCTCCTAGCGAGTATTATGTTGTCACCGTTGAGCCATTCTGGAACGTCATCGAAGTTGCTCACTATGACGAAGACAACATCCTTCCTGCCCTTTATCTCCTTCTTCAGGAGATTGAGGAATTCAAACGGCGTGTTTATTAAAACCTCATGCTTGGCGCTCCTTATGACGTACTCCGCCCTCTCGAGGGTGTTGTCAAAGCCCTGAATCGTCCATATCTCCGGAAGCTCCTCCCCGTGAACCTCACGGTAGAGGTCAAGGAAAGCCGCTTTGAGGCTCTCTATGTCCTGAACTATCTCATCCTTCATCTTCTCCAGAACAACCTCGGGGTTGACGGGTTTGTACAGCCTCGGGGAGCCCTGCATAACATCGACGAAGCCCTTCCTGTGGAGGGAGCTCAGAACGTCGTAAACCCTGGTGTGGGGAATGCCGCTCTCCTTGGTTATATCCGTGGCCTTGCTCGGCCCGAGCTTGAGAAGCGTTATGTATGCCAAGCTCTCGTACTTCGTGAGCCCGAGCTTTTGAAGTTTTTCTATGATCTCCTCTTCCCTCATCCTTAGACCCCCAACAAATTTAAGTTCACTGCCGGCAGTTTATTCATCACCAGTGATACAAGGGTGGTTGAAGTGTATAAAACTTTCGGGTTCATTGAGGACGAGACCTTCGGAAGGCTCGCCGAAGTCGAATTCTCAGTTCCAGCTGGAGACGAAGAATACGCCTACCTCCTCGGCAACTTCAACGCTTTCAACGAGGGAAGCTTCAGGATGAAAAGGACCGGTGAGCGCTGGACTATCAGAGTTTTCCTCCCGGAAGGACGCTGGAGGTACGCCTTTTCCCTTGGGGGGGGAGTTCACACTCGATCCGGAAAACCCCAGCACCGAGCTTTACCGGAGGCCCTCCTACAAGTTCGAGAGAGAAGTGAGCGTGGCGGAAATAGCGGGTGAGGAAGATGTTTTCCACAGGTCATCACTTCTCTACCTCTACCGCTTCGGCGGGAGGATCCATGCCATTCTGCGGGCAAAGGCAGGTTTTATAAAATCCGCCTCTTTCGTGCTTGAAAAACCGAAACGTCTCAAGATACCAATGGTGCGTAAGGCAGAGGGGGTTCCCTTCGACTACTTTGAAGCGGTGGTTCACGGTATCGAGGGCGAACTTGAATACAGGTTCATCATAGACAAGGCCTCGGGGAGTGAGGAACTAGGCCCATTCACTTCATATGCTAGGGAGCTTGAAGCGCCGAACTGGCCCCTTGAGAGCGTCTTCTACCAGATAATGCCGGACCGCTTTGCCGGAGGCTTTGAAAAGTCCAACCTCACCCCTGGAGAGAGGTTTCACGGTGGCGACCTGGTAGGGCTGAGAAACCGCATCGACCACCTTCGGGATCTAGGGATCAACGCCCTCTACCTCACGCCCATCTTCGAATCGATGACATACCACGGCTACGACATCATCGACTACCACAGCGTAGCCGAGAGATTGGGGGGAGATAAGGCCTTCGGGGAGCTTCTCGCGTCACTGAATGGGGCAGGCATCCGGCTCGTTCTGGACGGTGTTTTTCACCACACGAGCTTCTTTCACCCCTGGTTCCAGGACCTAATCAAAAACGGGGAAAAAAGCAGGTACAAGGACTTTTACCGGGTTACGGGCTTCCCTGTCGTTTCTGATGAGTTCATGGAGACCCTCCTCTCGGACGAACCGTGGGTCGAGAAGTACACCAAGCTGAAGAAGCTGGGGTGGAACTACGAGAGCTTCTTCTCGGTCTGGCTGATGCCTAGGTTGAACCACGAGAATCCCGAAGTGAAGAAGTTCGTCACCGAGGTCATGAACTACTGGATTGAAAGGGGTGCAGACGGCTGGAGGCTCGACGTCGCCCACGGTGTTCCTCCGGATTTCTGGGGGGAAATCCGGAAGGGCCTTCCAAGAGAAGCCTATCTGTTCGGCGAGGTCATGGACGATTCAAGGCTCTATCTCTTCGACAAATTCCACGGGGTTATGAACTACGCCCTCTACGATGCCGTGCTGAGGTTCTTCGTTTTTGAGGAGATAACTGCTGAGGAGTTCCTGAACGAACTCGAACTCATCAGCGCCCACTACGGCCCGGCGGAGCACTACGCCTACAACTTCCTGGACAACCACGATACGGAGAGGTTCATCGATCTAGTTGGGGGAGATAAGAGGAGATACCTGTGCGCCCTCACGTTTCTCCTGACGTATAAGGGGATTCCTTCCATATTCTATGGAGACGAGATTGGGCTCGGGGGATCCGGAGAGGGGATGGGCGCCGGAAGAACTCCAATGCCCTGGGATAGGAGTAGGTGGGATGAAGAGATCCTAAGGGCCACCAAGGAACTGATCCGGCTCAGGAGATCGAGCAGGGCCCTTCAGATTGGAGAGTTTCTGCCGATTCATTTCAGAGGCAGGAGCCTAATCTACACCAGGGTTCATCGTGACGAGAAGATCGTTGTCGGAATAAACTGCTCGTCTAAGGCACTGAAGATCGACCTACCAGGTATAGGAAGGCTAGAGATCGGGCCCTTCTCGTCCAGGGTTATACAGTGATGCAAATCCAGGGGGCCGGTGGCTGAAGCTTGCCAGGAAAGCGCAAGATATATATATCACCGTCGATGATACTCTACTGCCAAAACGCGGTGGGTGATGAAGAATGAAAAAAGGACTGTTTACACTGCTTTTGATTGGAATTTTGGTCTTTGGAGTAGTGGCCAGCGGCTGTATTGGCGGTGGAGGAGGCGGAAACACCACCTCAAGCCCAAGCAAAACCACCACCACAAGCCAGTCCCAGACCACAACCACAAGCCAGAGCAAGACCACTACCACTACAACCACCATCACCAAGACAACCACAACGACCGCACCTGAGACCACCACAACCACGACCACGGCCCCCGCCACGACAACCACTACCACCACAACCACTACAACGACCACGACCACAACCCAGCCCGCGACCACCACAACCACGACCACTAGCACTCAGGGTCAGGAGGTTACAATAGTCCTCTGGCATGCTATGGGTGAGGCTGAGGCTCAAACCTTCAAGGATCTCATTGCAGAATTCGAGATCGAACACCCGAACATAAAGATCCAGATGGAGTACAAGGCCAGCCTCGAAACAGCACTCAAAGCCGCCATCCCAGCAGGAAAAGGCCCCGACCTCTTCATCTGGGCCCACGACTGGATCGGCAAATTCGCCGACGGCGGACTCCTCAAACCAATAGACGATTACATCCCAGCCGACTTCAAGGACAACTTCGTCCCACTCGCCCAAGACGCTTTCGAGTACAAGGGGCACTACTACGGCGTCCCCTTCGCGGCCGAGACCGTCGCCCTCATCTACAACAAGGACCTCGTTAAGAACCCGCCCAAGAACTTTGATGAAATGAAGCAAATCATGGAGCAGTACAACGATCCAGACAACGGCAAGTACGGAATAGCCACTCCCGTCGACCCATACTTCATCTCAGGATGGGTCCACGCCTTCGGCGGCTACTACTTCGACGACGCCACCGAAACCCCCGGCCTCGACAAGCCCGAAACCCTCGAAGGCTTCCAGTTCTTCTTCAACGAAATCTGGCCATACATGGCCCACAGCAGGGACTACAACACCCAATTCAGCATCTTCACCGACGGAAACGCGCCGTTCATGATCAACGGCCCGTGGAGCATTTCAGGAGTCAAGGAAGCAGGCATTGACTTCGGCGTCGAACCGCTCCCGCCGATAGAGAAGGACGGTAAGACTTACTACCCGAGGCCCTACGGTGGCGTTAAGCTGATCTACGTTACTGCCAACGCTAAAGACGAGAAGATGCAAGCCATCTGGGAGTTCCTCAAGTGGTTCTCGACGAGCGAGGACGTTGCCCTGACTCTCGCCTTCCAGAACGGTTACGTGCCGGTTCTTCAGAGCGTCTCTGACAATCCGGACATTCAGAGTGATCCAGTGATAAGCGGTTACATGAAGGCTCTCGAGCACGCTTACCTGATGCCGAAGAGCACCAAGATGGGTTCTGTCTGGGGTCCGGTTGACCAGGCCATCACAGACTACATCGGCGGCAAGAAAACCCTCGAACAAGCCCTCCAAGACGCCCAACAACAAATACTCAAAGCCATCGGTGGATGATCCCCTTTTTCCTTTTCTATAAACCTGAGAAAAAGAGGTGGATAAAATGAAGAAGAGCACCACCGCCGCTCTGATGCTCATAACTCCAGGTATCGTGGCATTCCTGTTTTTCAACATCTACCCCATAGTTTACTCCATCTACATCGCCTTTACAAACGCCCAGCTGGGCAACTTCCCGGTACAGACACCCAACGCACCCCATCTAAAGTTTGTGGGGCTTGAGAACTTCAGATGGGCCCTCAACGACCCGGGCTTCCGCTCGGCGTTCCTCTGGACATGGGTCTTCGTGGCAACGAGCGTTACCCTCAAGGTTCTCGCAGGAATACTGCTGTCCGTCCTATACAACAGCAAGTACGTCATCGGCAAGTCCCTCTACAGGGCCCTCCTTATAATCCCCTGGGCGCTCCCGCTTCTGTTCTCGATAACCGTCTGGCGCTTCATGTTTGACCCCGTTCTGGGGCCCGTCAACATAATCCTGCGCGATATAGGGGTCTCAAATCCTCCCGACTGGATGAACAACGCCTTCTACGGCTTTATAGCCCTAAACATAATCGAAGTCTGGCTGGCGTACCCGTTTATGATGACGGTGATAACGTCGGCCCTCCAGAGCGTTCCGGACATACTGGTGGAGGCCGCCATAATAGACGGTGCCAACTACTGGCAGAGGCTCACCAAGGTTGTCATCCCCATAGTCAGCAAGCCCATAGCCTTCTCCACGATACTCACGAGCGCGGCCAGCTTCCAGTACTTCATGGTGCCGTTCCTCTACAACGGTTCCCTGTTCCAGGACAGGTTCCTGCTCCTGTACGGCTACCAGAAGGCCTTCGGTGCCTCAATACCGCACTACGGTAAGGCAGCCGCGGTTCTGTTCATAGCCACCATAATCCTCGCCATCTACATGTACGTCAGCATGAAGATAACCAAGCTCCAGGAGGGTGCCAGCTGATGAAGATCGGAGTTGATTTTAACTTCAAAAACAGGAGGGAAGTCCTTAAGGCCGCAGGAATTACCCTGCTGGCCATACTGGTGATGGCGGTAATACTCTTCCCGGTCTACTACATGTTCACAATCTCCCTAAAACCGCAGGGAACCATAGCATCCACTTCAATAGACCTGATACCAGACAAGGTGACCCTCGAAAACTACAGGGAGATAGTCGTCGGACACAAAGAGGTCACCGTCAAGGGAAAGATCTTCAACATAACGAGTGAGGGGGGAAAACTCATAGGCACGGACTACACGATAGAGTACACTGGCGGTACCCTCTGGGGCAAGTCCTACATCAACTCCCAGTTCAATCTCAAATACGTGAGCGACATGAAGATCGAGGGGGCCAACAAGACAGTCCAGAACGGCCAGGAAAGATACGTAAAAGGCAAGTTCGCTTCGATGAACGCCAAAGAGATCGATTCCAGTGTGGGTGTCATCGGCAAAGTGTACCTGAAGGCCAAGGAGGTCAAGATAACCGTTGAGAATCCCGAGAAGAGCAGGATATCCCTGAAGGGCCTCACAAAGGTAGGAAACAACACCTACATCGGCAGGGACGTCACCCTCAAGCTCCCAGGAAGGGTCAGGATAGACTCCAAATCCGGGAAGCTCGAAGTCAAGGACTTCTACTTCGTCCTGGTGAACAAAGTCGGCGGACAGTTCCTCGGCTACCTCAAAAGGAGCCTCATCATAGCCACCCTGACGGTCATACTGACGCTGATCTTCGTCATACCAGCGGCCTACGCGTTCTCAAGGCTCAAGTTCTTCGGAAGGGAGCACGTGCTGTACTTCTACCTGATGTTCACCCAGGTCTCGGGAGGTCTTGGAATAGCGGGGCTTGTCGCGTTGTACGGAATGCTCGTCAAGCTCGGCCTCACGGACAATCTCTACGTCCTGCCCTTTATCTACGCCGCCGGAAGCGTTCCCTTCAACACCTGGCTCCTCAAGAGCTACCTCGACTCGATAAGCACGGACTTCGACGAGGCGGCCTTAGTAGACGGCGCCAGCTACCTCCAGATCATAAGGCACGTCCTCCTCCCGATGGCCCTGCCGGGTATAGCCACAGTATCGATCTTCGCCTTCATCGGCGGCTGGACGGAGCTTATCATAGCGAACCTCCTGCTCTCAGAGAAGAACTACCCGCTCACAGTTTGGCTCTTCAGCATGCTCAACGACCTGAGAAACGTTTCATGGAACCAGTTCTCAGCGGCGGCGCTTCTCTTCGCACTGCCGGTATTCATAATGTTCCTCCTGGCCCAGAACTACATAAAGAGCGGTCTGACGGTTGGAGGTCTGAAGGAGTGATTTCGTTGTTTGAATTTCCTACCTTTACATTATCGGAGGTGTAGTGTGATGTTGAGAGGAAGGATGAAATTCGGCCTTTCCCTGCTCCTGATAGGGTTCATGGCCCTGAGCGTGTTCAGCATGGGCTTCGGCAGGGCCGACGAGAGCGGTCAGCCGAAGCCACTTAACGTCATAATAGTGTGGCACCAGCACCAGCCATACTACTACGACCCCGTCCTCGGTGTTTACACGAGGCCGTGGGTCAGGCTCCACGCGGCCAACAACTACTGGAAGATGGCCCACTACCTAAGCGAGTACCCAGAGGTGCACGCCACGATAGACCTCTCGGGCTCCCTCATAGCCCAGCTCGCTGACTACATGCACGGCAAGGAGGACATCCTTCAGATAATAAGCTACAAACTCGCAAACGGGGCACCGCTCACCCTCGATGACAAGTGGCAGATGCTCCAGGTTCCGGGTGGCTTCTTCGACCACACGATCCCCTGGAACGGCGAGCCAGTAACAGATAAGAACGGGAACCCCGCGAGGGACTTCTGGGATCACTACACCGAGCTCAAAGACAAGCTCATGAACGCAAAGCAGAAGTACGCGAACCTTCCCCTTGACGAGCAGAAGGTTGCGATAACCAACGAGTTCACGGAACAGGACTACATAGACCTCGCGGTTTATTTCAACCTCGCCTGGATCGACTACGAGTACATAATGGAACACCCCGAACTCAAGGCCATCTACGACAAAGTTGACGAGGGCGGCTACACGAGGGACGACCTCAAGACCGTTCTCGATGCCCAGACCTGGCTTCTCAACCACACCTTCGAGGAGCACGAGAAGATAAACTACCTCCTCGGCAACGGGAACGTTGAGGTTACCGTCGTCCCCTACGCACACCCGATAGGGCCGATACTCAACGACTTCGGCTGGGAGAGCGACTTCGACGCCCACGTCAAGAAGGCCCATGAGCTCTACAAGGAGTACCTCGGCAACGGAACCGTCACACCCAGGGGCGGCTGGGCGGCCGAGAGCGCCCTCAACGACAAGACCCTTGAGATACTCGCCAACAACGGCTGGCAGTGGGTCATGACCGACCAGATGGTTCTCCAAAAGATGGGCATTCCGAACACAATTGACAACTACTACCACCCGTGGGTGGCCCAGTTCGGGGACAAGAAGATCTACCTCTTCCCGAGGAATCACGACCTCAGCGACCGCGTCGGCTTCCGCTACTCTGGAATGAACCAGGAGCAGGCGGTTGAGGACTTTGTCGGCGAGCTCCTAAAGATCCAGAAGCAGAACTACGACGGTTCCCTCGTCTACGTGGTCACGCTCGACGGTGAGAACCCATGGGAGCACTACCCCTACGATGGAAAGCTCTTCCTAACCAAGCTCTACGAAAAGCTTACCGAGCTCCAGAAAGAGGGGCTCATAAGGACGGTTACCCCAAGCGAGTATATCCAGCTCTACGGCGACAAGGCCAACCAGCTCACCCCGAAGAACATGAGGTACCTCGACCTTGCGAGCAACCCTGAAGCCCTCACAAAGGCGCAGAGCCTCAACGAGCTCTACGACATGATCGGGGTTGATGGAGAGCACCAGTGGCCCGAATCCAGCTGGATCGACGGAACGCTCTCGACTTGGATAGGCGAGCCCCAGGAGAGCTACGCCTGGTACTGGCTTTACAAAGCCAGAAAGACCCTGATGGAAAAGAAAGACGCCATGGACATCTCCAGCTGGGAGAACGCCAATGAGTACCTCCTCCGTGCGGAGGCCAGCGACTGGTTCTGGTGGTACGGCCAGGATCAGGACAGCGGGCAGGACTTCGCCTTCGACCGCTACTTCAAGACATACCTCTACGAGATCTACCGCCTCTCCAACGCCACAATTCCGGACTACCTCTACGGCAACTACTTCCCAGACGGCGAGCCCTACGTAAAGCGCGCCCTTGACGGCCTTAAAGAGGACCAGGTGAACACGTACTCAAGTCTCTCACCAATGGCAAAGAGCGTCAGCGTCTACTTTGACTCAGAGGGACTTCACTTCGTAGTCACCGGAAACCTGAGCGAGTTCGAGGTCAGCATCTGGGAACCCAACAGACACGTTGGAAACACCTTCACCCTGCTCCAGAACAGGCCCGAGGGGCTCAGGTATACCACCTGGCCGTACTCAGCGGACAGCGTTGGACTCATGATAACGAAGCACGTTGTCTACGTGAACGGAACCGCAATTCTCTACAACGCCACGGACTACGAGAACAGCGAGACCCTCGGAAACCTCACCGTTAACGCGGAGAACGGAAGCATCGATGTCGTTGTTCCCTTCGACTACATAGAGAGCCCAAGCGACTTCTACTTCGCGGTCTCAACCGTCAAGGATGGGAACCTCGAGGTCATAAGCACCCCCGTCGAGCTGAAGCTCCCGGTTCAGGTTAAGGGAGCGGTAATAGCCGACATCAAGGATCCCGAAGGGGACGACCACGGGCCGGGAACCTACACTTACCCGACTGACGGAGTATTCAAGCCCGGAGCCTTCGACCTCCTCCGCTTCAGGATGCTCGAGCAGACCGACGGATACGTGATGGAGTTCTACTTCAAGAACCTCGGCGACAACCCGTGGAACGGACCGAACGGCTTCAGCCTCCAGATCATTGAAGTCTACCTCGACTTCAAAGAGGGAGGGAACTCCTCAGCAATCAAGATGTTCCCGGACGGGCCAGGAGCGAATGTGAACCTCGATCCCGATCACCCATGGGACGTGGCTCTGAGAATCGCCGGCTGGGACTACGGGAACATCATTGTCCTGCCAAACGGCACCGCGATACAGGGTGAAATGAAGATCTCAGCTGATCCCACGAAGAACGCAATAATCGTTAAGGTGCCCAAGAAGTACATCCAGATAAACGAGGACTACGGCCTCTGGGGAGACGTCCTAGTCGGCTCTCAGGATGGTTACGGGCCTGACAAGTGGAGGCCCGTGGCAGTCCAGGCCGAGCAGTGGAAACTCGGAGGCGGAGACGTCGATGCTATCATAAACGGCGTCCAGCCGAGGGTCGTTGACGAACTCGTTCCGGCAGGCTTCACGCCCACTCAGGAAGAGCAGCTGAGCAGCTACGATGCAGAAAACGCGGAGAGGGCCACCGTAAAGGCAATCCCCATACTCAAGACCGGAATAGTGGTCAGGGATCCCGAAGGGGACGACCACGGCCCTGGAACCTACACCTACCCGACCGATCCAGTGTTTGTACCCGGGGCCTTCGACCTTCTCAAGTTCAAGCTGGTGGACGAAGATGACCACTGGCATATGGAGTTCTATTTCAAGAACCTCGGCGACAATCCATGGAACGGACCCAACGGCTTCAGCCTCCAGATAATCGAGGCCTACTTTGACTTCAGGGACGGAGGAAACTCTTCAGCGATCAAGATGTTCCCGGACGGGCCGGGAGCGAACGTGAACCTCGATCCCGACCACCCGTGGGATATCGCCCTCAGAATCGCCGGCTGGGACTACGGAAACCTCATAGTCCTCCCGAACGGCACATCATACCAGGGTGAAATGAAGATCTCAGCGGACCCGACGAAGAACGCAATCATGGTGGACCTTCCGAAGAGGTACATGCCGGAACCGGGCAAGTATGGACTCTACGCAGCGGTCCTCACAGGATCTCAGGACGGTTACGGGCCGGACAAGTGGAGGCCCGTGGCAGTCCAGGCCGAGCAGTGGAAAGTCGGCGGTGGGGACGTCGATGCCATTATAGCGGGAGTCGAACCAAGGGTAATGGACCTCCTCGCTCCGGAAGGGTTCACCCCGACCCAGGAGGATCAGCTCCAGAGCTACGACGCAGAAAACGGGCACAGGGCGACGGTTCTCATGATACCCCTCATCGAGGGAACGGGAGCCGGAGGAACTACCACCACTACAACCACCCAGACGACTACAACGACAACTACCACCCAGACAACCACTACAACCACCACAACTACAACGACCACCACAACAGCCCCAGCCACTACCACTACAACCACCTTCCCCGGAAGCGGAAGCGGGTCGACCACCACAACCGTATCCACCACAACAACCATCCAGCCCACAACGACGACAACTACAACCACCACAACTACGACGACAACCAGCCCACAGGGCACCACAACGACTTCGAGCAGCAAGGGCGGCGGAAGAATCTGCGGTCCAGCTGCACTCGTTGGACTGGCGATAATACCCCTCCTCATCAGGAGGAGAGAGTGACCCCTTTCCTTTTTATTTGGGAGGTGAGAAAATGGCGGATGTCATACTCAAGAACGTGTGGAAGAAGTTTGGCGACTTCACGGCGGTCAGGGACATGAACCTCCACATAAAGGACGGCGAGTTCATGATCCTCCTCGGGCCGAGCGGCTGTGGAAAGACCACGACGCTTAGAATGATAGCCGGCCTTGAGGAGCCGACTGAGGGCACAATTCAAATCGGGGACAAGCTCGTCGCAGATCCCAAGAACGGCGTCTTCGTTCCCCCGAAGGACAGAGACATCGCTATGGTCTTTCAGAGCTACGCACTCTACCCTCACATGACAGTTTACGACAACATAGCCTTCCCGCTCAAGCTCAGGAAGGTTCCGAAGGACGAGATCGACAGAAGGGTTAGGGAAGTCGCTGAGATGCTCGGCCTCAGCGAGCTCCTCAACAGGAAGCCGAGGGAACTTTCCGGCGGCCAGAGACAGCGTGTTGCCCTCGGCAGGGCTATAGTCAGGAAGCCGCAGGTCTTCCTCATGGACGAGCCGCTTTCAAATCTCGACGCAAAGCTCAGGGTCAAGATGCGCGCCGAGCTTAAGAAGCTCCAGAGACAGCTTGGGGTTACAACCATCTACGTCACCCACGACCAGGTCGAGGCCATGACGATGGGCGACAGGATAGCGGTGATCAACCAGGGTCAGCTCCAGCAGGTCGGAACACCTGACGAGGTCTACGACAACCCGGCCAACACCTTCGTCGGCGGTTTCATAGGCTCGCCGCCAATGAACTTCATGGACGCGACCGTTACCCACGACGGATTCGTCGACTTTGGATCCTTCAGGCTCAAGCTCCTCCCGGACCAGGTGGAGGTTCTCGAGGAAAAGGGCTACCTCGGAAAGGAGGTCATCTTCGGGATAAGGCCAGAGGACGTTTACGACGCGTTCTTTGCCCAAGTGAAGATTCCGGGGGAGAACATGGCCAGAGCGCTTGTGGAGATCATCGAGAACCTCGGTGGGGAGAAGATAGTTCACCTGAGCGTGGAGGACGTGCTCTTCACCGGCAAGTTCCCGGCTGAGTCGAAGGTAGAGGAGGGTCAGGAGGTAGACGTCGTCTTCGACATGAGGAAGGCCCACGTCTTCGACAAGGGGAGCGGAAAGGCCGTCTTCTGAATGTTTTTAAACTCCCTTCCCCACTTTTTCCCATGGCGATTGAAGACTTCGCGGAGTTTATAGCTTCCCGAGTTCCGAAGGGAAAAATCGTTGAGCTTGGAATAGGCTTCCAGTTCAAGGTGGCCCTCAGGTTGAAAGAGCTCGGCTACGACGTTCTGGCAGTGGATTGGAACGAGGAAGCAGTTCACGCCGCCGAAGAGGCCGGGATAAAGGCCGTAAAGGACGACCTCTTCAATCCTAGGGTGGAGCTTTATAGGGGCGCCGTTGCGCTCTACTCCATCCGGCCAACCCCGGAGATAGTTAAGCCAATACTCGAGCTCGGCGGGAAGCTCGGCCTTCCAGTCTTCATCCTCCCCCTTACGGGAGACGTTATGCCGGGGGGAATGAAGCTCCTGAACTTTAAGGGACTGGCAGTATACGCCAAAGGTATTTAAGCGCCCGCCGAATTGGTATCGGTGGTGATCATGAAGCTCTTTGGAACCGCTGGGATCCGCGGGACTCTGTGGAAAAAGGTTACCCCTGACTTGGCCCTCAAGGTCGGAATGGCCGTCGCGACGTATAAGGGCGGAAAAACAGCCGTGGCTAGGGACGGAAGAACCTCGAGCGTGATGCTCCAGAGCGCCCTCGTCTCGGGACTCCTCGCTTCAGGATCCTCTGTTCTAGATCTCGGCCTCATCCCAACTCCCACACTCGCGTGGGCCACGAGCAGGAAGGCCAATGCTGGGGTCATGATAACCGCTTCCCACAACCCCCCCACGGACAACGGAATAAAGGTCTTCAACGGCGACGGAACCGAGTTCTACATTGAACAGGAGCGCGAGCTGGAGGAGATAATCTTCTCCGGGAGCTTCAAAAAAGCCAGGTGGGATGAAATAGGCATGGTCGAGAGTGAAGATGTCAGGGGCGAGTACATCTCAGCCGTGCTCGACTTCGTGAACCACGAGACCGACCTTAAGGTTCTTTACGACGGCGCCAACGGTGCAGGGAGCGTTGTGGCGCCTTACCTCCTCAGGGAGATGGGAGCCAAAGTTTTCAGCGTTAACTCACACGTGGACGGCCACTTCCCGGGAAGGAAGCCCGAGCCTCGCTATGAGAACATAGCCTATCTCGGGAAGCTGGTGAGAAAACTCAATGCTGATTTAGCGATAGCGCAGGACGGGGACGCCGACAGAATAGCGGTCTTTGACGAGAAGGGAAACTACGTGGACGAGGACACGTTAATAGCGCTCTTCGCCAAGCTCTACGTTGAGGAACACGGTGGAGGCGTCGTCGTCACCTCGATAAACACGGGGTCGAGGATAGACGAGGTCGTCGAGAGAGCCGGTGGAAAGGTCTACCGCGTTCCCCTCGGCCAGCCCCACGATGGAATAAAGCGCTATGGGGCCATCTTTGCCGCCGAGCCCTGGAAGCTCGTTCACCCAAAGTTCGGACCCTGGATAGACAGCTTCGTGACGATGGGGCTCCTGATAAAGCTCATCGACGAGGAGGGAAAGCCCCTCTCGGAGATCATCCGGGAGAACATCCCCACCTATTACCTAGTTAAAAAGAACGTGAAGTGCCCGGACGAATTCAAGGGAGAGGTCGTTAAAAAGGCAGGGAGAGCGCTGGAAGAAGCCCTCGGAAGCGAGATTGCGGAGGTGCTGACGATCTCCGGCTACCGCTTCAACTTAAGGGATCGTTCGTGGGTTCTCGTGAGACCGAGCGGTACAGAACCGAAGATAAGGGTCGTTGTGGAGGCCCCGAACGAGAGGAGGCGCGACGAGCTCTTCGAGCTTGCCTTCAGAACGGTCTCAAAAATTGTAGAAGACCTGATAAAAAGAAAGGCTAAACGAACCTGGCAGGCCTCAGAGTCCTGACCGCTATCTCATTTTTATCGATCATCACACGGAAGCCTTCCTTGGCGATGTAGGTCTTGACTCCGGTGACGTTCTCGAGGTACTTGGCCTCCTTGTAGGGGTTGGCGAAGTGCATCTTCATGCCTATGTGGTTCATTATCAGGATCTCCGGCTTCTCCTCCATGCTCTTGAGCATTTCAACCGCGTCGTCGGTGCTCATGTGATAGGGAATGCCCATGTCCCTCGGCCGAGTTATAGCGGCTATGAGAACCCTTGTTCCATCGTGCCACTGCACCAGTTCGTCGAAGTAGGCTGTGTCCGGGATGTAGGAGATATCTCCGAAGGCGGTCTTCATCCTGAAGCCTATCGTTGTCGGATCCGAGTGCCTTGCCGGCGTTATCAGGAGCTCCTCATCTCCTAGGCCTATCTTGTTGCCGGGTTCGGGAGTGTGGACGCTCTCGAGGACGTCAATGTGGTACTTGCTTATGGCCGGTGTGTGATCCTCGTCCCCGTAGACGACGCTCTTCGACGCTATTAAAACTCCCCTCTTCTTGAGAGCGCCCCCCGTCATAGCCTCAACCATGATCTCAAGGTCGTTGCAGTGATCGACGTGCCTGTGGGAGACGAAGATAGCGTCGAGCTTCCTTGGATCGAGCTTGTAGCGCCAGCTCCTGACGAGCGCCCCGGGCCCTGGATCGACGTAGAGGTTCCTGCTGGCCCTGATGTGGAATCCCCCCGTGGAGCGGAACTGAGTTATTGTGATGAACCGCCCACCCCCGCTCCCGAGGAAGGTTATCTCTATCAATTCAACACCTCCTTTCCTTCTGCGGACGGGATAAGTATGAGGTGGGGTATATAAAAGGTTGCCCGCAAAGGGTTTAAGCTTCAACGCCAAGTTTGTTCGGTGGTCCTAATGGTGGAACTTGAGACTGTTGTGAGAGAAGTTGGGAAGCTCAGGGACGAGATGGTGAACACCCTCGTCGAACTCATCAAAATCCCCGCGATAAGCCCGGACTACGGCTACGAGGGGGAGTACGACAAGGCGCAGAAGCTGCTCGAGATAATAAAGGACTGGCCCTTCGACAAGGTCGAGGTCTACGAGGCCCCGGACGAGAGGGCGAAGAACGGCGTGAGGCCGAGCATTCTGGCCTACTACTACGGCCAGGAGGGGGACAAGAGCCCGCGCCTCTGGATTTTAACCCATATCGACGTCGTCCCGCCCGGAGACCTGAGCAAGTGGACGGTAACCGAGCCGTTCAAACCCCTTGTCAAGGACGGGAAGGTCTACGGCAGGGGAAGCGAGGACAATGGACAGAGCCTCGTCGCTTCCCTGTACGCTGTTAAGGCCATGATGAACCTCGGAATCAGGCCGAAGAGGACAGTGATTTTGGCCTTCGTCAGCGATGAGGAGACGGGAAGCCACTACGGCGTTGAGTGGCTGGTGAAGAACCACCCGGAGCTCTTCAGGAAGGACGACCTCGTTCTGGTTCCGGACGGTGGAAACGAGGACGGAACCTTCATCGAGGTCGCCGAGAAGAGCATCCTCTGGTTCAAGCTGAAGGTGAAGGGCAAGCAGGTTCACGCGAGCATGCCGGACAAGGGGCTCAACGCCCACCGCGTTGCCCTTGATTTAGCTTACAACCTGGATAAACTCCTCCACGAGAAGTACGACAAAAGGGACGAGCTCTTCGATCCGCCGGAGAGCACCTTCGAGCCTACGATGGTCAAGAACCCCGCGGATTCTCCGAACATAGCGCCGGGAGAGCACGAGGTTGTGTTCGACTGCAGGATTCTACCCGATTACAGCCTCGATGATGTGTTAAACGACGTGAAAGCTCTAGCCGAGGAGGTCAAAGAGAGGCATAAGAAGGAAATCAACGGTAAGGTCCTGCCGGAAGTAGACATCGAAATTCTCCAGCGCGGTGACGCCGCTCCACCGACCGACCCCAACAGCGAGATAGTGGTTCTCCTGAGGGAGGCGCTGAAGAAGCTGAGGGGCAAAGAGGCGGTAGTTGGAGGAATAGGCGGTGGAACCTTCGCGGCCTTCTTCAGGAGGCTTGGGATTCCAGCCGTCGTGTGGGCTACCCTTGATGAGATGGCACATCAGCCCAACGAGTACGCCAAGATAGACAACATGGTCGAGGACGCGAAGGTCATGGCGGCCCTTGCTCTCCTCTGACTTTCTCTTCTTGCTTTTGTATCCTCCCCATCTAAGCGATGCAACTTCCGACACTTCAACTTATTTTGAAGCTGTGGCAAGCTACTTAAGGAATGGTTGAGATATTTACTTGGTGGCTGTGATGCTGAGGAAGAAGGCAATCCTCGTACTCCTTCTCCTGATCCTTATTTTGAGCAGCGGTTGCGTCTCATCCCCGAGCAATTCTGGGGCATCCTCCACTTCAAGCTCCCCTAACGGGGAAAACTCAAGCTATGCATCTTCCACCACGAACTCTACGGCCTGGGAGAACACGAGCACGACTTCGACACCCATCGCAAATTCTAGTTACGAGAACGTGAATGACTCTTCGGGATCATCTGAAGCCACGATAGCCGTGATAGGGTCCAAACCGAACGAGAAGTCGGAGGATTTGATGTTCTTGGTAGAGGGCTCCACTCGGTCTTTTGGGATGGCCTTAGAGCCTCTCCAGTCGGAGGTACTTGTGTTTCTCTGGCTGTTGGATCCCAATGGTCCCGTCAATCGGAGTGCCACTTTCAGGCTGATAAACGCCAAAACGGGGAAAACGCTCACGGCTAAAAATATCACCTTATTCAAAAATGGAGATTCTAAAGAGGTTTTCGTTAAAATAACGGTTCCCCAACATGGTTACTACACAATTGAAGCAACCGTGGGAAACTTGACTCTGAGTGCAAAAACCTCGATTCCACCGACTTCCATAAACAGTTCAATCAACGCCTTCGCCCTCGACCTCTACCGCGAGCTGGCAAAAAAGGATGGAAACGTCTTCTTCTCACCCTTCAGCGTTGAAACCGCATTGGCCATGCTCTACGAGGGGGCGAGGGGAAGGACTGCCGAAGAGATCGCGAACGTTCTTCACCTACCGGAGGACAGGAAGGAAAGGCTGAACAGTTTTAGCTTCTTGATGCATTCGCTGAACTCAAACGACACACCTTATATCCTCTCCGCAGCCAACGCCCTCTGGGTTCAGGAGGGTTACCCAATCAAAAAAGATTACGTGGAGACAATAGGGACTTATTATCTCGGCGAGCTCCACATCCTCAACTTCATGGGCAACCCCAAAGAGGCGGGGGAGAGGATAAACCGCTGGGCCGAGGAGAAGACCAACGGCAGGATCAAGAACCTCGTGGAGGGACTAAGCCCAAACACCAGACTCGTTTTGACGAACGCGGTTTACTTCAAGGCAAACTGGAGCCACCGTTTTGACCCCGCTAAAACTTACAACGACACCTTCTTCCTCTCCGAGATGAGAGGGATCGTGGTTTCCTTCATGGAGCAGGTTGGCATCTTCAACTATGATGAGGGGGACTCCTTCCAGGCCCTTGAGATGCCGTACGAAGGGGATAGGCTCTCCATGGTGCTCATCCTACCAAAGAAGATTAACGGGCTTGAAGAACTGGAAGCGAACCTGACACCCCAGTTCTTGGAAGGGGTTATTAAAAGCCTCAATCCGGAGAAAGTTGAGGTGACGGTTCCAAAGTTCAGGTTTGGGGCTTCTTACAAGCTCAGGGACGTTCTCATGGAAATGGGAATGAAGAGCGCCTTCACCAACGCCGATTTCTCCGGAATCTCCGATGAGCCTCTGGCTGTTAGCCAGGCAGTTCACAAGAGCTTCATCAGCGTCGCCGAGAACGGAACCGAGGCAGCGGCAGCAACGGCCGTTACGCTAACGTTGGCGGCCCCAGTGGAGAGCGAGAAGCCCAAGGTATTCGACGCTAACCATCCGTTCATCTTCCTCATCTACGATAGGGAAACTGAAACGGTCCTCTTCATGGGAAGGCTCGTGAACCCGAAGGGCTGAACTTTTAAACCTCTCCCCAATTTTCCACATTTACTTGGAGAGATCCCTGCGCCTTTTCAACTCAGCACACGGCAATGGTGATGCTCCGGCGCTTCTTTGATCGCCTCTTTCAATTTACCTCCGCC
The DNA here is from genome assembly GCF_002214585.1 of Thermococcus profundus. NCBI lineage: Archaea > Methanobacteriati > Methanobacteriota > Thermococci > Thermococcales > Thermococcaceae > Thermococcus > Thermococcus profundus. The sequence goes on from NZ_CP014862.1 coordinate 1,709,791, forward strand.
AGTTTTCTTCATCTTTAAGTTAACACTTCAAACGGGATTGAAGCTGTCGAATGGTATTTATACCAACTGCAATCTATTCCTACCGAGGTCAAAACCTAGGTGGTGCCTATGAGAAAGATGCTCTCCATCGTTCTTCTGGCTTTGATAGTACTAGCAGCGGGCTGCACGGAGAAGGCCACGACCAACGTGCAGCTTAGTGGAAACGGCGAACTCAAGGTAGCCGCAGGGGAGGACACGTTTGCGGTCGAGTTCTACAAGGAGATCGCGAAAGGAGAAGGGAACGTGCTCTTCTCCCCTTACAGCATCCACACAGCCCTAGCCATGACATACGAAGGGGTCAGAGGGAGAACTGCCGGGGAAATGAGGAGCATCCTCCACCTACCGGAGGACAGGAGCGAGAGGCTCTCCGGGTTCAGGAAGCTCATAACCGACCTCAACCCCCAGAACGGCCCCTACTCCCTGGAGACGGCCAACGCCCTATGGATCCAGAAGGACCACCCGCTGAAGAAATCCTATGTTAGCATCATCAAGAAGTACTACCTCGGAACCGCGGAGGAGCTGGACTTCTCGGGTGATCCAGAGAAAGCCGCTGACACCATAAACAGGTGGACGGAGGAACATACCCATGGAAAGATAAAAGATCTCGTCTCGCCCGACTCAGTCAGGAACTCAAGGTTCGTTCTAACGAACGCAGTATACATGTCCGGACGGTGGGTTCACCCCTTCGAGCCGGAGCTCACGGCGAACGAAACGTTCCACACTCCAAGCGGTGACATAACAGTAGAGATGATGCACACCGCGGGGGTTTTCAACTACACCGAGGTTGGAGGGGTTCAGGTTCTCGAGCTCCCCTACAGGGGAGGAAGGGTGAGCATGGTGGTGTTCCTGCCCAGGGGAGTAGACGGCTACCGGAAGCTGGACGGCAACATGAGCGTTGATTACATCCTCGATGCCCTCGGCTCCATGAAGCCGGAGAACGTCAGCGTCTCCATCCCCAAGTTCGAGATGAGTACGGAATACAAGCTTAAGGAGACCCTCAGAAGAATGGGAATGGTTGATGCGTTCACGGAAGGGGCCGACTTCTCGGGAATGAGCGATGAGAGGCTTTTCATATCGGACGTTATCCACAAGGCCTACATCAAAGTGGCCGAGAACGGAACAGAGGCGGCAGCGGCAACTGCGGTTATAGGCTACGCCTCCGCACCCGTCATTACAAGGGAACCGAAGTTCATCGAGTTCAGGGCGGATCATCCGTTCGCCTTCATAATAGTCGATAAGGAGACCAAGGAGATACTCTTCATGGGAAGGCTCGTGAATCCCGGGGAGTGAGCTTTTAAACGCTTTCTCCAATTTTTTCCATGCCCACCTGGAAGGACGGAAAGCTAGGACTGCCGGTTAAAGAGGCCGTCAAACTCTTTCCCGAGCTGGAGAAATACATTGACGAGCGCGGAAGGCTCGACTTCTCGAACAGGGAAGCCAGGATACTATACAACATGGCTATAGCGAAGGCCGTCTTTGGGTTGGATATAGAGTATCACCCAAAAGGCCTCGTCACAACCCCCGTTTCGCGCTACCTATTTCTCAAAACGTTCCTTCGCGGCGGTGAGAGAGTTCTCGAAATAGGAACAGGACACACGGCGATGATGGCCCTGATGGCGGAGAAGCTCTTCAACTGCGACGTTACCGCTACGGAGCTTGATGAAGAGTTCTTCGAGTATGCGAGGAGGAACATAGAGCGAAACGGTGCTAAGGTTAGGCTCATCAAGAGCAACGGCGGGATTATTAAAGATGTCGTGCCCGAGGGGGAGAGGTTTGATGTGATCTTTTCCGCTCCTCCCTACTATGAGACTCCAACGAAGGGTGTTTTAACGGAGAGGGAAGGTGTTGGCGGCGGGAAATACGGCGAGAGGTTTTCGGTAAGGATCATTGAAGAGGCACTCGATTACTTGAATCCAGAAGGTAAAGTTGCCCTTTTTCTTCCCGATAAGGAGCAACTGATAATGGCCGTAGCAGAAAAAGGTAAAGAGCTCGGCTACTCAGCCAGGGACGTTAAGTTCAAAGTCGGAACGAGGTGGAGGCACAGCCTGATTTTAAAAATCAAAAGCCGGTATAACCGGATAATACCGACATGAAGTACGAACACTAAAATGACCAAAAGTCTTTTATATTTTTGAAGCCCCAATTACGACTAGAAAGAGTGTTCGACATCCGCGGGTGAGAGCAGTATGAAAACGAGGCTCTTCTTCGTTTTTATTTTGGTGATTTCAATCACATCGGGAACAGTTATGGGCTCCACAAACTTCGATCACCCTCAAATCGAGGGCAGGGTTACCGTGGTGGCCTTAAATCAGAACGGAAGTGAAGCTTATACCACAGTCCCATTCCTTACGAACTCCTCCGGGGGGAACGTTGTTTACCAGGGCTGGGTTGAGCTTGTAAGCCTTGAGGATCTGGGGAAAAACGTGAGGATAACAGTACGGTTTGAATTTAACGATTCCCCCTCATACCTCAAAAACCTGACGGAGCTGGGCCTCCTCACCGATAGGGCCCTTAACAGGACTTTTACCGTAAGCTTTCTTGTGGACAAGCAGAGCAACACCTTCGAAACGGAAGAGACGAGGGTTTTCTTCCCCTTCCTAATTCTTCAGCGGGACGGTGGAAAGCCCTTCCACAACTTCGAGTTCCTGAGGAGGGAAAAGCAGAACACCGTGAGGGCGGAACTTGCCAACGGCACCATCGCCACGATCTCCAATGCCGTGGAGCTCTACTCCACAAGAGCGTTCAAGTACGTCTTCTGCTCCGCCAGTATAGCCACGAAAAACGTTACGTGCGAGAACCCCATCGACCTCAGGTACGCCGAGGTGATGACAAAGTCCCCCTACGTAGTCGGAGCTGACCTTCTTTTCCCCTCTGATCCCTTCGGCGTCTACCCCGGACCGGTTATGCTGAGCTTTCAGCTGGCCCCTTCCGAGGACGCGCTCAAGGTTTTCGGGGAGAAAGGCGGTGACGATCAGAGGCTCTACCTGATGATACCTGCACTGCTCGGCCTTTTAGTTTTGGGGGCGGTTTTGAGGAGGGGGAGGGAATGAGGTACACGACCCTCGAGATCGGATCCAGCTGGGGGATCATACTCCTGATGATCCTGGCCCCTTCGATAGTGCTCTACGCCTCCTGGCATGCCTTCCTTGGGCTGGACGTGGGGAACCTCGGCGGTGCCGAGTTCATGAAAACCGTCCAGAAGAGCGAGGTAAGCGATACAGTTTCTAACTTTGAGAAGATTCTCGAGCCCTTCCTGACCGAAACCCTGAAGGCCCAGGTCAAGGCATTTGGAAACGGAATCAAAACGATCCTCCTGGGATCGTTCCTCACCCTCTCCACCCTGACATCGATAACGTTCTGCAGGGTGATTGCAGAGGGCTCGATAATAAACGAAATCGGGCTCCTCAGGAACAAAAGGAGGGTGTTTTTTGAAAGAACGCTCCCGCTGTTCCTCTACGCTGGCCTGGTGTCCTCACTCCTGAGCCTTGGAGTCTGGATTCTCCTGCCCTTTGCGGGGGTTGAGGCGACTCCAAAACTTTTGGCGTCTCTCTTCCTCTCGACGCTCATGGCTTCCCTCTGGGGCATATTCCTCACAGCCTTCATAGGAGCCACCCTGAAGGACAACCTCTACCCACTCCTCTCCTCCTTCCTAGTGGCCGGGATCTTCCTCTTCGCCAGTAACTACGGAGAGATCCTCTTCCCGTTCATCAGGACCTTCGAACTGGTTCTTTCGGGGGGTTACGGTATGAATCTCACCACCATGGTCGGCCTTTCGATGTTCGCGGTCTCCCCGCTGGCGGCCCTTAAAGCCTTCGAGCGGGGGGAGTACTATTGAGGCTCTCCACGGTGTTTGCCCTCTCGGCCATTGCGTTCATACTCACAACGTCGTTCATTCTTTTAGCCATCTCTCAGAGCGGATCGGAGGTTCGATTTACCTCCTTTGGAAACCCAAAGGAAGGGAGGTATTCCGTTTTCATGAAGGAGCTGATACTGCCCTTCGCAGGAGCCTACGATGTCCATGGTTCCAACACGACGATTCTGGCCTTCGAAGGAAGCTTCAACGGGACTTTCAAAACAAGGGGCAGGGGGATAGGAATCGTCTCCGTGCTGAAGGCCGGAAAAGAGGAGGTTGTGCGGATCGTCCCCCGGGTTGAGGTCTCTCCGCTTGGTTTTGCAGTGCTGGTGCTCGTCGGAGCGGGGTGGATGTATGCTGTTAGAGTGCTCAAACTTGAGTAAATCCTACGGCAACGTGAAGGCCCTCGACAAGGTCAGTTTTACACTGGAGGAGGGGATCTCCTTCATACTGGGACCGAACGGAAGCGGGAAGACGACGTTCATCAAGATAGTCAGCAACATCATCAAACCGGATTCCGGTGAGATAAGGATACTCGGGAGGGACTACCTCGACCTGTCACCAGGGGAGGTAGGCTTTGCCTTCGAGAAAACCGTTTTCCCGGGCTTTGTGAGGGTTGAGGACTACCTCCACACGGTTGGGGAGGTAAGGGGAACCGACAACTCCGATGAGATCATCTCGCTCTTCCAGCTCGAGAAGGTAAGAAAGAAGCGGTTTTCAGAGCTGTCCCAGGGATACAAGAGAAGGTTTCTCGTGGCGAGTGCCTTCGTCGGACTTCCGAAGGTAGTTTTCCTGGACGAGCCCTTCAGCAACGTGGACATAACTGCCAGGAAGATAATGATGAAGGTATTTGTGGAACTTAGCCATAGGATTAACGTGATCGTTGTATCCCACGTCTTCACAAATGTTGAAAGGATGGACAGCCTCGTCCTCCTGAGAAACGGGAAGGTAATCGGAAACCTGCGGGGGAAAGATCTTAAGAGGATGAACGGGTTCAGAGCGAGCTTTGATGACGGGAGAGTTGTTGTCAACGACGTGGAGGCAATCAACGAGAAGATACTGAGTGGAAGAAGGCTCGTTTCAATAGAGCCCCTTTCCATCGAGTCCTGGCTGATGGAGAGGTTTTAAGCGTTGTTTTACCATATCCCCAGCTCGGGGAGGAGAAGTCCGCCATCGGGCCATTTGGATGACCGAATACAAAAGAATCCTGGCCATCTAAATGACCACAATAAAAAAGGACAGGGACTCAGACCGTGGGCGTCTCAGCACTCACGCCGGTCTCAGAGGAGGTGCTTTCTCCTCATCGTCCCTCAACTTCACTTCATATCCTCAACGTAGAGGAAGAGGGCCTTTAAATATTCGGTGTCCTTTGAGGCCATGAGTATTGGATGGTCTGGAGCCTGCGTCCTGTATGGTTCGAGGAGCTTGAGGAACTTTCCGGCTTTAGCGGCGGCCGCTATTACCATGTCCTTGAAGGCCTGCATGTCGACGTGCTGGGAACAGGAGGCAGTAACCAGTATTCCGCCCTCCTTGACCAGCTGAAGGCCAGCGTAGTTCACGTTGAAGTAAGCTCTAAGTCCGCGCTTGAGGTCCTTCTCGTGCTGGACGAAGGCAGGAGGATCGAGTATAACGATGTCGAACTTCTCACCCTTCTTTATCATCTCCTCCATGACAGGAAAGGCGCTTCCAACGACGTACTTCATCCTATCCTCGACGCCGTTAAGCTTCGCGTTCTCCTCCACCATGTTGATTGCCCACGGGGATTTGTCAACGGCAACGACCTCCTCTGCTCCAGCGACCGCGGCGTGGATTGCGAAACCGCCGGTGTATGTGAAGACATCCAAAACCCTCATGCCAGGTTTTACGTACTTCTCCAGTGCTATCCTGTTCTCCCTCTGGTCGAGGAAGAAGCCCGTCTTCTGGCCGCGCATGTCAACTATGAACTTCGCCCTGCCCTCCTCGATTATCGTCCGATATTTCTCCTTCCCGAGGAGAACGCGCTCGACCTCTGGGAGGCCCTCCCTTCTTCTGCTCCTGCCAGTGTTCTTCTCAAAGACGGTCTCGATTTCAGGTTCGGCCTCCATTATGGCCTCGGCGAGGTCGAGCTTGAATCTCTCCATCCCCACACTGGAAATCTGAACGGAGGCTATCTCGTTGAAGCGGTCCACTATGAGACCCGGAAGGTAATCAGCTTCGCCGTAGACCATACGGTAAGCTTTGTCGTAGCCGAGAACCTTCTTCCTGTATTCGTTGGCCTTCCTTATCCTCTCACTGAAGAGCTCCTTGTTCACTTGGGTCTCGCGGTCCTTCGTGATCAGCCTGACCATTATGTTGGAATTGGGGTTGACGAAGCCCTTCCCGAGGAACTTGCCTCCCCTAGTGTAGACCTCGACTATATCCCCCGGCGAAAACTCCCCCTCCGTTCTCACCACGCCCTTCTTGAACACGATCATCGCGCCCTTACCTATGGCTCTCGCGGCCTGCGCGTCAACGACTACCCTCGCCATCTCTCACCACCGCCCCCACTACTCATGGGGGTTTAAAAGGTTGTCCGGCTTGGAAGTTCGGCAAGATAAGGGAAGGCTTTCAACTATTTCAAGACCGCCCAGCGATAGGTATTTAACTTTCAAGAGCGTATATTGTGAAGGGTGATTCTATGCACTTTGAGGTAGTCAAGGAGTTTCTGGAGGACATAGGGGCTGACTGGATAGAACTCGAGGGGGAGATACACCTCGACCCCGAGGTCTTCTATGAGGTCTGGAAGTATGTAGGACAGCCCGATCTCAAGACCTATGTTGTTGAGGATGAGGTCGTTCAGCCCGGATCCTACGATCCACCCCAGATGAAGTACACCGACGTTAAGAAGGTCAAGATCAAGAAGGTATATTTTGAAACCCTGGACAACAGGAAGATAGTTACGGACTATTCCGAGTTCCAGAGGATTCAAAAGGAGAAAAGCTCCTGATTTTTCTTCTCTCACATTATCAGGATTGGAACCATCAAAACCCCCATGCAGTTCGTTCTCCTGACCCTCCACGCCCCGGCCAAATAACCGATGCCCGCGGAAGTTAGAAGGACCCACAGGCCGAGCACCCCATCAAAGTATCCAGAGAGGAGAACGAGAAACGCCAAAACCAGAGAGTTTGCAAGCCCGTAGTTTATCCTATTCAGGAGGGAGAGATATGGACCCATCAAACGGAGACCAAAGAGAACAGCCAAAGAGCCCACAAAGAGAGCAGAGATAAGAATGAAGCCAACACTCGGAACTGCAAGACCCTCCCTTTCCATTGCAACAACCACTCCATTTCTGGTCCTCCCGGTTAAAGTGTAGTTCAGAACACCAAAGAGGAAGTTGGCGGTGTTTATGGAATAAACAGCAGTCAAAAACTTCTTCTCCCCCCTGGAGAAGAGGGTTGCAATAGTGGCCCCCATCGAAGCAGTGAAGGCTGGCAAAAGGGAGGAGATCATGCCAAGGAAGGTTCCTATGAAGGAGAAGACCACCAGTTCAGCGACCTCGTTTCTACCGAGATTCCCTGGTTTCCCCTGCTCTGGCAGACTGATAGAACGTATTCCCATTAGAATAACCGGAATGCCAAACAGGCCCGTGAAGAGGTGGTAAAAAGGCTCGTGAAGTCGGGATTCCCTCAGAACTTCAACCCCCAGAATTCCGGAGAGCACTATGACGAGGGATGCCTGGACCTTCCTACCCTTTTTCTCGGTCGCGATCAAAAAGAGGAGGAGAAAGGCCACAGCCGCCTTTCCTAAGGAAGGGGAGTAGTAAGCAGCGAGAAAACGGTAGAGAGGGAACAGGAGGGGAGTAAAGAGAACGGCCAGAAAACTCGACCAGAGGGCCAGAATTATAACTTCCTTTCCCCTTCCCGCAAGAACCAACTTATGGGCCGGTAGAATCGAGAGGGCAGTTCCCTCGTCGGGTACCCCAAGAAAGGTCGATGGAAAGGTGTCGAGGAAGGTGTGGGTCAGCCCCATTGCAAAGAGGAGGCAAAAGGAACCGCCCATACCCGCCAGTGTGTTCACGTGAATGCCGGGTGTCAGGCCGGTAAAAGTCCCCATCAGAAGGCCTTTCAGCAGTTCCCAGAGCATAAGTCATCCCCGCTTGAAACTTCAAAGGCGGGCTTCCCGCGGTAGGTTGTGAAGAAGCCGTAGGCGCTTACGTGCTCCCCTTCGCTGACGGTGATCCCGAGGGACTTCGGGAGCTTGAGGAGAACCCAACAGCTTCCTCTAGTGACGTTGGCCAGCCCAAAGCCGTTTCTGTATACCTTAACCCACTCCACATCCCCGCTTATCCGGGAGAACTTCCCTTCCACGGGATTGCATATCTCGTTAGGGAGGTTCTCCCTGGGTTCCTCCACCCGACAGTCGAGGCATCTCAGATACGAGCCCGCGTTCAATGCCTTTATATTCAAAAGGTCTCCAGTTCTCGCCGAGATCCCCCTGAGAACAAGTTCGGTACAGTCAAGCCTCAGACCGCCCTTTGTGATTTTGACAACCCGACATTTTCCCTCCCCAACTTCGCCTATGGTTGATCCGTTTATCGGGACAGGATCGGGAGTACCTAAGACTTCAAAGTCCTCCACGGAATCAACGTAGATGTTTATCCGTGATGTCAGCCGAACCCTTCCCAGGATCCTGACTCTGAGGCCGGGATCGATGCTAGCCCCATATGGTAGATAGGCGTAGATCCTCTTACCTTCACTCCAGACCACCGCAAGGTTGTCGGCCCCAAAGTGCCCTAGAACGACACCCTCAATTTGGGCTGGCTTTCCGTCCTTTAATTCCCCGTTGGGTTCTCCAATCACATCGTACTCAAGAGGATAGAGCTTTGAACCATACAACACTCCAACAACCCTTATCTTTGATCCCTTTGGGGCGTCTAATGGAGCCGAGAGTTCTGTCCACCGAGGGGAAAGGACGTAGGCCCTGTCTCCCTTAACCCAGTAGAAGCCCCTCACTGTCTCAGCCCAGGAAGGTGTTGTGTTCACCGGCTCCACTCGATACCCACCGGAGACCCTTGACAGGCCACCCTCGCCTACTATCCTTCCCATTATTCGGTAGATCCTCCCGCTCTCAAGTCCTTCCGGAACGAGAACGGTGTCGGTACCGTTGTAGAGGATAGAATAGCCAGCATTCGACTTCACGCAGATGCCAAGGAACGTGCCGGTTTCTGGGCTTCCTGGAACAGCGAAGTGCATTGCCACCAGGGAAGCCAGCACCATCAGAAGTACCAGCGTAGGGAGTTCTGCCCTAACCATCAGCAGAAGTTATGAAGGACATCCTTAAAAAGCTTACTATGGATGATAATGAAAAAACATCCTCCGTTAACCCCTTAGTATTATCCCACTTGGCGTTATTTCGTAGGGGAACCATGAGAGGGAGTGGGCGGTCTTCCTCATACCATAAACGCGTATGTACCGCCTGAGCGTTCTCCCCTCCTCGAACATCTTCAGTTCGATTATCCCATCGACTATCGCCCTCACCATGGCCTCTACCTCGGGCTTTTCGACGCCGGTGTTTATCTCTATCATCCAAACCTGCCGGTAGCGGTGGGCTATGTCCTTGAGCTCCTCCAAGAACTTGTAGATATCAACCAGCTCACTCTCGAAGAAGAGAGGGGTTATGGATGTTATCACTCCAACCATCTGGCCAGTATGGCCGCTAGCAACGAGGCTAGAGGTAGTATCTTTAACAAACTTAGCTATCTGCGTGGGGTTCGAGGGGTCTATTATAACGTCCTCGGAGAAGGAGAACTTGGGAGCGCTCTTTATCCTGTGGGAGTACGCGTCGACAAGGTAGAGGTACTCATCCAGTATCGGGGAGAAGTCCCATCCGAAACCCTTTGAGATGTCCAGAAACTCCCTCTTGGGGAGATCCACGAGTATGGCAAGACCGGGCATTCCCCTAAGTACAACTTGGTTATAAAGAAACTGCATCTGGAAGGTGGTTTTCCCTGACTTGGCGTCACCGATTACGAGTACAACGCTCCCCTCTGGTATTCCCCCCTGTATGAGGGAATCGATTATCCCGGTCTCAATGCGGTTGACTGCCAATTCGTATCACCACTCCCACATCAGTATATCTCCCCGCTTGGATAAACCACTATTCCATCCTCGGTTATCTCAAATGGGTACTTCTTCATCGAATGTCTCGTTTCTCTCATCTTCCTCACGAGGAGATAGCGCTTGAGCTCTACATCCTTCTCAACGAGATCCAGGAGGACGACGCCCCTCGAAACGTACTCCTCAACACCGTACTTGCTTATCCTCCCCCTCTTGGGATCCTCAGCCTCCGTTGTCAGAACGGAAGTGACGCCCATCTCCAAGAGGATCGTGTTAAGCCGGAGAAGGACCTCCCTGATATCCTTCTCTTCCCGAAGTCTGATTGCTATCGAAGGTATCGAGTCAACCACAAGTCGTTTGGCGTTTATGTTCTTGACGACACGATAAACGTACCTGAGAAAGCCCTCCACGTTGAGCCCGTCTTCAAGGGCGAACTTTTCTTCGGAGGGAAGCCCCACGACCGAGCTGACACCGTCGATTATAGCTATCTTCCCCTCCTCCTCGTACTTCCTAAGATCCCATCCAAAGCTCAGCATCTCACGCCTAAGATCCTGGGCCCGCTCCTCCAGAGTGACTATAACTCCTGGTTCACCGTAAAGTTCCGCACCCTTGTAGACAAACTGCACTGCAAAAGTAGTTTTTCCAGTTCCCGTTGGGCCTGTGACCAGTACTGTGGTGCCCCTAGGGAACCCGCCGCCTAAAAGGTCATCGAAACCGGGAATGCCGGTCTTTACACGCTCAACTACATACCTGTCCATATGGATCACCTTCACAGCCCGCAGATTGAAGCCGGCAATAATCCTTTAATTAAACCCTATCACTCTTTCCAGCGGAAGGTCATATAAACTTTTCGAGTGGGTACAATCTGCAACGGCTTAATCTTTGATCCCCAAGGCACATTTTTGATGGTTTTCCAGCTTTATACCACTAAAGACCGATTTTTTTCTGACTTTTAAACCCACCGGGGAATGTGGTGGTGGGATGGGAGCTCAGCGGCTTTATACGATCTTCTAAGCATAAAGGCAATAATCTAACCCCGACGGAATACTTTTGAATCTGAACTAACACTTCTTCTTTTACTGCGCCGGGTTACTATCATCACCTTTCAATTGGTTGCATTCTCCCCAAAGTGGGTATATCCAAATTCAACAACCAAATCCTAGTTCAGTCCAATAGGAAACCTCCCAGCAGTGGGAGAAGTTTTGAAGTCCTTACAACACCAACGACACTCCATCTTTCCTCATGAACTCCACAAACCGCCTGTAAGTGGAATGATCCGAAAGCGTCGATGAGTCTCCAACGACTATAAGCTTTCTTTTAGCCCTTGTTAAGGAGACGTTGAGCCTTCTAAGGTCGGTCAGAAAGCCGAGCTCGCCCCTCTCGTTGGAGCGGACGAAGGACAGGATGATAACTTCCTTCTCCCTTCCCTGGTAGCCGTCGACCGTTTTGACCTCGACCTCTTCGCCAACCATCGAGCTTATCAAATCCCTCTGGTCGTCGTAGGGAGTTATGACTCCAACCCACTCGGGCTTTACGCCCATTTCCATTAATTTCCCAACGGCCTCTGCGACGAGCTTCGCCTCAAGCGGGTTCTCCCTGCTGTCGCTTCCGCGCCTCTGCCTCTCGAAGCGGTCTTCCCTCTTTGAAGTGTCAATGAAGACCAGCACGTTTTCGGGCTTGAGGATAGTATCCCAAAAATCCCCGAACTCGGGTTCTCTAACTCCCAAATCCTCCAGCGTGATGTTTCTAACGCTCTCGTGGGCCTCTATTTTGCCATCGTAGAACTCCCTGCTCGGGAACTCCATCAGCCTCTCGTTCATCCTGTACTGAATCCTGAGCATCTCGCTCTTCTCCGGATAGCGCTCTATTAGGCCCTCAAAGAGAGTCTTTGAAAGCTCCCTCGCCTTCTCGCTCAGTATCGTCGGCGGGAGCTGTTTGTGGTCTCCGGCAAGCACAAACCTTTTCGCCCTGTTTATCGGGATGAGGACACTTGGGATGGTTGCCTGGGTCGCCTCGTCTATCACCGCTATGTCGTATTCGCCGTAGTCAATAACCTCTAAACCTGCGGATGCATTCGTCGTAAGAACCACGTCCGCTTCTCGAATTATCTCCCTTGCTATCCTCTCCTCAAGCTTCCTGGCATCGTCAAAGGTCTTCTTGACCTGCTGATTGAGCTTTATCCACTCCGCCATCTCCCTGATTACTCTCGCTGAAATCCCCCTCGTTCCAATTCCTTTGTCAGCCAGCCTCAAAATCTCCCTGTCACCCAGACCCCTCCTGTATTTTGGGGCCGGCTTGGTGAAGGTGTCCCTCTTCTCCTTGAGGTTTTCGCCGATTACTCTAAGCTCTCTCAGCTCTCCGTAGAGGTTGTGCTGGGTGATCAGATAGGCGAGCGTCGTCTCGTGGAGCGCCTTGGAGACCCTGCTGGGGTGGCCAACTCTGACAACCTTAAGCCCCGAATCAACGAGCCTCTCAACTATGTTGTCAACTGCCACGTTGCTCTCGGCCGTTGCGAGGACCTTGTGTCCCCTCTCAACTTCCTGCCTTATCAGCTCCACCAGAGTTCTCGTCTTTCCAGTCCCAAAGGGGCCGTGTACGAGGAAGAAGTCCTCACTCCCAAGGGCCTCGGCTATGGCCCGCCTCTGACTCGCGTTCAGGCTCTTGTCGAAGGGAGTAAAATTGAGGGGTTCGCCCTTCTCAGGTTCTCTCAACCCGAGATACAGCTCAAGGGCCCGCCTTCCGCTCTCCCTCAGGTTGTTCAAGTTCTCCAGCCAGCGCTTGAAGGTTATATCGTTTGCATAGAGATCCAATCTAACGCCTTTAAGTGCCCACTCCGGGACGGTTTCGAGGGCCACAGTTAGAAAGCGCTTCCCCTTCTCCACGACGGTTCCAACAAGATCGCTCTTGAGCGGGTCGCGTTTGCTGATTACAACGAGGTCGCCAACGCTTATCTCGGTCTTAATCTCCCTATCCCGTCCATATCTCACCAGAAAATAGCCGAGCTCCTCGCCGACTACCTTCCCGTTGAGGCCGAGAACCGCTCTCCCAACTTTTTCCCTCTCCCTACCGCTGAGGCGCCTCATCTCTAAGCGCATGGCCTCAATCTCGGCCTTCCGCTCCATCTCAATCAAAACCCTCAGGTGAGAGATGAACTTTGCAAGTTTCTCCGCTTCCATTTTTCTCTCCCGGTTTCAAAAAGAGATGTGCCTTAAAAGAGTTGAGGGTGGTCAGCCCATGCGAGTTTCCTCACCGCTCGGACGAAACTTCCCTCATCATCCCGGGGAGAATAGAATGGAGAGGTTAAAAAGCTAAGCCCTCTCCATTGAGAGAACAACGACTATGTCGCGGTAGAAAGACTTCACTGCCCTTAAGTGCCTCTCCTCAACGATCCCTGCCCTGGAGACGTGCTCGTAGTACCTCTCAAGCTGGTCAAGCAACCACTGAAGCTCCTCTCTGGCCCTAGGGCTGAAGCCATTGCCCAAAAGCTTGCCCCTCAAAAACGGCATGACCTCAGACGGACGGCCGAGCGCGGCCCAGAAAAGACCCTCTTTTAACACATCGAACAAGAGCTCCTCTGAGTTTTCCCTAACGAACGGTTTCTCCCTCCCCCCTTTCAAGCTTTCCAGGGGCTTTTCTTACAACCTCGACTTCACCCATCATGGACATCACCGCACCGAAATGAGCTTTGTAGTATTTGGCTTTTTCGGGCAGAAAGCTGAAGATGTGGCGAAGGACATTAAAGAAACAAGGAAAATTTTGAACATACATCAATCTAAATCGAGATTTTTGACGTTTCATCAGGCAATCAGCAGGACGCTGATGGCCGCGAGTATCGGTGCAGCGTATGAGAGCGCTATCAGGAGTTTTTTCTTCATGGGATCACCATGTACGAATGTATGCATCTGCTTAAAAGCTTTACGTTTGTAAACCTTCCCCGAAAGACCCAGGGGGTTTGAGTTCCATCCCCCCAAGAGGTTTTTAAGCTACCGCGGGTACTCCAACCAGGTGAGATCGATGACATCCATTGGAATCATCGGCGGCGGCATTGCTGGACTGACTGCCGCGCTGTCACTGGCGGGGCGCGGCTACGAGGTTACGCTCATCCACACCGGGATAAAGAGTACGAACTCATATCTGGCCCAGGCGGGTGTTGCCATTCCAGTTCTAGAGGGAGACTCTCCGAGGGCTCACGTCATCGACACGGTAAAAGCCGGCAAGTACCTCAACGACGAGGAAGTTGTCTGGAGCGTGATATCAAAGGCCAGTGAGGCCTACGGCTTCCTCCTCTCTCTAGGCCTGAAGTTCGAGACCAACGAAACCGAGGGGGGCCATTCCTTTCCAAGGGTCTTCACGATAAAGAACGAGACGGGAAAGCACCTGACCAAGATACTCTATCTCCACGCGAGGGAAAAAGGGGTCAACTTCATTAGGGGAAGGGCCGAAGAGCTTGCCGTTAAGCACGGGAAGGCCTACGGTGTTTTCGTGGACGGCGAGTTCCTGAAGTTCGACGCAACGGTAATAGCCTCAGGGGGCTTTACTGGGCTCTTCAAGTACACCGCGGGTTCTCCAACGAACATTGGAACCCTAATCGGGGATGCGGTGATGAAAGGGGCTTTTGCAAGGGATCTTGAGTTCGTCCAGTTCCATCCGACAGGTTTCATCGGAAAAGATGGGGTCAAGCTCATCAGCGAGGCCGTGAGAGGAGCCGGTGCGAAGCTCGTAACCGAGGATGGGGAGCGCTTCGTAAACGAGCTCTCAACGAGGGACATAGTGGCGAGGGCAATATACCTCCAGATGAAGGGAGGGAAGGGGGTCTTCCTCGACGCCACGGGGATTGAGGGCTTCAAGAAGAGGTTTCCGCAGATCTACGCCTTCCTGGCCAAGGAGGGAATTGATCCAGCGAAGGACTGGATACCAGTGACGCCAATAGCCCACTACACCATCGGGGGAATATCAGTTGACCTATGGTACAGGACTGGAATTAAAAACCTCTACGCGATAGGAGAGACCGCGAGCAACGGCTTCCATGGGGCAAACAGACTCGCGAGCAACTCCCTCCTTGAGTGCGTCGTCTCCGGCCTTGAAGTGGCAAGGACGATAGAGAGGGACAGACCGAGGGTCAGGGAGGTAAAGGAGCCCCATTATCACGGCTACGAGAATGGGGACGTTGAGTCCATCAGGAGAATCCTGTGGGAGCATGCCGGAATAGTTCGGAACGCGAGAACGCTCAGGGAGGGCCTGAAGAAGCTGGATGGTGTTGAAGCAGACCCAAGGATGAAGCTCCTCGCGAGGGGGGTCCTGGAGTGCGCGCTGGCAAGGGAGGAGAGCAGAGGGGCACACTACCGCGAGGATTTTCCGGCGATGAGAAAGGAGTTTGAGAGGCCGAGCTTTTTTGACGGGAAGTGCAGGCTATAACGTTAAATAGGCTCTCATTTAATAATGCTGTGGGTGGAGCCAATGCCCAAGATCATAGAAGCAATTTATGAAGAAGGAGTTATAAAACCTCTAAAACCCCTCTCGCTGCCCTCAAAAAAGCTCGTGCTCTACATAGAGGAGAGGAGATTTTCAGACCTTGTGGACGAGCTTGAGCTGGAAGCGCGTGAAGATGTTGAGGAGGGCATCAAAGCCATCCGGAGAGGGGATCATGAGAGTGGTTCTTGATACGAGCGTTATAGCAAAGGCTCTGCTGAGACCGCGAAAAAGCCTTCCAAAGGAGATTTTTGAAAGGGAGAGCGAGACCCATAGAAAATCGAAGCTGATAATACACCTATGCGATTCTCATAACGTAGCTTTACCCAAAGCTGGTCTCGTCGAAGTTGCCAGCGTCTTGAAGAGAAACGGCCACGAGAGGGTGATTCCGCAGGTTCTTGAGTCCCTTTCCATCTCCTATGAAGTTCTCTAAGAAGAAGAGTTTTTTGAAGATGCAATTGAAGTCGCATCCAAAACCGGTGCAGCCGGCTTTGACTGTTATTTTATGGCCCTGGCTATGGTGAGAGACGCCCTGTTGATAACGGACGACGAGAAAATGGCCCACCACACAAGATCACTTGGGATACGAAGCCTCCTCGTTAGAGAACTTAGTGAAGAGGAAATCACCAACTTGCTGTCCCCTTAACCAAAGGTGTCCAAAAACCCTTTTAACGTTCTCTCCCATGCCCCAAACATAGGGGTGAGAAAATGGAGAGGGAGAAGCTCATCGAGGAGATAAACCGCCTGAAAGAGGAGAGAAAAGCCATAATCATGGCCCACAACTACCAGCTGCCCGAAGTGCAGGACATAGCCGACTTCCTCGGCGACAGCCTTGAGCTCGCGAGAAAAGCTGTCAACGTCGATGCAGATGTGATAGTCTTTGCCGGCGTTGACTTCATGGCCGAGACCGCGAAGATTCTCAATCCAGGTAAAACCGTCCTCCTTCCAACCAGGAGAGCCACCTGCGCGATGGCCAACATGCTCACAGTTAGGCACATCCTTGAGGCGAAGGAGAAGTATCCCGACGCTCCCGTTGTTCTCTACGTCAACAGCACCGCGGAGGCCAAGGCTCTTGCTGATGTAACCGTTACCTCAGCCAACGCCGCTAAAATCGTTTCAAAGCTCGATTCAGACGTTGTGATATTCGGCCCGGACAAGAACCTCGGCCATTACGTCGCCAAAATGACCGGCAAGAAGATAATCCCAGTTCCGCCGAACGGCCACTGCTACGTCCACAGAAAGTTCACGCTGGAGGACGTTGAGAGGGCTAGGCAACTCTACCCGAACGCCAAGCTCATGGTTCACCCGGAGTGCGAGCCAGAAGTGCAGGAGCGGGCAGACGTGATAGTTTCAACCGGCGGCATGATCAAGAGGGCCCCAGAGTGGGACGAGTGGGTAGTCTTCACGGAGAGGGAGATGGTGTACCGCCTCCAGAGGCTCTATCCGAACATAAAGTTCCACCCAGCCAGAGAAGATGCAACCTGCATCGGGATGAAGGCGATAACACTCCAGCACGTCTACGAGTCGCTCAGGGACATGAAATACGAGGTGGAAGTGCCGAAAGAAATAGCGGAGAAGGCGAGAAAAGCCATCGAGCGGATGCTGGAGATGAGCTGACATCTTTTCATAACCTCTTTTCCCTACCTCTTCGGCACGCCCGTCCTCACAGTGTAATGCTCCAGCGTAGCCCCCTTCTCAACGAACTCATGGGGCCAGATCTTGACGTTGTACATTCTCACATTGTCTTCGATGACTGCGTTGTCCCCTATGACGGAGTTCACTATCCTGACGTTGTCCCCGATCTCGACGTGGCGGCCGATTACTGAGTTCATTATTCTAACGTTGTCCCCGAGCTTCACCCTGTCCATGACAACGGAGTGGAGCACCTCGCAACGTTTGCCCAGCATCGAGTAGTTGTCTATCACGGCATCCTCAAGGGCCGTGCCCCTTCCAATGGAGATGTGCCTCCCAAGGAGCACTTTCCCCTCCACAAGGAGCTCACCACGCTTTATGCGCTCCTTTATCTTTCGCCTCAGGCTTTCGGACATCTCAGACTTACCCTGCATGTAGACGTCGCGCGTTATCTCCACTGCCTCCATCTCCCCCGGTGAAAGACGGTGGAGGAGGTACATGGCGGCGTTGAGATAGCGCTCCGGCGTACCTACGTCAAACCAGTAGCCCTCCATGGGATAGCCGTAAACCGCATAGCCGTGCTCTATGAGGGCTGGAATTACGTCCCCACCAAAGTCCAGTTTCCTGGCTTCCCTCATCTCCCCGGCCCACTCTTCGTTGAGGAACTCCCAGAAGTTCTCGGAGAGGATGTAGATTCCGGTGTTGGCGAGGTTGCTGGGAGCTTCCTCCGGTTTTGGCTTTTCCACGAAGTACTCGATTCGATAGTCGTCGTCAATCTTGGCAACACCAAAGCCCGTGACATCGCTGACCGGCTGAAGGGCAATCGTCATAAAGGCGTTCTTTTTCCTGTGCCACCCGTACATGTCCTGAATGTTGAGCTGGTAGATGTTATCGCCTTGAATAACCACAACCGGCTCATTAATCCCGTAGTAGTTCATCGTGTACCAGACTGCGTCCCCGTTGGTAGTGCTCTCGTAGCGCGGCATGTAGCGGATCCTCACTTCCTTCTCCAGCCCGTACTTCTTTTTGAGCCAGTAGCCCTCGCGGAAGTAGTCGAAGAGCGTCGTGTAGTTCACGTACCCCTTAACGCCCAGGTAGACCTCCTCTATTCCATCCTTGGCCAGGCTGAGAATAGAATGCTCCAGAATGGGTTTGTTCAGGAGCCTAACGAGCCCCTTAGAAGTCTCTATCGTGAGCGGACGGAGCCTCGTGGCTTCTCCACCAATGGGGATAACGGCCTTTTTTATCATGGTGGCCACCGTTTAACTTTGCCATAAGTGAATAAAAAATTATCCCCTGAGGGCAGAGGAATAGCAGTACAGAAAGCAAAATCAGAAAACAAAATAAAGGGAAAACCAGAATGGGGGAGAGGTGAAAGCAATGGTTCCGCTCAGCTATCTGCTCCGCTTCATTGAGGAGGATGCACCCTTCGGCGACGTCACGAGCGAGGCAGTGATCCCGGAGGGGATGGACGCCAAGGCGCTCATCATAGCAAAGCAGGACGGAATCATAGCGGGCGTTGAAGAGGCAAGGGCCCTCTTTGAGCACTTCGGCGTTAAGGTTGAGGTCCGGAAGAGGGACGGTGAGGAAGTCAAGAAAGGTGAGATCATCCTAGAACTCGAAGGAAACGCCCGCTCCATCCTCCTAGTGGAGAGGACTGCACTGAACGTCATGGGGAGGATGAGCGGGATTGCAACAGAGGTTAGAAGGCTCACCGAGAAAGTTAGGACCGTCAACCCAAAAGTCCGTGTGGCTGGAACGAGGAAGACCCTGCTGAAGCCCATTGACAAGCGCGCTCTCCTCATCGGAGGTGGGGAGACCCACCGCTTCTCCCTAAGCGACGCGATACTCATAAAGGACAACCACCTCGCCCTTGTTTCGCTTGAGGAGGCCGTAAAACGCGCGAAGGCCTTCAGCGTCTATAAGGTCGTGGAGGTGGAAGTGGAGAGTCTGGAGGATGCCCTAAAGGCCGCCAGAGCCGGCGCCGATGTGATCATGCTCGACAACATGACGCCGGAAGAAATCGGAGAAGTCCTAGAAGCCCTAGAGAAGGAAGGCCTCCGGGACAGGGTCAAAATCGAGGTCTCGGGCGGGATAACCCCAGAGAACATAACGGAGTACGCCAAACTTGATGTGGACGTCATCAGCCTCGGCTACCTAACCCACTCCGTTAAGAACTTCGACGTCAGCCTCGAGGTGATCGGGAGGGTCTAGAACGGCGCCCGACAGATCTCTTCTTTCTCCCAATGCCCCAAACGGGACTCAGCCGGCATCACCCGCGCTCTTACCCTCCCCGAGAAGGGACTGGAGAAGGATCGCCATCACCCTGTTGCCGACTGTTTGAGCGGCTTCGGCTATCTCCTCTTCGTCGGCCGCTCCGGGAGAGGTGTAGAGGTAGAGGGCATAGGCGACCACCCTCGGATCACCCTCCTTCGAAACCTCCATGGCTCTGTTCAACATGGGATCGTCCATCAGCCTGTCCGCCAGTCTGCGGAGGGCGCTTTCATCGTTGTTCTCAAGGGCCTCTCTGAGGGGGATGTAAAAATCCCTAACAACCCTCCTGGCGGCCCTGGCCCGTTCGTCGAGGTCAAAGGTTTCTTCTTCGCTGCCCCTCCTAGAGAGGTAGTAGAAAATGATGAGGAGCAGGATCCCCACGGTCAGGACTCCGTAGATCATAAGGGAAGCCCCTGATGCAGAGCCAAGAACGCTTCCATAGCGGGATCTCAAGAGGTAGAGGATGAGGAGGCCCCCAATCACCCACGCCGCGCTCACCCACAGATAGGCACTTACGGGAGAGGACGGCTTTGGAACTGGCCTTTTCTCTTCTGAGAGAGCCCTCTCCTCGGCTATCTCAATGAGTGCGTTCAGCCTCTTCACGCGCTTGTCTATTTCGTTAAAAACTTCCTTTGGAACCTCCATCATTCCCCACCGAGGATTATTTCAGCTATCCTGATGGAGACGGTCTCAAGGATGGCCTCCCCCTTCTCTGCCGTTGCGCCGCTGGGATCATCGTTCACGCCGTCCGGGAAGAGCTCCCTTCCGATGTCCTTTCTGATGATCCTGACCTTTTTCTTCACCCTTCTCCCCCTCGCCTCCGCCATCTTCACCAGATCCTCCCTGATGGCCAGCACAACCGAGGTCTCGTCCTCTCCCGCGTGCCCCTGGCTTGAGCACACGGACAGGATCTCCTCGCGGAAATCCATCCACCAGTTTATCAGGAAAACTTCGAGATCCGGGTAGAGCTCGGCAACATCCTCCGCAGCTTCGATGAGTGGGTAGATGTTTCCACCGTGCCCGTTGAGCAGTACTATCCTCTCAAAACCCTCCGCCGCCAGCTCGGAGAGGATGTCCCCCACGTACATTCGGAGGGACTCGGGACGGACGTTGATGGTGCCTGGGTAGGTGTTGAGAACGAAGCTGTGGCCGTACCACACTGGGGGGAGAACCAGAACCTCAGAACCTTTCTCCTTCACCTTCTCCTCAACCCGCCTGGCCAGTTCCAACGGCGCGAAAACGTCGGTGCCCAGGGGCAGGTGTCTGCCGTGGGCCTCAACACTTCCAACGGGCAGAATAACGGCCTTTACCTTTCCCTTTATTCTATCGAACTCCGGCCAGGTTAAATCCTCCATCCTCATGATATCACCGGAGGAATTAGGCGGAACTTCCTATAAGAGTTTTCTCCGGTGGACACCAGAGGGAAGATCATTCCCCAGAGCTCAGCATGTAGAAGGGCACGACGCCCACCAAGGCAAAGACGTACTGGGTGAGGAACTTATAGGCAAAAGCCACCGTCGCCCCGGCCGGAACGTTTCCAATTGCGAGCATAATCCCGAGTTCGTTGCCCCCCACTCCCCCAGGAGTGCCCGAGATCCCCCCAATAACCGTGGAATAGGTTACGCCCACAAAGCCCTTCCACAGCGGAATGCTGATCCCAAAGGCCCTGCCAGTCATTACAAGGGCCAGAGCGAGGAAGAAGGACTGGAAAGGCGCCACCAGAAGGGCCTCCAGGAAGCGGCCTTTCTTAGCCTCCTTCCATCCAAGGTAGAAGTCGTGAATCCACTCCTCTTTTCCGAGGAGTTTGAAGGGAAGGGCAACGAGAGGGTATAGGGAGTCCTCATGGACGAGGGCCCAAATGAGCACAAGGAGGCCGGCCAAAAGGGAGTAATCGCCAAACGCGACGGCAACAACGGCCCCGGGCAGTATCTCGAGGGTTGTCACGAGCCCCACGACGCCTATTGACTTCCACCACTCGGACATAGCGTACTTGGCCTTCACTATACCCCCCAATGTCGAATTTAAGGCCATGGAAACGTAGCTCGACATGAGGTTCAGCAAAACCAGCCTTCTGAAGCCCACCTCGGAGATGCCCGAGAGCAGGAGGTACCAAACAAAAGTGTAGACCAGAAAGGCCATCACCCCGAAGAAAAGGGAGAGGAGGAGGTAGGGGAAGCTGACCTCCGACCACTCGATACCCCTGACTTCCCCGGAGATCCTGTAGGCGAGGAACAGACCCAGTGCGAGGGTCACAAAAACGGAGAGGAACCTCCGGCGGTTGCGGTTCACTCTTTCTCCTCCAGAAGCTTCCTAACGTAGCGCGGCATCTGGAACAGGGTTTCGTGCCTCTCGGGGTCGTAGTACTGAAGGTCGAGCCCCTTGGCCCTCTCAAGATCCACTTTAGTGAAGTCGATGTCGCCCTTAACGCCCACAAGGAAGCTCCAGGGGGACGCGTAGCCGATGACCGGGAAGCTGAAGTAGTAGACCCTGTCGAAGACCTTCTTCATGTTCCTGTAGGCGTCAAGGAGCTCGTTCGTGAAGAGGTAGACGCTACCGGCCTGGGTTATGTAGAGACCCCTCTCGTTGAGCCTCTCGTAGGCGTCGCGGTAGAATTCTTCGGAGAAGAGGAGCTTCGCAGGGCCGACGGGGTCGGTGGAGTCGACTATGATGACGTCGAACTTCTCCTCGCTCCCGCGGAGGTACTTGACCCCGTCGCCTATTATCAGCTCAGCCCTCGGTTCCTCCTTCTTGATGAGCCTGTCCAGGAGGTCTTTGGCAACATCGAGGTAGAGGTAAGATGCCTCAACGACGCCCTCGTCTATCTCAACCATAACTGCCTTCTCAACGGTGTTGTGCCTCAGAACCTCCCTCAGGGTACCGCCGTCTCCACCGCCGATGACGAGAACCCTCCTAGGGTTCGGGTGGGCGAGCATAACGGGGTGAACGAGCGGCTCATGATAGCTCGCCTCGCCAACCTCAACCAGCTGAACCGTGCCGTCGAGAACCAGGAGCTTCCCAAAGCCCTCCGTTTCATATATCTCAAGCCTCTGGTAGTCCGTCTGGGTCTCAAAGAGCCTCCTCTTTACCTTAAAGCCAACGCCGTAGCCCAGGGGGTACCACTCGATAAACGCGTTCTCCTCGCGACTGAAGCCCATGATCATCACCTTAGGGATAGCTTCGTCGTGGGGTTTTAAACCTAGTGCCCGATCGATGTACATTTGGTAACAAAACTTATAAACGCGGAAAAGTAACCGGTGGCGATGAGCGAGGCCAGGCTGAGGAAGGAACTCTTTCAGAGGGTCAAAGAGCTTTCGGAGGAGATAAGGGAGGGGCTGAACTACGGGATCCCGCACCTTGTAGGGGAGATCTCAGCCGGCTCAAACGGGAGCCTTCAGCTGGAGGTAAACGTTGCCCTGTTTTCGAAATCCGCCCACCGGTTCCTCCTCAAAGAGGAGGATTCCCTGCTGTTCATGCTCCCCCTCGACGATTACAATCCAAGAAGGGTTTTCCTCGAGCTATGGAGCTTCCTGAATGGTAGATCTAAGGGAAACGCTCTCGAACCCGGGACGAGCATTAAAGGGGTTCTGAAAACTTCCCTTCAGAGGAGGGGCTTCGAGGTCGTGTGGATGAACGTCTCCGGTGATGAATCAGGAGGATACGTGGAGGCAATAGCATCAAAGGCGGGGCAGAGGTACAGGATGCTCTTTGAGAGAAAGTCGCCGGACGAGTTCATCCTCGTGGACATGGAGAAGATCTGAGTGAAGTGGAAAGAGAAAAGTCAGTACGGAAACATCACGACAACGGCAAGAGCAGCAGCAGGCTTGTCCTTCACGGTTATGCTCGCGCTGGCAACTCGGAACTCGGCCAGCTTCCAGCCGCGCTGGGCGAAGCCTTCCTCGACCATCTTCCTGACCATCTCCTCTGCCTCTTCCTTCGTGCAGTAGCCGGAGTACTCGTATATCAGCCCACCCTCGTTGTTCTCGCTGATGCCAACTCCCAAAGCGGCGCTTATGGTCATTCCAGGTTCGTCGCTCTCTATGTGCGCGTAGACCGTTGGGAGGAGCATTCCTATGGGGACATCGTGGACTTTCTCCATCCACTCTATATGTGCGGGGATGACGCTGCTCAGCTTGACCAGGTTAACGTTGCCTATGCCCAGCTTGAGGAGAGCGTTATCGAAAGCGTTGAGCTTAGTTCCTCCTTCTGCGGCCGCAGCGCCGATAAAAGCCCTTTTAGGAGTCATCCAGCTCATCTCAACCACCCATCTCACTTCTTAATCAGCCGTTCCTCAACACCCGACTTATAAAGGTTTCGTAAAAGGGAAGGGGCCATCTGAGAGTTTCCCACATCACGTCTTTCTGAAAGAGGCCGTGTGAACGGCCCTCCCCAAGCTGGCCGATACGAATATACCCAGTATGCTTGCCAGTGAGGCCAGTGCGTACATATGCTCAGACAGCACACCGTACGAGTAGCCGACTTCCCCAACGAGCAGGCCCAGCACACCGAAGCTCGCTATCCCCGCGGCCCTCGCGAGTGAGGTCTTAACATCACTCTCCCACACCAGGATCAGGGTAAGGAAGAGCCTGATGACATAGATAACCGCGAAGAAGTAAAGAACCTCCTGGGAAAACTCAGTTTCAAAGTTTATGCCCCTCCACGCAAAGAATATTGGTGCGAATATGCCGTAGGTGATCCCAGAGATTATCGTGTGGACTCTCTCATACTGTTTGGTCCCCATCAGGTCGCTGTGGAGCATCAAACCCACGAGGAAAGCCCCTATGCTGAAGTGAAGTCCGATCTCCTCGCTTATAAGGCCGAGGGACGTGGCGACTATCATAACGACCCCAAAGACCGCCTCGTCGCTTCTCAGCCTCCTGAGTCGGGTGATTATCCAGAGCTTGTGCTTTATCCCGATCCAGTAGTTGACGCCGAGGACGAGGCCGAGGAAGACGGCGTCCTTAACAACCTCCAGGGCCAGCTCAAAGTAGCTGAGGTGATGAAGCTCGAAGTTTATCAGGAGGTAGAGGATCACCAGGGCCCCGACCTCACTTATGACGGCGTAGGAGAGGGCTATGTGGAGGAAATCCGAACCGAAAAACCTCTCCAGTCTTAACACTATGGGGGCCGAGGCGACGGCCAGTATCGACGCCACAATTATGTTGTCCGGCCCCACATTGTAGTCCGTGAAGGGAAGGGTGAGGAGGAACATAACCACCAGGGTCACGGCATAGATGGGGGCGCTCTTCCTTCCCCCGAGCCTGACCTCCTCAGGAGTGAGTTCCAGGCCCGCGTAGAGCATGAGGAAGAACACCCCAAGCTCAGCGAGCAGGCTCATATCTTCCTTCGGGAGGTCGTGAAGAACAATGCCTAGGAAAAGACCTGCGGTGATCTCACCCAGGAATCCGGGATAGTTAAACCTCTCGAAGATCTCGGCGAGAACCCTCGCCACTGCGATTATCACGAATATGTAGCCTATAACGTCCATAGCTCCGCACTCCTCGCGTGCAAAATGTTGGAAACCAAAAAAGGTTTACCTCACGATCACGTTGAGCTTCCTTAGGCTTATCTTGATGCTGTATTCACGTGAGATGTCCCTAATAACCCTTAGGATGGTGTCCCTGGCGTCCGCCTTCAGTTTGTTCTCGTCAACGCCGGAGAAGGAACCGAAGAGTCCCCCAACCTCCTCCTTCAGGAAAGAGGCCTCTATCTCCACGTAGACGGTAGTATCCTTCACGTCCCAGTTCATCTTCAGCCACTTGAAGGTAACGCGTGGGATCAGCTTGAGCTCCGTGTGGAGCCTGCTCTTCAGGGCTTCCATTGCGGGCTCTATCCTGCTCCGCAGCAGAGTCTCCTCGCTTTCCCGCTTCTTCTCCTCGGTCAGGAAGGAGAGATCCTCAATGCCCGCCTGCTTGAGGAGCCTCTCAACTTCCTTCTCAATCTCCTCCCTCTTCTCAAGTATCTGAGCCGCTTTACCGCTGGTTACCACTGGCCTGGATGGAGCCGCCGCGGCCGTAGGCTTCCTTATGAATTCGACGTCGATCGTGTGAACCGTTATGTATCGGTTAATAGTCCTTCCAAGTTCTTTCGCGTGCCTCGTTATTATGCTCCTGACGAGCCTCTCGACCTGTTCCTCCGGGAGCGAAGTCTCTACCGCGAGCTTTGCGTTGATCTCGAACTCCCTCCTGCCCTTCACGTCAAAGCTCGCCGCCCTCACTATTATCCCTGCCTCCTGAGTCTCACCGACTATGGTTTTGGCCATGGCGCTGAAGTAGGGCCAGACGTCCTCAAGTACCGCCAGCGTGATCCTGCCCTCCCGGTCAACCTTCCCGACTTTCTTCTTTTCCTTCTCAACGATCTCCTGGGGTGCTACCTCCTTCCCATCGAGGATGACCCTTATGTCCCTCAGTATCGGCTTGATATCGGCCACCCTGAGTATCACGGGGCATGCTTGCTTATAGCATGGAGCATTCTCTTCTCCGCGATCTCCCTCATCTGACCCTCGCTGTGGCCGTAGAGATGGACATCCAGGTAAACAACGCCCTCCGAGAGCTCGCCGGAGAAAACTATTCTGTTGACCTGAAGGGTGCGTATTCTCTTGGCCTCCGAGAGGAGGTGTTTGGAGTATTCCCTCAGGGCGTTCTCAAGTGCATCCCCACCTGGTATTCTGATCTCAATTTCCACTCCACCTTCCCCTGCTGCCTTCTTGGGTCCTGGCTTCTGAACAGGTTTTGGAGAAGGCTTCTGTTCAGGTTCAGGTTTGGGAACGGGTTTTGTAGCGGAAACGGGTTTAACTGGTTTTCCGCTCAGGAGTTCATCGATCGCTATCTTGGGGGTCTGTCCGTACACCTCAAGGTTATCTGCTATGGACAGCTTGACGCCGATCTCGTCGAGGGGATAGACGTCCACAACAACCGGGCCCTTCAGAAGTTCGTTGAGCAGGGCAACGGCCTCATCACCGACCACTGGGGTGTTCGAGTCAACATCCTGCCCCTCGGCGGCGAGAAGCTTTGTCCTGTCAAAGAGCACCGTGAGGTAGTAGCGGGCGCTTCCTTTCTTACCCAAGAGTTTTATGAAAACACCGCCGGATTCGGAGGCCGTCTCTTTAATCTCCTGGATGAGCTCCTGGGGGGAGGTGACCACCAAGTTCTCCTTAACCGGCTTAATATCAGGCAGCTTCATGTTCTCACCGTCTGATTCCTTATTATGATTTGATCGACACCTATATATATCCGGAGCCCTCAAAGTGGGTAGAGTATCCTTTAGGATTATGTGAACGTATCTATTTAAACGTTGTTGCTCAAAGGTGGTGATCATGAGAATCCTGATCCTCGGCGGGGGGAGCGTAGGAAGACAGATAGCAGAAGCCCTCAAGGGCGAGTTCGAGATCGTTATAGTCGAAAAGGACGAAATCCGCGCGAGATCCCTGGAGGAAAGCGGATTCAGCGTTGTCCAGGGGGATTTCTCATACACAGCAACCCTTCTGAAGGCGGGAATTGAAAGGGCGGACGCCGTCGTTGTAACCACCCACAACCTTGAGACCGTTAAGAAGACCGCGTACATAATCAGAACAAACAACAAGGACGTCCCGATAATAGCACTCCTTCCGGATGACATGCCCAAGGAAACCCTCGAGGACATAATCCTGGAGGAGTTCGAAAAGGAGGTGAGGATAGACTACGGCATCTACCCGCAGAGAGCTGTAACGGACGCATTCTTAAGGACGCTGCTTCAGCTTGGTGAAAAAAAGAACGCCACCCTTCTTATTAAAAAGCTCCAGGCGATTAAGGAGAAAACAGAAAACCTGCTCATCCTCACCCACGACAACCCCGATCCCGACGCAATCTCCGCCGCGGTTGCCCTCTCTGCGATAGCCCAGAGCGTTGGTTTAAAGCCCACAATAGCCTACGGCGGCGAGATAACCCACCATGAGAACCAGGCCTTTGTCAACCTCCTCGGGGTGACCCTCCGAAAGGTTTCAAGGGGCTCTTACGAGATAAGGAAGCACAGCACCATAGCCCTGGTCGACACCCAGCCCAACGGAAACCTCACGGTTTTGGAGCCGGAGGACTACTCGAAAGTGCAGGTTCTCATAGACCATCACCAGATATTCCAGCACCTCCACGACCTCCTTCCAGATGACGCCTTCGTGGACATAAGGGAGGACGTTAAGGCCTCTGCTTCCATACTGACCGAGTACCTGAAGGCCACGAACATCGCCCCCTCAGAACGGCTCGCCACCGCGCTGTTCTACGGGATATACACCGACACAAAGAAGTTCTCCAAGCTCAGCCCCACGGATCTCAAGGCCATTGAGTTCCTGGCAGGGAAGGTCAATCACGAGCTCTTGGATAGAATAGAACACCCTGACATCTCAACCGAAACCGCGGAGATACTGGCGAGGGCCATACTCAACAGGAAGGCGTACAAAAACGTCGTCGTCTCCAACGTGGGGTTCATAAGGAACAGGGACGCCCTGGCCGAATCCGCCGACTTCCTCCTGAGGCTTGAGGGGATAAGCACGGTACTCGTATTCGGGATCGTCGAAGACTACATCGAGATGTCGGCAAGGACGAGGGACGTGCGCGTGAACATAGGGGCGGTTATGAAGGACGCCTTCGGGGACATAGGGAGCGGCGGAGGCCACGCAACTATGGGTGGGGCCAGGATCCCGCTAGGCCTGTTCAAGCTCGCCAGGGACAAGAACTCCCTCCTAAAGCTGGCCGAGGAAGCGATAACCGAGAAGTTCCTTGAGGCCCTCAAGATAAAGGAACAGGGATGAGTCTTTGTCCTTCTGGGAAAAGCCTTGTGGGCCCGGCCCATCCCCCGCTTTCATAGAACGCTGGAACACGTACTCCAGCGGGCCGGAGGGGGCGGGCCCTGTGCGCCCGGCATCGTCTAACCCGTTCATTGCTCCCGGGCACGGGCCACCGGGCGCGACCGTCTCCGAAAAATTATCGAGATAGAATTTAAGGTTTTCGAGTTTAATAACCATCAGGAATATTCTTGGGAGTACTTCATGCCGAAAAGTATATAAGGTGATGAACAGACCCGGGCAGTGCACGGGTTAATCTAACGGAGAAGGTGATGATCATGGTAGAAAAAGTTAGGAACATAGTGGTTGAGGAGATCGTGAGGACCCCCGTGGAGATGCAGCAGGTTGAGCTCGTTGAGAGGAAGGGTATAGGCCATCCTGACAGCATAGCAGATGGAATCGCCGAAGCCGTGAGCAGGGCCCTCTCAAGGGAGTACATCAGGAGGTACGGGATAATCCTCCACCACAACACCGACCAAGTTGAGGTCGTCGGTGGAAGGGCCTACCCCCGCTTCGGCGGCGGTGAGGTCATCAAGCCGATCTACATCCTCCTCTCCGGAAGGGCCGTAGAGATGGTGGACAAGGAGTTCTTCCCTGTTCACGAGATCGCCATAAAGGCCGCAAAAGAATACCTCAGGAAGGCCGTCAGGCACCTCGATCTTGACTATCACGTTGTCATCGACTCCCGCATCGGCCAGGGAAGCGTTGACCTTGTCGGAGTCTTCAACAAGGCCAAGGAGAACCCGATTCCGCTCGCCAACGACACCAGCTTTGGCGTCGGCTACGCCCCGCTCAGCGAGACCGAGAGGATAGTTCTGGAGACCGAGAGGCTCCTCAACAGCGACGAATTCAAGAAGAAGTGGCCAGCGGTTGGAGAGGACATCAAGGTCATGGGCCTCAGGAAGGGCGACGAGATAGACCTCACCATCGCTGCCGCCATCGTTGACAGCGAGGTTGACAACCCCGACGACTACATGGCCGTTAAGGAGGCCATCTACGAGGCCGCCAAGGGGGTTGTGGAGGAGCACACCCAGAGACCGACGAAGATATACGTCAACACCGCCGACGACCCGAAGAAGGGCATCTACTACATCACCGTCACCGGAACTAGCGCTGAAGCTGGAGACGACGGTAGCGTTGGAAGGGGCAACCGCGTTAACGGTCTCATCCCGCCCAACAGGCACATGAGCATGGAGGCTGCAGCTGGAAAGAACCCAGTCAGCCACGTCGGAAAGATCTACAACATCCTTGCTATGCTAATAGCCAACGACATAGCGGAGCAGGTCGAGGGCGTGGAGGAGGTCTACGTCAGGATACTCAGCCAGATAGGCAAGCCCATCGATGAACCACTCGTTGCAAGCGTCCAGATCATTCCAAAGAGGGGCTACTCCCTCGACGTCATAGAGAAGCCAGCCTACGAGATAGCAGACGCCTGGCTCACAGACATAAACAAGATTCAGAAGATGATCCTGGAGGACAAGATAACAGTCTTCTGAAGTCTTTTCTCCTTTCCATTCATTCAGCTGGATTCTCCTATCATTGCCATTATCTTCCGGTGGAGGGCCTTTATCATCTCACGCCTGTCTTCCATTAGGACGACATCACTCGAGCCTATCGCCTCGAGGTTGAAGGCGAAGGGACTCGGAAGCTCGTTCCTCTCGAAGACCACCTTGATCTTCCCCTTCCTCACCCAGCTGAGGAACAGCTCCGCATTTTCAACGTCCATCTTGTCCTCCATGATCTCCCTGTAAACTTCCTTCAGGAGCGGGAAGTCCGGATAGTGCTCCTCGAGAACCTTGAGAAGCGAAACCGCTATGACCTGCTGTCTGCCGAGCCTCTTCTTCCTCCCCACGTACCTCCGAAGGATGAGGAAACCCCTGTTTGCCACGTGCCTGAAGCGCCTCTTCAAAAGCTCCGTGTTGTCAAGGGCCCTCTTTAGTACCTCCCTAAGGTCTTCAAGCTGGAAGAGGTCTCTGATCTCAGTTTCGCTCAGCCTCGCCTCCTTCGGAACCCTCAGGAGGAAGCCGTTGTCGTTGAGGGCTATGCCGACGTTTACCCCTTTCCACCGGCTTACAGCGTAGGCAAAGGCCCTGCTGAGGGCGTCGTTGGCCCTTCTCCCTATTAACGTGTGGAAGAAGTACTCGTAGGTATTCTCCTTCTCGACCTCCTCAACGAGAACCGTCTCGTCATCTGGGATCGTCGAATACCTTTCCTGCTCGCGGAAGTAGGCTATTATAGCTTTAGCGGCCCTCCTGTCTATGCCATACTTTCTTATCAGTCTCCTGACGGCGTCCTTTCTGTTGAGGAGGCTCTTCACCTCCCTCCTGAAGCGCTGGACATCTAAGGCAAGATCGAAGCTCAAAGGCAACATCTCCGAGAACCAGGCGGGGATCGTAGGCTTCGCCCCCTCACGGGGAACCACGTATATCTTGTTTCCCCTGCTCTTCACGAACTCGTAAGTCCTTCCAGCTAAGACGAAGATGTCCCCTGGCATCAGCCTCTCGGCGAACTCCTCCTCAACCGTTCCGATCATCTGCTTGTCCATTGTGTAGACCTTAATCTTCGCCTCGTCTGGAATTGTTCCGACGTTCATGTAGTAGATCGCCCTCGTCATCTTGCCCCTTCTTCCGAACTTCCCATCTTCCATCCAGATTTTGGCGTAAACTTTCCTGTCCTCTAGTCCCTCGTAGCCGCCGGAGAGATACTTAAGGACGCTCATGAAGTCCTCAAAGGGAAGCTCGTGGAAGGGATAAGCCCTCCTAACAAGACGGTAGGCCTCCTCGACCTCCCAGACCTTGTAGAGGGCCATTCCAACGATGTGCTGGACGAGAACATCTAGCGGGTTCTTCGGAATCCTAACTCTATCAAGCCTTCTGTTCCTCGCGTTGTGCGCTAAAACAGTCACCTCAACGAGGTCGTCTCTGTCGAGGGCGAGGATAACACCCTCGCTGATGTCATGTAACCTGTGGCCTGCCCTGCCTATCCTCTGGAGTGCCCTGTTGACGCTCTTCGGCGATCCGATAAGGACGACGAGGTCAATTGTACCAATGTCAATCCCAAGCTCAAGGCTTGTTGAGCTGTTTTTCGAGAGAAAGCCTTCAACGATGTAGTTTCCGGTTTCAGAGTTTATGATGCCGTAAGCAACATCAATATAGGTGGGTTCAATCGAAGTTATCCTATCGAAGAATATGCCCCCTTCAGCCAGTTCTCTCAAATAAGATAATTCCTCGAGAACATCCTCAACTCTCTTCTCTTTCGCCACTTTTTCGTAGAATTCTACAAGGACCCTTAAGTTTCTCCTGCTTATCTCCCTCTCTCCCAACTCAACCTTGACCGGATTATAGAAGCCCATTTTGGTCATGCGGTATGCGCTTATTCCAAGCCTCTCGCGTATGCTCCTCAAGCGCTTCCCGAGGTTGGGTATGACATCGGAGTTTGAGTACCCCTTATTGTACATACCTTCCCATCCATCATAATTTGACCTCCACGGACGAACAGCATCGAAGAATCTCTTCAGGTATTCTCCACCCAGAACGGAGACAGTGTAAGAGGCTCCCTTCTTGGGGATTAACCTTCCCCTAAAAGTTTGAAATTCATCGTATTCCATAGTTCTTATTGATGACACTATTCCCAACTGAAGCAGAATGTCTCGTATGCCCTCGGCGAATCTCTTATTGAACGTCGAAAATCCAGCAGAATAAACCCTCCCCCCCTTTACCTCAAGAAAGCCATCTCCATCAAAGTAGCCGGCCAGGAACTCCCTCTTATGCTCTTCAGGTAGCGAATAGATAATACTAGGAAAAGTTCCAAGTTTCGACTTCCGCCCTGTGTCCCCTGTGAGGTTTTTAAAGATGGCCGGAAGGAGGTTGAAAGAAATTTCCAGGGAATAGGTGCTCTCATTCTGCATCCTTATTGCTCCTTCCACTCCGAATTCTTTTTTGCACAGTTCTTTATACTTCCCAAGCATTTTCCTGTCAGACGAGAAGAGAGTTAGCGTGCCCCATTTCCACGAGCCGTCCGCCATCCAGAAACCGAGTAGCCTTGCCATGCCTGGTGTAAACTCAAGGGGAAGCGAGTACTTGCCTTTATCGGAAGTTATCCGCTCGACATCATTTTCTGTTATTGTAAGGCCGAGGTCTTTTAAAACAACACTTAGCCGCTCCCATCGGAATGGATAGACACCGTTAAGCTGTTTTGTGACGTAAGATGCATTCCATCCCTTCTTTTCAGAGTATGCTTTTATTGAGCCAAATTTTGCTTGTATTGAAAGCTTTAACTCTCTCAAAAATCCCGGCTTGAGTTTTAGATACGCGTTCTGGGGCAGTAAGTCCAAGGTAGAGACCCTTAAGTTTGGACTTGGAAGTCTTCTAGCAACTCCAACCCAGCTTCCCTCCTTGAGTTTCCAAGCCTCAACCCATCTCAGCTCTCCATTTTCATCAACGGTTAGGAACTTGTGCTCCTTTGTTGCTTTTATCTCGAATCCCAACCGCGTTCTTATCTTGAGGCCTTTCTTCCTGTATTCTACCCTTTGAGGCTCTTTGAACCTGACAAGCTCAGTGCGGAATCCCCGAACACCTGCA
Organism: Thermococcus profundus; assembly: GCF_002214585.1. NCBI lineage: Archaea > Methanobacteriati > Methanobacteriota > Thermococci > Thermococcales > Thermococcaceae > Thermococcus > Thermococcus profundus. The sequence goes on from NZ_CP014862.1 coordinate 1,742,524, forward strand.
ATCATGTTTGAGTTCAAACGCCCTATTTCGACGGGCCCCTTCTCAGTCAGGATTTTTGAATCCCCGGAGACGCATACAACTGCCCTCAGCTCTCCCCTCTTCAGCTTCTCCTCGACGTCCAAGCGGACTTCCCTCGAAAGGCTCGAGTGATGGGCCTCTATTAGGCCTTCAAACTCTGGAAAACGCTTCTTCAGGTTAAAGGCAACCCTTTCCGCACCGCTCCTCGTGTTGGTGAAAATTAATGTCGTCCTGTGCTCCCTTATCAACTCCGCCAGGCGGTTGTAGAGGGCGTCGCTGAGAGCATTGGCGGGGGTGTAGATTAAATCCTCCACAACGCTCTCAACCCGTATCTCCGTCTGCTTGGCGAAGGAGACGTCAACTATTAAGCCAGATCTCGGGGTTCCGTCGTCGTTGAAGCCGAAGACGAACTTGGCAACCTCCTCAAGGGGGTGAATCGTCGCACTCAGGCCGATCCTCACGAACTCGTTCTCGGCCATCTCTTGAAGTCTCTCAATGCTCAGCGCGAGGTGAGAGCCGCGCTTGTTTTCAGCGAGCGCGTGAACCTCATCTATGATGACGTACCTAACCGTCTTCAGCCTCTCACCGAACTTGGGGGCGTTTAAAGCTATGGCAAGGCTTTCTGGTGTGGTTATCAAGATATGGGGCGGCTTCTTCACCATCTTGCTCTTCTCGTAGCTCGACGTGTCGCTCGTCCTTATACCAACGCGTATCTCAGGCAGTTCGTAGCCGAGCTCTTTAGCAACTTCATTTATCTCCGCCAAAGGGCCTTCAAGGTTCCTCTTGATGTCGTTGTTTAGGGCGCGGAGGGGTGAGACGTAGAGGACGTAGATTTTATCCTCAAGCTTGCCTTCCTTTCCGAGAAGGATAAGTTCGTTTATAGCGGAGAGGAAAGCGGAGAGAGTTTTTCCAGAACCCGTGGGGGAAGAGATGAGGACGTTCTCCCCCCTGTGGATTTCAAGGACCGCGTAGCGCTGGGGCGGGGTGAAAGTTCCAAACTTCCACTTAAACCACTCCCTAACCGGCTCACTCAGAACGGAGTATATCTCCTCGTCACTGTACTCCCTCTCGGCCCAGCGTATCATGGTCGGTACTTCTTAGGTTCGATTAAAAACTTTTTGGTTTCCAAAATCAAACCATACTGAGCCTCCTCAGGGCTTCCATGAGCTTCCCCAGCTCTCCAAAGTCAAGTACTTCACCCTCTAAGGGGACCATAACCCTGAGCTTTGATGTCTCGAACTTTTGAAGGAACGGAGAAACTATCTCCCTCGTCACGTCGTTCCCGTAGGCCCAAGGGCTGAAGGCCGGAAGGACTATCAGCTCCTCCCCAGCCAGAAATGCCGGAACCTTTACCGCGGCACCAACCTCGTCCCTCAGCCTTATAGCCGGATGCTCGTGGCCGATTATGAAGCGCTCCCCTTCCTCAAGCCTGTGGCCGTGGACAACTTTCCAGCCCGAGAGCTCGAGCTCATCAACTATCTCAACCCCAAGCTCCCTCAGCCATAGGATCCCGACGTCGTGATTGCCCCGCACGAGGATTATCTCATCCACAAGTCTGCTAATTCTCTCGAAGAACGCTCTGAGCTCCCGCATCTCCCTCTTCAGCGGGACGAAGGAGTGTTTGAGGTCGCCGTCTATGATGAGCCTTTTCGGCTTCTCCCTCTCAAGAAGGCTTTGAAGGGAGGAGATCATCTCGTCCAGGAGTTTGGGAATGTAGTGGCCCTCACTGACCATGGCTTCCTCAAAGCCTATGTGGAGATCCGCAACGACGAGGGCGTTCCCGGCTTTTAGGGCCTTCTCGGGGAGGAAAGTGAACTTCATGGGGGAAGAATGAAAATGCAGTTAAAAAAGATTACCTGCCCTATTTTGAGTACTCAGATTAACGTGTGGTTCAATTGGTGTTTTCCCGTATCTTTCTTCCAACTCCCAAGACGTTTATGTACTAACTTCAAAAGGCTGATAAATAGGAGTTTGAAGGTTTGAATTCTGCAAGTTAAATTATGGAATTATACCAGTTGAATTTATACATGTTTATGTAAAATATTTGTGGGATTTTGTACTCAGCTCACGCGAGAAATCCCTTTGTAGATCAACACACTAGAATGAGCTTTGAAATATCAATATTTACATTTTTGTATAGTAACTTTTTTAAAGCTACGGATTTATTGTCCGACGAAGTCTTCCTGAGGTGCACGAGAACGTGGAAGAAAACAATCGCCCTGCTCTTAGGGCTCTTGATCCTAGGTCTGACGGTCAGTAGCGCGAGCGCAGCAGCGAGCGTTGTCCATCCGATCGGATCCCAGGCCAACGGCAACATTAATGTTCCACCGGGAGTTAATCCAGGGATAAAGCCAGGGGACGGGATTCGACCTCAGGTCTGGTGGTTTTTCCTTGGCTTGATAGTTCTCGATTTTGCTGCCCATTGGCTCCTGGAACACTACGTCTCCCCAGACGTTGCTGCAGTCTACGATGCCGTGAGCACGCTTATTGAGCCAGAGAAAGTTGCAGAAAAACTGGGGGTTAAAGGGGCAAAACTGGGAATCAAAGTGATCAGCCACGATAAAGTGTTGATTGGTCTTTTCAAGGACAATAAGGTTGTCAAAAAGTTCACGTACGCGTCGAAGGGTATTGCAGAATGGGTTAAAGAGAAACTTGGAGAGGAGTACAGATTAAAGATCGTTGAGAAGTACGTTGTTAAAGATGGAGGGCTAAAAGATGGGAAAGACTTTGACGAGATAGCGGGAACCTTGAAGAAACTAAAAGAAGAGGAAAAGATGATAACTAACATTAATGCCATAAGGCTCATCGTTGATAGAGGATGGGACGTCAAAAAGCTTGAAAGGGTGCTTAGTGATGCAAAAAGCGTTAATAATGGAGGAAAAGACTTGGTAAGTAGCATCAACCGGGAACTAAAGGAATATGCAACCGGCAAGCGGAAAGACTTAGGAGGTCATTTATATGAGGCTGAAATCGTGAGCCATCTTAAACGAAGCGGGTGGGAAGTTGAAGAAGTTGGGAGACAAGTTATGACATCAAGTGGGAAAACGGAAATTGATATCATCGCGAACCAGGGGTCAGAAACCGTGTTAATAGAATGTAAAAGAGGCTTTGATGGAATAGATACAAGACAAATAACAAGACAGGCTGAATACGCCAAAAGTCACGGCATAAAAAAGATAAAGATATACTACGCTAGGGGACCATCATATCCACCGTTTTACACCCTCCAAGAACTCCGGGAGATTGAGTCCAAATATAACATCGAGATAAGCTTGGTTTATCGTACTTCAAACTTTAACTGAGCACCTTTTTAATATTTTTATAAAACTACTGACAGGGGGATGATCTTATGGGCGTTGATCACTACATGTACTTTGTCTTTGATGACGCTCCAGAGGAGGTAATCGAGTTTCTCGAAGAGACTTTTAGAGTAATGATGGATTCTCCTAAGACGGATTATTCAAACCGTGTGGTGAATTACCTGAAGAGGAAGGGGGTTCTCAAAAAGAACGTTCAATTAACCCATGAGGGGGTTGTGTTTCTTCAAGAACCGCTGAGGGTCGGCGATGGCGGAACCATCGAGGATGCGGATTTCAGACTCTATGAGGTATCTGGATATTCCGTTCTCGAACTCCACCCCAACCCGAGAAACTGGTGGCCAAACGTTAGAGATGTTGATTTGTTTAAATTCCTTGGAAAGTTCCTTAAGGAGGGAGCAGTCCTCGTAAGTGGGTACAGGGACGATATAAACCTGGAAGAGATCGGTTTTGGTGTCAACAGCAGGTACCTCCTGATTCAATGGCTGGTTGATATCGCACGAGAAGGCATTGTCCGCAAGATTCCTTCGGGGCTGACGATGGTTCGTAAAGGCTACGTGAAACTTGGTGAAGGCCTGTACGAGGTCTCGATACCCTGGCGTTCAAACAAGAGGGGATTCCTATTCGTAACAGAGTTGATAGACTACACCGTCCTATGGTTCCTTGGTAGCGTTGACTTTAACGATCCGGAGAACGTTTACGAGTCCCTCTGCGATCCTTGGCAACTATCCAACGACGTGACGATGCCAGTCATGCTGCCCCTGGAAACTGCTAGGAGGATAAGGCGAGAAGAGTTGGAGAAACTCGTAAAACGAATATTCAACGCTCACGTATCTGGGGACTACGAGTCCTCCCCGTGCGGAGAAATATGGAGGAATTAAAAGAAGCTGTCAGAAAGTGAAACATGAATGTTAGATTGGACTTCAATTGACGGGATGATATTGATGAGGGGGGAGTATTTTCTGGTTCCGAGCAGGCTCTTGCTTCTTTCCTTTACCCCGTTTAAAGACTACGAGGGGGTTATCCACTCCGGGGAGGGAGTGTTCCTCGTGGAGCCCCTTGGAGTTAAGGTTAGCGTCTTCGTCCCATATGGAAAGCACGCTGAAGAACTCTCAAAACTCGAAGGCAAGTACGTTGAAGTGATCATCGATCCACCGTACTTTGAAGCCTCAGGCCCCGTGAACGCTGAAGCGCCATCAATAACCCCGGAAACCCCCGCCTCACGGTATCTCCTAGTAGGCCTTTTCAATATCATCGAGCCCGAATGGGGACTCTTCGAGTGCGGGAACCTGAGGTTCCCAATTCGGGGACTGGTGGAAACTCAAAATGGGAAAAATTTCTTCGTGGGACATGACCTCAGGATAGAAGTTCCAGGGTGGGACGAATGGCCAGGGAGCTCAAAACCGGTGAAAATTGCTTGGATAAAGCTGAGAAAAGTAAGGCTCTATGGATACCTCCCAAAGAAATCCAAGGGGGTCAGAATATGGAGGTCATAACCAGCAGGCTCAGGTTGGTGTCTCTCTATCCGTTCAAGGACTTCCAGGGGGGGTTCCGTCCACTCCGGAAAAGCACTGTTCCTTGTAGAGCCGATGGGGAAAGTAATAGAGGTCTTCCTTCCCGAGCTGGAGGACGTTCTCAACCTCGTGGGGAGGGAGAACGGTTATGTGGATGTTGTGATCGATCCACCCTACTTTGAGGTCGTTGGGCCGGCACGCATTGAGGAACCCCTGATCCAAGAGGAGCCGAAGGTTAAGGAGTTTGGGCCCTCAACCTACCGCCTGATAGGACGTCTCAGGAGAACCCAGGGGGACTGTGGGGTCTTTGAGTGCGGGAACCTGGGGTTTGAAGTGTGCTTTCGTGGGGAGGGGGAGTGGGTAGAGCTGAAGAACGTGAGGTTCTACGGGTACATTGCGGAAACTTCCAAAAATGACCGGAGAAGATAAAGACCCGTGATCTAACTCAGCCAAGCCCTTCCAAAGTCCAGACAAAACAAATGAGGTGGTCTTATGAAGGAGATAACGCCCGTGCCCGTCCGAGGAATAGTCCTTTCCATTAGAATCAAGGATCTTCCGGAGTATCATGGCCTGCTCTCGGAGGAGTTCAGTGCCTTCATCCCCGATAAGGGGATCGTTCTCCCCTCGATAGAGAACACGGAGGAACCCCTCCACCCAGAGATCCTCGAATCCTACGAAAACCGCAAACCAGTTGAGTTCGTCCTCGAGCTGGTGCCAGAGGCCTTCAAAATAACCGAAGGCGAGGAGACGATCGAGTACGTTCATTATCATCCGACGAAGAGGTACTACGGCAGAAGGATAAGGGTCAACTGGAACATGATGAGGGGGTTCATAAGGTCGGAGATAAAACTTAGGGGAAAGATAACCCGGATCGGAAGGGAGTACTCAACTTCATTAAATCAGTATGGTGATTATGTGCTGGAAGTATTCCCTTTAGGGGTTCCGGTTTACGTGAAGCTACCTCCAAGAGAGTTCCGCAGGCTAAAACCCGGAGTTGGGGACGTTATAGAGGCCTCCGCCTTCTGGTTCTACAGCAGAGTGCCGGGTGATGAAAGCGTGAGGATTTGGGCGGTGAATGAGGGGGAGGGGTACTATGAGGGCAGTTGGTAAGGTCGCCTTCTTCGATGGAGAGCGGGCGTTGATACTCGTGAGGAGGTACCGCAGGCGGGGCATAAAGCGGGAAATGGCGGGCCGAAACCCATGGATTCCCATTCCCAGAGTTTATATTCCGGAGGAACTCAGGGAGAAGGTAGAGCTCCTCCACCGCACTGGAGAAGTCTTTGAGGTCGAGTTTGCTCTTAAAGGAGAGGTGACGGGGGCCGGTATGAAGGGGTATTACGGGTTGGGAGTGAGGTTTACCCGGGATGGTGTTGAGTACTGGGTGAATGGTTACTCGGTGAAGAATGGAGTGGTTGATGTTCTAGGTATACCATTTAGAGTCGAGGAAGTGCCGGAAATCGAGTGGGTGTACGCGAGGGGAAAGAAACTGGAACTTAGCGACATCCCCCAGGATCTGAAAAATGGAGAGGACACTTAGGGGTGAGCTGATGCTACGGAGTCTCCCCACTGGTTTATTTTCGATGAAAGTCCAAATATTCGAGAGGTTCGTTAGTCCGAAGTTCAAGATCGTGGAAAAACCATAATTTGAAGGAACCTCTCAGCAGACCAAGGGCCAGAATTTAATGTGCCGTTAATTTTCCATTTATTTTCTATGCGGTTCACAAAGAATGGTTAAGAAAAAGAAATGGCCGTTTAATCCAGCACCAGCTCAACCCAGTTCTCCCTTCCGAGCTTGTAGACGCGGACGAGGCCGCGCTCTTCGAGCCTCTTGAACATCCTCCATGCTGTCGTCTTCGGAAGGCCGAGTGCATCCCTGACCTTGGATTGCGGGGCCTTTCCTCCGTTCTCCATGAGGTATATCAGCGCTCCCCTCTCGTCGTCGTTGAGATCCGGGAGGGAGTCTATTTTCTCCCTGAATCTCTGAAGCGCGTCCGAGTTCGAACCGCTCTCGGCTTTTTCAGGAGCGCTTCGACGGCGCAGGTATAGGTAGGCAACCCCCACAATTACCAAGATGCCCACCAGGACACCTGCCAGCTTACCGGCCGAGGAACCGCCGGCTCCGCCACCGGGGGTCGTTGTGGTAGTTCCAGTGGATGAGGCGGGAGTTGTTGTGGACGTCGTGGTGGTGCTTGGGGATGTAGATGAGGACGATGAAGTGGAGGATCCGTTATCCCCACCTGGTAAGGCTGTTGAGGTAGTAGACGATGTTGATGACGTTGAGGAGCTCGAAGTTCTCGTTGAACCCTGACCTTCCGAGGAGGATGTTGTCGTGGTCGTCACCTGGATCGGGATTACGTAGGAGACGCTGACGTTCCCGGCGGGCATTAGGATCGTACTTCCGCGTATCTCCAGGGGAATATCGCTGAGGTCGACGATGACGGCATCGGAGGGGAGGGTTATCTCAACGGGGATTGGGCTGTCGAGTGAAACAGTCCACACGGCACCTTCCTTGGATGTAAGATCAGGGGTGTAGTAGGAGAGCTGGACTGTGCTAGCGTTTCCAAAATAGACGGTTACGTTGCCGCTGTTCACCTCAATGGGAAGGAGGTTGCCCTCTCCGTCCGTCGCCACTAGGCCCTCAACGTTCCGGCCCAGGAGGGGGATATCCACCGCAACGCTGTAGTTGGCCGTTGATAGGGTCTCGTTGACCAGGACATAGCCGTCCTCGTACACGGTGAGTGCAATTGAATCAACCGACCGCGCACTTACAGGGATTCCCGTGAACAGCATGAAGGACACCAGTATTATGGTGAGGGCCATTGCCCTGCTCATTCTCACACCTCCTGTTTACATAACATTCGAGGTCGTTAAAAATCTAACCAGAAAATCCAAGAAAAGTCATGGAAAGAACAAAATCGCGGAAACTGAGTTCAAGGCCTGTGGCCCCTTCCCCTACCGCGGTGAACCGGCCAGTAGATCGTGTCCTTTTTCTTGATCCACCTCAGGTGCACGGCACTTATGATCAGCCTCGGCGTGGAGGCCCTTATCAGGTGGAGCGCCTCCAGGTATTTGCCCTCGCTGACGAGTCTGTTCACCTCAATCCTGAGCTGGATCAACTGCTGAGTTACGTTTTCAACGGCGCTCTCGTTTATCCACGGCAGGTGCTTGAGCTTCTGAAGGGCATTTATCTGAATCTGCAGCCTCCTGTCCAGAACCTTTGCTATCCTGTCGGCGTTCTTAATGGCGAATTTGAGTTCAAGGTCCCTCAGCTCCTGATCGAGCTCCATCTTCAGCTCCCTAGCCCTCGGGAGATCCTCCTTCAGAGCCGTTATGTTGTTTGACATTACGTCTATCAAGACCTTCTTGTAGGCCTCCCTAGTTTCGTTGTAGAGCTCGGTGAGGTTCGTGACGTTGATCCCGTGGGCCCGGGCGGCGGTTATAAGCATTTCAACGTGCCTGAAGTAGCCGTTCATCCTTAGTACCTCGACCTTCGCCGCGACAAGCTCCCTCACGAACTCCGGGGCCTCCCCGGTCTTTAGAGCTCTTATCACGTCCTTGTAAACCCTCATGGCTATGATCGAGGTCTTGAGGGACTCGCGGTAGCTTCCGTTCTCATAGAGGGCCCTCGCTTCCGCGGTCAGGTTGAGGGCCTTTTCGTAGAGAGCAAGAACCTCCTCGCTGACGTTCTGGGTGCCGTTTATCAAGCTCGCCGTGTAGTTCTGGAGCCTCTCAAGGTTCAGAAGCATGACTTCCGCAGCTATCTTGGTAGCGTTTACTCTGACGTTTTCGCTCTCGTTGGTAGTGTTAACCGTGGCGTTCATCTGGCTTGGGTTGGTGATTGTGGTGCCTCCCCCAGCGGCCGTTACAGTGTAAGCCGGTACGAGTGAGAGCATCAGTAAGGCCATCACAAATATCGCCTTAATCCCCTTCATATCCTCCACCCCACTGAACCTTACGGGCCCCAGATATATGAGGGATGCGGCGGAACCGAGGATAGTAAAACGTTTCAGATCGTTCCACATCGGAATTCAAGACATTCAATTTTTTCATTCAAGGACAACACCCACACAAGACCATGAAAGGACCTGCAGAACTAGCAGCGGGGTTTTGATTTTCGACAATGATAGGCACATCACAAAAAGTTCATAAGGAAGCCCACGAAAGGAACCCAAAGGACGGTGGATGCCATGCCTGGAGGAATGGGCTGGGGAAGAGGCAGAGGCAGGAGGAGAAAGATGCGGATGATCGGCTTCATCCCCAAGGTCAAACACTTCTATCCGGCCCTCCCACCAATGGTACCGCCAAAACCCCCCATCTTCATGACCTACGAGGAGTTCGAAGCCCTGAGGCTGGTTGATTACGAGGGTCTGACGCAGGAAGAAGCTGGAAGGAGAATGGGCGTCTCCCGCGGAACAGTCTGGAGGGCCCTCAGTTCTGCAAGAAAGAAAGTGGCACAGATGATCGTGGAGGGAAGGGAGCTGGTGATCCTCCCACAGGGAAACGAGACTCCAAAAGATGAGAGGATGTAGCTCAGCCCAATATCTCTTCTGCTATCCTTTCCGCGATCTTCCTTATTGCCTCCGACGCCCGTGAGTTGGGAAAAGCCTCCACAACTGGCCTAAGCATCACCATGCTCTCTGGAATTGTCCTGTCGTAGGGAATCTCCCCCAGGATGGGGATCCCTTCCCTCTCGGCCCATTCATGGAGTCCCCTGAAGCCCGGGTTGATGTCGGCCTTGTTGATGATAAGGTAGGCCGGCTCCCTGAAGTGCTGGACGACCTTGTAGGCCCTCTGGACGTCGCTGAGCGAAGCTGGGGTAGGCTCGGCTATGAGTATTGCAACGTCCGCTCCCCCAAGGCTCGCTATGACCTGGCAGCCTATTCCAGCGGCGGAATCAACTATCATGTGCTCGAGGTTTAGCTCCTTCATGAGCTTTGAAGCCCACTCCTTCTCCTCAGTGACGAGCTTTCCGCTCTCAGGCTTTCCAACGTCGAGCTGGGCCGAGATGAGTGGGAAGCCGTACTTGGTGGTCGTCTTTCTTATGATCCCTGAGCGAACCTCCTCAAGGTTTATGGTTCCGGCAACCGGGCAGACCAGACCGCAGACGTTGCAGCCCTCACATGTGAGCTCGTTGACCACGTAGTTTCCGTCATCGTCTATGTAGATGCACCCGTAGGGACAGCGCTCGTAGCAGATGCCGCACCTTACACAGCTCTCGGTGTTTATGCGCGCGACCTTAGCCCCAATGTGCTCCCTCTCCTCCTCCCACTCCGTCACGCCGAGGAGGAGGCCGAGGTTTGGCGCCTCGGCGTCGGCATCAACCGCCACGAATGAGTACCTGTCTTTGAGCAGATAAAGGAGCGAAGCCGTTATCGTGCTCTTCCCAACGCCGCCCTTTCCGCTCGCTATCGCTATCTGCATCACTCACCACCCCCGAGGGACTCAAGAACCTTCTTCGCAAGGCCGGTGAATATCTCCGCTTCAGGGTAGCCGGTCAGGACTATCGGCTTCCCCTCAACGTAGCTCCTCACGATGTTCTCGCTGTAGGGTATCTCCGCAACCACATCGGCCCCGTACTTCCGGGCGAGCCCGTGGACCTTCTCCTTCTCTCCGAGGTCGGCCCTGTTTATAACGACCCAAGTGGGAATCCCCATGAGCTTCCCAAGTTCAAGGATGAGTTCAGTGTCGTGGATCCCGAGCGGAGTGGGTTCCGTGACCGCTATGAGAAGGTCTGAGAACTCGATGGCCTTTGAGACTGTGTTCCCCGTTCCCGCCGCGGTATCGATGAAGAGAAGTCCCTCCCGAATGGCCTGGGCCTTCTTCTTTGCCGCAACTACAAGGGGCATCGAACGCTCCTCCCCTTCCATCAGCTTGCCGGTGACGAGGGTGAAGCCGTAGGGCGTTTTCGTAACGTAGGTGTGCCCGATGAGCCTCTGGCCCTCCAGTATAGCCCCCGAAACTGGGCAGACTATCTCGCAGGCTCTACATCCAGAACAGAGGTTCGGCATGAGGAAGGGCGTTCCGTCGCGCATCGTTATGATGGCGTGCTCCTCGCAGACTTCAGCGCACTTCCTGCACTTGATACACTTCGAATAGTCGAAGCGAGGCATGAACTGCATTACAGGCTCCTCGTTGGCCAGCTCAACCCCAAGGAGAAGGTGATCGTTCGGGGCCTCAACGTCAAGATCAGCGAAAGTAAGCTCCGTTCCAAGCTTTTTGAGTGCAACGGCAAGGTTTACGGCCACCGTTGACTTTCCGGTACCTCCTTTCCCACCGCTCACGGCTATCTGCAAGCTCTCACCCCCGGAATTAGGGAAGCCGAATTAGTTATAAGCTTTGTGCATATGCTGAGAAAAGTAGAAAGGGGAAGATTACTCCCTGCTCTTCAGCTTCCTCATGTAGAACCTCTTCCCGTTGTATTCGAGCTCTATGAGCTTTCCTTCGTTCAATAGTTTCTCAACAACGCTCCAGTCGGCTTTCGCCTTTTTCAGGAACTCTCTGACGGCGTCCTCGCGCATTGGATGGACGGAGGTTATGCTCAGCAAATCTTCTTCGACGTTCCCGGTGAAGGCGAAGGCGTTCCCCTCGTAGCCGATCAAATACTCCACGCGCTCTTCTCCAAGAATCTCGCTGAAGACCTGGTATGCGCGGTTGATTACCCTCTCCTTTGCCGGTTTGACCCACAGTTCTGCCGGAGGCCTCGTTGGAATCGCTATATACGCTTTATCAGGTTTCAGCTCCTTTAGGAACTCGGCTATCTTCTTAAATTCGTCGCCGTAGTCTACTCCGTCTACCAGCATGGTCTCGGTGACTACCTTTCCCTTAAACTTCTTCCTGAACTCCAGCATGCCGTCAAGGATCTCCTCAAGGCTCAGGCTCTTGTGAGGCCGATCAACTTTTCTCCAGAGCGGCTCGCTTACCGCGTCAACCTTCAGAGAGACGAAGTCGAGCTTCAGGAGGTCTTCCCTCACATCTTCCCTCCAGATGAGCGAGGCGTTTGTGAGCGCGGCGAGCTTTATCCCGAGTTCGCGGAGGAGGTCTATTTCCTTTCCAAGGTTGATGTCGAGGGTTGGCTCCCCATCTGGAACGAACGTGATGTAGTCTATCCGCTCGTTCCTCGCGAGCGCTTCTTCTACCTTCTCCTTGACCTCCCTGAAAATGAGCTCCGGCTCGTAGAAGGGCCTCCTTTCAAGCTCCATCCGCAGGGTCTTTCCAATCTGACAGTAAACGCAGGCGAACGAGCACACTTTATCGGGAATGTTGTTAACCCCGAGGCTCCTTCCAAGCCTCCTCGAAGGAACCGGTCCGAAAGCTATCATACCACCACCGGAGTTAGGTTATCCTAAAGGTGTATAAAGCTTGTGCAGTAGGGCAAAAGGCATAAACAGGAAAAACGAACCTTGGAGCGGGATGGCCATGCCCAAGATAGAGCCCTTTGAGAAGCACCGCGACAGGTACGAAAACTGGTTCGAGAGGAACCGCTACGCATACCTTTCGGAGCTTGAGGCCGTTAAGATGCTCCTGCCGAAAGAGGGAAAGGGAGCGGAGATAGGCGTCGGAACGGGGAGGTTCGCGGCGCCGCTCGGGATAAAGCTCGGCGTTGAGCCTTCCAAAGCGATGGCCGAGATAGCGAGGACGAGGGGAATAAAGGTAATCGAGGGGACGGCCGAAAACCTCCCCTTCGAAGACGAGAGCCTGGACTATCTTCTGATGGTCACAACCATATGCTTCGTTGACGACCCAGAGAAGGCTTTGAGGGAAGCGCACCGCGTTCTGAGGCCAGGGGGAGCACTGATAATCGGCTTTGTCGATAGGAACAGCCCGATAGGGAGGTTCTACGAGGAGCACAAGAACGAGAGCACTTTCTATAAGGAGGCAAGATTCTTCTCGACGGAAGAACTTCTAGAGCTTCTCAAAAAGGTCGGCTTCAGGGGGTTTGAGATAGTTCAGACGCTCTTCCACAGGCTCGATGAGATCAAATCAGTTGAACCCGTGAAGTCCGGCTACGGCGAGGGAAGCTTCGTCGTGATAAAAGCGGTGAAGTGATGCCTATGCTGCTCTCAGAGATCAAGAAAAAGACCCTAAAGCTCGCAGAAGGTCTTGAGATGGTAGATTTCGGCTTTGCCATACCCTACACATGGGTCTTAATTGAGGGGCCGAAAGGAAGAGCCCTGGGCGTTGCAATGACCCTTCCCGAGGAAGTCCAGAGATACACCAACTCAATAAGCGAGCCCTCCCTCGAAGCTTTCATCAAAAAGGCCGACAGCTTGAACGTTATTGAGCGAACCCTAGGAATAGCGGCGGTAAACGCGGTTTCCCAGTATCATCTCGACGTTTCGAGCTTCCCCGAGGTAGACGTCGTTGAGCTTGTCGGGGGATTTAGTGAAGTGGCGGTGATAGGCAACATGCCCCCCGTGGTGAAAACCCTCCGCCAGAGGGGAATCAACACCCTCGTCTTTGAGCGGAATCCAAAGCTCTGGGACAGGGAAACGCTAAGCGACGCTTTGGAATACATCCTCCTTCCGGAGGCTGAAGCGGTCATCGCCAGCGGCTCCGTTCTGGTGAACGGGACGCTGGAGATGATCCTCAACCGGGCGAAAAGAGCGGAGCTGATAGTTTTAACCGGCCCCACCGCCCAGATACACCCGGAGCTCGTCAAAGGAACGGGAATAACCCATCTCGCGGCGATGAAAGTTACGAACATCAAAAAAGCAGTCCTCGGCCTCAAACTCGGCTCCTTCAAGGGTTTTGAGAGGGGAAACAGGAAGTACGTGGTGGAACTATGAGGCTCGTCGTTTTGAACGACAACGTTCCCGCTGAGGGTCTGATAAACGACTGGGGCTGGAGCGTTCTCGTTGAGGGAAAGGAACGATTCATCTTTGACGCCGACACGAACCCGCTCGTCTTAGCCCACAACTCGAAGGCCCTCGGTGTTTCCCTCAAAGGCCTCGACTTCACATTCCTGAGCCACTGGCACTACGACCACTACGGCGGACTTCCGTACATAGCCGAGCTGAACCCGGGGATTAAGCTATACGCCCCACCAGGAAACAGGGCAATGGCCCTCAGGCGGGGCTTCGACTCCATTGGGGTCTTCAAGGCCGGAGAAATCGCCGATGGAGTCTGGACTTCCGGACCTTTAGAGGACTTCGAGCAGGCCCTCGGGATGGAGACAGCGTCGGGCCTCATCGTCATCGTCGGCTGTTCGCATCCGGGCGTGGACAGGCTCACAAGGGCCATCCTGGATGTTTCCGGCTACGACAGGGCCTACCTCGTCATCGGAGGCTTCCACGGACCATCCAAGCGGACACTGGACAGGCTGGCAGAGATGGCAGACTTCATAGCACCGGCCCACTGCTCGGGAGATTTCGCCAAAGAATACGTGAGGAGAACTTATCCGGAAAAGTTCGTAGGAGTGAAAACTGGAACTATCATCGAGCTTTAGATCTTAACGCCCTGATCCCCTCTATGATGCACCCCGGAGAGAAGCTGAAAGGCGGTCTGTCCTTCAGGAACCTGCAGTACTCATCCCCAAACTCCCTCAGCGTTTCCCTCTCCTCCACCGCCAGGATGAAGTAGAGGGCGGAGAAGGAATACCACCCAGCCAGGAGAAGCGCCGGGACGCTCGCCGTGAGGAGCGCCAGTCCCCAGCCGAAGAATATCGAGCCGAACTGTGCGGGATGCCTCATGCAGGAGTATACTCCTACCGTCACGAGCCTCTCCGGCTTCCTGATGCCCCTCCTAATGTCAAAGTGCCCGTACTCCTTCAGCGTCCTTCCAGCTAGGGCGTTTAGAAGAAGACCGTAGGTCATAAGAAGAAGCCCAAGAGCTCTGAAGGTCAAAACCTCCCATCCCGAGAGTCTTGACGGGAACTCAAGGCCTGTGGCGACAATGACCGCCCACCAAGAGAACCAGAAGGCGAACTTGGAAGCGAACCCCATGGAAACCCCTCAATCACTATGGTTCAGGTGTTAAATCCCTTTCGCATCGAGGAAGGCTATCAGAAGGTTGAAGAACTGAGTAGTTCTTCCGGAGGGCGTTATGAAGCGATAGACCCGCAATTCCCCATGGATTTCTTCCCTTTTGATATCCTTGGAGAGATTTTCGAACTTCCCGCTCCTTGAGAGCTCCCTCACGATCCTCCAGCCCTCTGGAAAGAGCGAGTTAAAGTACTCCTTCAGCCACCTCCCGTCGATACGCCTTACAAAAAGCTCGCCCTCTCTGGATAGACGGTAGTATGTGTGGTGCTTGTGAACCTCGAAGGCCTTCTTAAATCTCGCCTTACTCCTCTTTATCGCGCTTCCAGAATCCCGCTCCACCAGTCCTGCTTCCGTGAGGTCTCTTATGGCGTCTTCGATGAGGGAAAGCGGTAGCTCGCTCATCTTCGCCATCATCTTAGCGTAGTCCACTCCGGCCTTCTTGAGGTGCGCTAAGACGTAGAGATGAACTGGGAGGAGCTCAAGGCCCCGGTAGGAACCTGGGCGTTTTCCCCGCGTATTTTCTCCATTCATCGCCGAACCTCTCCTCCAAAGCCCTCTCCTCCTCGTTTATGAACCCTAACACGCCCGCCCAGTAAACGAAAGGAAGAAGTAGCATGAAACCGCCGAAGAGCAGGGAAAAGCCGGGAATGACTAGGAAACCCCAGATGGAGTATATCGGATGCCTCACCTTTGAGTAGCACCCCTTTGTGAGCAGATTTCCCTCCGAGTAAGCCTTTGAGACCTGAAGGTAGCAGAGGAACCAGAGGGCGAGGCCGAGGAATACCATCGCGAGTCCCAGAGTCGGAAAGACAGAAAAGCTAGCCCCAAGCCCCTCGTCGAGATAAAACGCCAGAATCACATAGGTGAAAGAAAGGAGGGCGACCTTCGGAAAGATGCCCCAGAACTTCATCTTCACTCCGCTATGGGCGGTTTTTGGGCCTTCTTCGCCTGCACCTGCTCCCAGAGATCGTCGAAGTTCTCCACGACCCTCTGAAGGGCCAGCTTTAGATCCCTCGTCCTCGTGAAGAAGGCCACCTTGTTGGTCTTGTCCCTTATCCTGAGGAAGTTCGGCCCCATCCTGAACGCGGCCAGCACGTCTAGGTCGAGGAGCTGGCTAACGACCGCCTTGAACTTCCTTGGGTCGCCGTGTCCCTCGTCGTGTTCTTCTTCCATGTCTTTGGCCCTGTTGTGCCTTTTTTCAAGGAGCTTTACGCTCCCGTCCTCGCAGATTTCGTAGACCGCGAAGAACTCCGAATCCCCGTAGTGGGCATCGATGAGGTGTTCATCGTCCTCCATTCCAAACGCGACCTTGAGGCATCTCCTCTCAGTCATTCTCATCACCCCTAGAGTTACTCAACGGAACTGGTTTATAAGAGTTAGGTCTACCGAAAACTTTAAATGGTGTGCATATGCACAAAATAATGAAGGAAATGGAGGTGGTTGGTATGAGGATAGCGGTTCCAACCAATGGAGGAGGGCTCAACGACACTGTAGCTTCCGTCTTCGCCCGTGCTCCTGCCTTTTACATAGCGGACGTTGATGAGAGCGGAAACATCGTCAGCGAGAAGGTCATCCAGAACAGCGGGGCAATGGCCGGTGGAGGTGCCGGGCCGATGGCAGTGCAGACCCTCATCAACGAGGGCGTTGAGGCAATCATAGCCCCCCAGGTCGGCCCAAACGCGCTCGGCGCCATCCAGGCCGCGGGAATAAGGCTCTACCAGGTCGCCCCTGGAACCCCCGTTGAGGAGGCCATAAAGAGCGTCGTGAGCGGCGGAGCAAGCCAGTTCACAACACCAGTTCCACAGATCCCGGCAACGCCGACTGCACCAGCAGCAGTAAACCCCGCATACGGTCCGGCCTACCCGACATACCCGGCCTACGGCTATGGTTTCGGCCCCGGATACGGGTGGGGCAGAGGCCGGGGCCGCGGATGGGGAAGAGGACGCGGCTTTGGCAGAGGAAGAGGCTGGGGAGCAAGGCTCGGCTACTGCCCATGGACGGGACAGCCAAGCAGGAGGGCCTGGCTTTCAAGATTCTTCGGATGGTGGTGAGGCCTTACCCTTTAGCCTTTTGAGGTGCTGAGAAATGCCGCGAGGTTTCGGAAGGGGCATGGGCCGGGGCGGAAGGTTTGGTGCGTATCCCCCCTATTACGGCGGCTTCTTCGGCCGCTCTGGCCTCTACGGGATAATAGACCTCATCTTCCTGCTCCTGATACTCTACCTGCTCTTCAAGCTCTTCCTCGTTGCCTCGACCTACGTTATCGCCCTCGTCTTGCTCTACATCCTCTGGAGCTTCATAAGTCCCTGGAGAGGACGGCGCTGGTTCTTCTAGTCATTTTTGATTTCTTTCCCCCACTGCAGTTAATACAGCTCTCTAAGCTTTTCCACGGACAGATAGACAAAGAGCAGTGTCAGGAACACAAGGGCAAGGACTGAATACAGCGGATGGACAATCTCGACGTATTTCAGCATCGAGAAGCGGAGCCCCTCGACGAGGTACGTCATCGGCGTCAGGTAGCCGACTATCAGGAACCAGCGCGGAAAGAGAAGGAGTGAAGCTATAGCGCCGCTCGTGAACATCATAGGGAGCCTCAGGAGGTTCAGCCAGGTCATCGCGCTTATCGGATTCTCAACGACGAGGGATACGTATAGCGCCAATCCCGAGAAGGCAAGCCCTCCGAGGAAGGCGTAGCCGATCACCAGGGGAACGTTCCAGATTGGATAGACCATGAAGTTGGAGACCAGGGCGAGGCTTATCAGCGCCACGAAGAGGCCGAAGAGGGAGCCAACCAAAAGCTTGGCGGTTATTATCTCAATGTAACTCACCGGCGCAACCAGGAGGCGCTCAAAGGTTCTGAGCCTTCTTTCGAAGATTATGGAAGATGCCACAAACGAGGTCGTCCCGAACACTATCGAGATGGAGACTAGACCCGGGGCCAAGTGATCTATGTCACCGAAGCGGACGATGAACGCCAGAGTAAAGACTATGGGGAACACGACGCCCCAGCTTATCGAGCCGGGCTTTAGAACGTACTCCTTGAGTTCTTTCCTGGCTATAGTAAGAACCTTCAAAGGGGACACCCCCCACAGCCGCAGGCCTTCCCCTCGGAGCCCCCCACAGTCAGCTCGATGAAGACGTCCTCGATGCTCGGCGCCTCCGTCGAAACCTTCAGGATCCTGAAGCCGAGCTGGTTTTTGAGTCTGCACAGCTCAGCCATGAAGGCATCCGCATCCTGAACTGTGAAAACCAGATCCCCCTCATCGAAAGTGGGACCATAGTTGGAGAGGGCATCTAGGAGCTTGTTGGAGAGAGGTTCTATCTGGAGCCTAACCCTCGCTCCCTTCCCTATGAGCTTTGGAAGCTCTGTCCTATTTCCTTCGGCTATTATCCTGCCCCCCTTCATTATGGCTACCCTCTGGGGTATCGTCTCGGCCTCGACCATGTTGTGGGTGGTCAGGAAAATCGTCATGCCCCTCTTGTTCAGCTCCCTTATGAGCGCCCTCAGGGCTTTGGCCGAGTGAACATCCAGACCGTTTGTCGGCTCGTCCAGGAAGAGTACATCCGGCTCGTGAACCAGCGCTGCCGCTATCGTTACCCTTCTCTTGAAGCCCGAGCTGAGCTTTCCGAACTTCTTCTTTGCCGGGAGGTTGAACTCCTTGATCAGTTTGCTCACGTTCTCCCTCGGGGCGTCGTAGAGATCAGCCGTGAACCTCAGGTTCTCCTCAACCGTCAGCTCCTCGTAGAGGTTTGAAATGTCAGGAACGAGGCCTATCGAGCGCCTCACCATCAGGCCTTCCCTCTTCACATCGTAGCCGTTCACGTAGGCCTCTCCAGAGGTTATGCTTGTGAGTGTGGTGAGCATTCTCACTGTCGTCGTTTTTCCAGCCCCGTTTGGGCCAAGCAGTGCAAAGGCCTCTCCCCGCTTAACCTTGAAGCTTATCCCCCTCACCGCTTCAAAGTCCCCGTACCTCTTCACGAGGTTTTTCGCCATCACCGCTTCCTCTGCGACCATATCAGCACCCCGAGAAGGGCTATCCCAAAGAGGATTCCACCGGCGACAAGAGGATTGTAGCCGGGCTCTGTTAAGCTTTCCCCCTTGGAATCCTCGACCCGACCATTGGTGGGAGCAGTTGAGTAGGCAGCTATGACACTGTAGCAGTTGTCTATTTCGTGGGAACCGTAATCAACGACGAAGTAGCCAGTCGGGGAAAATCCGACGTGGTAAGCGGTCCCGTTGAAGCTTTCGAACCACTCTACAGTGCCGTTTGGAGCTATAAGCTCGGCGTTCTTCCCGTAGGCAACAACAGTGTAGCCGTTAAACGTCGCAACGTCGTTGGCGTAGCTCAGGAGGGGCGTTGAGTAAACCAGCTTTCCAGCTGAGTCCAAGAGCGTGACGTTTCCAGTAGTTCCGGCGGCCGCTATGTACATTCCATCGGTAGAAATCGAGCGGATGTAACCGTTGAAGTGCCTCTTCCAGACGAGCGAACCGTTGCCGGACAGAAGAACCAGCTCGCTCCAGGACTCATCCTGCGGGACCACAAGAACTGCTATACCCTTTTTGAGGAGTGCAACCTTTCTAACGGCTCCGTCAAAGCTTTTCTTCCAAAGGAGGGTGCCGTCGAGCTTGAAGGCGTAGATACCTGTGTCGCTACCCGCGAGAACCCCCCCATCATAGAGAACGGCGCTCCAGACGTATTTGCCAATGTTCTTTTCCCACCTCAGCTCACCGTTCCGGAAGAGATAGACGTAGCCAGAGGCGTCTCCAGCCACCGCTGTACCCCCATCAGGGGAGATTGAGACGCTCACTACAGCTTCCCTGAGCTTTTTCTCCCACAGGAGTTTCTTAGGCTCGGAAAACGCCTGAACCCAGCTTCCCTCCGTGCCTATTAGAAGAACGTTGCTGTCGGAGAGGGCGGAGGAATATGCTATGCCCCTGGTGGGGGCCTTAAAAATAAGCTTCCCATCCGGGGAAAGGAGCTCGGCATCGTAGCCAAAGGCGATGCCAACGTAGCCATCCGAGTTGAAAGAAACCGAGAACGCCGCACACTGGTCGGTGTAGCTCCATATTTGAACGGGTTCGGCGAGTGCCAGCGGGAGCATGAGGGTCAGCATTAACACGAGGACTGCAGGAAACATCTTCATCATCCACACCAGCTTCGGATTTCAGAACTCAGAAAATAAACCTTCCGCATGGAATCCGAACTCCGAGATGGGTTTAGCTTTTCCTATTCCTGGCCACTATGAGCCTGACCACACCGCCGTAGTGGCCTTCCTCTTTTTCCACCTCGAAGTACTCTCCCACAAGCCCGTGGGTTTCTCTCAGAGGATCATCGTCGAGCAGAGGCTTAAGGATGAGCTTCATGGGGAGGAGAAAGAGGTAATCCACCAGCTTACTATCGCTCTTTGTGTGCTCCAGAAAAATTGCCACTCCGCCCGGTTTTAGGAGGCGCTTTATCTCCGCCATAGCCCTTTCGGGATTGGGAACCGTGCAGAATACGAAAGACGAGACCACCGTGTCAAAGTAGTTGTCTGGAAAAGGCAAACTCTCTGCCTCCGCAACTCTGAAGTTCACATTAATTCCGAGCTCCTTCGCCCTCTTTTTTGCCATCTCAAGCATCTTTTCCGAGCCGTCAACTGCATAGAGCTCAACGCCAGAAGGGTAGTACGGAAGGGTCTTCCCTGTTCCAACACCAATTTCGAGCGTTCTTCCCCTCGCAAAGGAAACCGCCCTCTTCCTGAGGGGGTTGAAAAACCCGTTCAAAGGCCTCTCCAGAAGATCGTAAAATCCCGCTACCCTGTCGTACTTCCAGCGGTACATAAAAGACACCGGAAGGGGGCTCACATGCCCCCGCTTACCGCCAACTCGATTATCTTCCTTATCTCCACCAGGAATTCCATTGGGATGTCCTTGAGCATAGGCTCGAGGAAGCCCTTGACTATGAGCTGGGTCGCCTTCTCCTCGTCCAGTCCGCGGCTCATCAGGTAGAAGAGCTCCTCCTCCCTTATCTTGCCTATGGCCGCTTCGTGGCTCAGCTCTGCGTCGTCAACCCTGCTGATAAGCCCCGGATAGGTTTCCATCACCGCCTTGTCGCTCATCAGAAGAGCGTCGCAGCTTATGTGGCCCTTCGTCTTCGGCGCCTGGGCCTCGATTATGCCGCGCGTTATCACCCTGCTCTCGTCCATTATGACGCTCTTGCTCGCGTTGATTCCGCTGGCTCCAGGTCCCTGAAGGAACATTCTGCCGCCGAGGTCAACGTAGAAGTCCTTCTGGCCGAGGATTATGCCGTTCAGCTCAACGTGGCCGCCCTCATCAACCCAGTAGTGGGGATCGCCTATGTTGCTCTTTCCGGAGCCGAGGGTAACGGTGGTGTTGATGAAGCGGGCGTTCTTCCCTATCTTTGCCCTCGTCATTGGCCTCGTGTGGACGTACTCAGGCCAGTTCTGGAGGACCGTGAGCTGTCCTTTGGCCCCCTCGCCGAAGTACGCCTCCGTCATGTCAAGGTGAAGGGAGTGCTTCAGGAGGACAGGTGAGGTGCAGCCCTCGATGAGGTGGAACTCGGTGTTCTTCTCGGCTATGATGATTATGTGCGGCGCCTGTGCCAGCGCGCTCTCCTGTATTAGGAAGAACAGGTGCAGCGGGAAGGGAACTTTAAGGCCTTCCTTGACGTAGAGGAAGATTCCGCCGTTCCATATTGCCGTGTGATAAGCTGCAAGCTTACTCTCATCAGCACGGAAAAGCCTGAGGAAGTGCTGCTTCACCACATCGGGATACTTCCTAACGGCCTCCTCGGTCGGGAGGACTATGAGGCCCTTCTTCTCCCACTCCTTGAGGAACTGGTTGTAGATAACGCCCGTGTCTGTCTGGACAGCCAGACCGGCTATGTACTTCTGCTCCACCTCGCTTATGCCCAGCCTGTCGAGGAGGGCCTTCATCTCCGGCGGAAGGTCGTCGAGGCTCTCAATCTTGTCCGGAATGCCCTCGACGTGGGGCTTGGCTATGAAGTGGAGCAGCTGCTCCTCGCTTATCACGGGGTCGTTGTGAGGGGCCCTCTCGAAGGCTTCCAAAGCCTTGTACCTTATCCTCGTCATCCACTCGGGTTCCCTGTTCCTCTTCGCAAGCTCCTCTATCTGGTTCTCAATGATGGCCTTCGCATCGGCGATTGTTATCGTTTCACTCATGCTCCCACCTCCTCGAATATCCTGGTGAAACCTTCGCGGTCTATCTGATCCACCAGCTCTCCGGAGCCTGTCTTGACGATCCTGCCGTCCTTCATGACGTGCACTGTAAGCTTCTCCCTGTCGAGGTGGCCGAGGATCCTTCCGTAGTGGGTGATCAGGAGTATTGCCGTTCCGCGCTGGTGGAGCTCCTCTATCTTCCTGCTGATTATGCTCAGCGAATCAACGTCAACGCCGCTGTCCGGCTCGTCGAGGATGAGGAGCTTCGGCTCTATCAATAGCGCCTGAAGGAGCTCGAGCCTCTTTCTCTCCCCTCCCGAGAAGCCGACGTTCACGTAGCGGTGTAAGTCCTCCTCCTTGAACCAAAGTTCTTTTGCCTTCTCGACTATGAGGTCGTAAGCTTCCGCTGGATCCATTCCCTTCAGCTCCACGAGAACCTGCTGGAGGAACTCAATTATTTTGACCCCTTCGACCTCATGGGGATGCTGAAAGGCCAGCATTATTCCCCTCTTTGCCCGCTCGTCGGGGTCAAGTCCGGTTATGTCCTCACCCTCAAAGGTTATCCTGCCGCCGGTGACCCGGTACTTGGGATGGCCCGCAATGGTCAGGGCCAGCGTCGATTTTCCGGAGCCGTTCGGACCCATGACGACGTGGAACTCGCCGGGGTTGACGGTTAGCTCGATGCCCCGGAGTATCTCCCTCCCATCGACCGAAACGTGAAGGTTATCAATTTTGAGCATTATCCCACCTCCATGGGTAGCGTTCATGGGACGTTTTTTAAGCATTTTGGAACAGACTTGTGTAGTGAGCATATGCACAACCCTTTTAACTTAGGCCGGCCTAATTCCCACGGAGGTGATTCGAGTGAGGGTTTTGGTTCCAACCACGAGGGGAGGACTTGACGACTTCATAGCCGGTGCCTTTGCGAGGGCCCCAACCTTCACGATAGTCGAGGTAGGACCGAGCGGGGAGATAACCGACGTTAAGGTCGTCCAGAACGCCGCGGCCCAGGCGGCCAGGGGTGCCGGTGTTCAGGCCGTCCAGTTCATCATCGATAGTGGTGTGGACACCGTTATAGCACCCCAGTTCGGCCCCAACTCACTCGGCGGCCTTCAGGCCGCTGGAATTCGGACCTTCACAGCTCCCGGCCCGATGACCGTCAGAGAAGCCATAAACGCCCTCCTGCGCGGTGAGCTTTCTCCTGCCACCGGAGCCGCTGGTGGTATGGGTCCGGGTATGGGCGGCGGATACGGCCGCGGCATGGGCAGAGGAATGGGCCGTGGCAGAGGCGCCGGCGGCGGAATGGGCAGAGGACGCGGTATGGGTCGTGGAAGAGGTGGTGGATGGGGCTGGTAAAGCTTTTCTATTTTCTATCCTTGCCAAAACCTTAAATCTCCTCGCAGATTAAACAAAATGGTGGGCAATATGGAAAGGACAGTCTCTTTTCCAACCTCCGGAACGGATGGGAATAAAACTGTCTGGTGATCAGCTATGAAGATCACAATCCTCTTCGAAAACCACGCCGGCTGGAAGAAGGGCCTAATCGGCTACCACGGCTTCTCCGCCCTCGTTGAGCACAACGGTTACAGAGTTCTCGTGGACACCGGGACGGACGGGAAAGTTCTCATCAACAACATGAGGGAACTTGGGGTTGAACCGGACTCAATAGACGCGCTGTTTCTCACCCACGGCCACTACGACCACACCGGTGGAATGGCGGAACTCCTCAAAGTCAGGAGAGAGCCGCTCGACGTCTACGCTCACCCCGGAATCTTCGCAAGGAGGATAGCACTAAAACCAAAGCGGATGGAGATAGGGATCCCCTTCACAAGGGAGGAGCTTGAAAGCCTCGGAGCGGTCTTCCACCTGAGCGAAAAGCCCCACGAGTTCCTCCCAGGCTTCATCTCGCCAGGGGAAATAGAGCGGAGAACCTGGGACAGAACTGTGGGATACCTCGTTGAGGACGGGAAAGAGATAAGAGACCCGATCCGGGACGACGTAGCCCTCATCATAGACCTCGGGGAGAGCATAGCCGTTATAACCGGCTGTGGACACAGCGGGATCCTAAACATTGCCAGGTATACAATTGAAACTGCCAGAAAGCCTATAAAGACCCTCATAGGTGGCTTCCACCTGAGGGGAGCGCCGGAGCTTCTTCTGGATGAAGTCGTTAAAGGCATAAAAGAACTCGGAGTGGAAACCCTCCACGCCGGCCACTGCACTGGGATCGACGAGTACGCCTACTTGAAGGCCCACTTTGGAAGCGCCGAGCCCCTCCACGTCGGGAAGGTCATCGAGATCTGAGCTACAGTACACCTTTCTTTTCGAGTTCCCTGACAAGAAGTGCCACGTTGCAGATCCCCTCCAGAACGCTTCCGAAGTTAGGGCTCTCACCGAACTGAGCAAAGAGGGAGCCGAAGTCGGGATGCCAGGCATCAACCTGCTCTCTGCCCTTTGCCGTGATTATGTAGACAACCCAGCCCTTCTCCTTGAGGATCTCTATAAGCTTCCAGGCGTTTCCCATATCCTCCGGACCCTCGATCCGGACGCCGTATTCCCGTTCAACTCTCTCGAACAGCCCCTCCATTTTTCACCCATAGGAGATTCAGGAAGATGGTTAAAAAGCTACCTCAAAGGAGGAGCTTGAGGGCAACTGCGATCAGGATAACCGCAAAGCCCAGCCTTATCCTCGCCGGGTTGATTGAGTGGGCAGTCCTAGCACCAACGTGGGCTCCAGCTATGAGGCCAGGGGCAAGGAGGAGGGCGGTGCTCAGACTGACCTGGCCGAGGCGGTAGTGGCCCACAGTTCCGGCCAGGGCCGTGAAGAAGAGCGAGAGGCTGGAGGTACCCACGGAATAGCGCATGGGGAGACCTATGTAGGTGTGGAAGAGAGGGACGTTCAGAACTCCCCCGCTTATGCCGAGCAGACCCGATGTCAGGCCCGCAAGGATACCTACGACGGGAACGCGGCGGTAGTTAACCTCAAAAGCATCCTCCCCACAGGTTCTTTTCCTCTCCATCACAAGCCGGTAAGACAGGTAGATGAGGAGAAAGGTGAAAATTGCCCTGAGGATGTTCTCGGGTAGGAAAGATGAAATGTAGGCCCCAACGACGGCAAACGGAACCGAGAATGCCTCCTTCACGAGAACGACCTTGTAGATAACAGCACCTCGCCTTATGTGAGTGTAGGCCGAGGAGAGGGAGCTTATGGTTATACAGGCCAGGCTCGTCCCGATTGCCGTGTGAACCGGGAGACCCATCACAATGAGCGTCGGGACTATCAGGAAACCCCCACCTACCCCGAAGAGGCCCGCGAGGATTCCAATGGCGAACCCCACTGCGAAATCGACGAGGTACTGGAACATGAAAAATCTTCTGAGGGAGGCATTAAAAAAACATGCGGTTCCGCAGGCATAGACTATGCTGGACTTCCCTAAAAAATGGGGGGATCAAGGCACAGCGTAGCCAAGACCTTTGAGTACCATCCTCACCGCCAGAAGTGCCATCACGACGGCAAAGGCCTTCGTTAAGTGGGCAGCCTTCGTTTTCTTCGCTATCTTCGCCCCAAGCTGTGCGCCGATTATCAGGCCAGGAACGAGGAGGAGCAGCCATCCGACCTCAACGTTGCCCATGGTGTAGTGCTTTATCGCACCTGAGGTGGCGGTGAAGACTATGGCAAAGCTCGAAGTTGCGACCGCGTAGTGTATGGGGAGGCCCATGTAGGTCAGAAAGGGCACGTTTATCGCCCCACCGCCGATGCCGAGAAGCCCGCTGGCCACTCCAGCTATGAAACCCCCTATGGGGACGACTCGATAGTCAAGCTCCACCCCACTCAGGTCGACTTCATATGGCTCCCTGCTCCTCTTTCTGTAAAGCCTTACAGCAACGAGGAAGAGCACGGCACCGAAGATAACCTTGAGCTGTGAGGAGCTTATGTAACTAGTCGCCCATGCGCCGATGTAGGCGCCGATGACGGCCGTTGAGGCAAGGAGAAGCCCTGCCTTGTAGTGTATCCTCCCCTGCCTGTGGTAGGCTACCGCCGCGCTCAGGGAGGTGAAAACGATCGCCGCGCTGGAAGTGCCTACCGCGTGGTGTATTTCAACGCCTAGGAAGTTCAGGGTGGGGACTATCAGGAAGCCTCCTCCGAGGCCGAACATTGCCGCAAGGACGCCTATAAAGACGCCGACGAGGAAATAAGCACTCCAAACAAGAGCCCTCATGGTTTCACCACTCGAAGGTTACCGCCTCCACGAGTTTGACTAGCACCTCAAAGTCTTCATCGGTGTATTCTTTAGGCAGGCCGATGCCCTCTCCCTCGCCCCATATCAGCGGAAGCTCGTTCTTCTCGGCTATCTCCACGAGCCCCTCAGGAACCTCGGCGATGACAGCTCCTTTACCAGGCTCGGCGTCGAAGAAGGACAGCTTGATCACCGTCCCCTCAAAGTCCGGTCTGAATCCGAAGGCGAAGACATTCCTTCCGGGAATGTCGTGGTCAGTCAAGTCCTTTATCGCCTCGACGAGCGCTCTCACCAGCGCTCCCTCTTCTTCCGGGTTCTCAACGTAGAAGGCCAGCCTGTCGTAGACTTCTCCCTCCTCATCGACCAGTTCCGTGTAGATTCCCCCTTCCGCCTCAATCGGGGGGCTGTACGGCTTAAGGAGTTCTCTAAGCTCTTCCATCCACATGCTCCCACCTCAAAGCATCCTCACCTTCTCAGGCGGACGGACCTTCACAACCTCCCTGTTCACGAGGGTATCCGGCACTTCGCCCCTCAGAACCGTGAGGAGGTTCCTAACGGCCTGGAAGCCCATATCCTCCATCGCTTCCCTGCTCAGGCCGGCGTGGTGGGGGGTTAGGACCGTCTCCCACTCGTACTCGAAGAGCGGGTGTTCAGTCACCGGCTCCTTCTCGAAGACGTCGGTAGCGTAGCCCTTCAGTTTGCCCTCTTCGATGGCCTTAACGACGGCCTTCTCATCCACGAGGGTCCCCCTACCGATGTTGACGAGGTACTTGCCTTCAAGGAGCTTTAATCTCTCCTCGTTGATGATGTGATATGTCTCTGGCGTGGCTGGGAGGGCCAGGATGACGATGTCGCTCTCCCTCAGAACCTCGTCGAGCGGGAGGTGCTTCGCCCCGACCTCTGCCTCAATATTAGCTTTCCTTGATCGCGACCAGTAGAATATCTCAGTTCCCATAGCCTTCATTCTCCTCGCTATGGCCTTCCCTATTGCCCCCATGCCGAGGATCCCGACCTTTTTCCCGTAGACTGTCTCGATGTCCTTGAAGCTGCTCCAGATTTTGGCGTGGCTCTCCCATTCTCCCTTCCTGATGAGCTTGTCGGTGTAGGGAATCTTTCTGAGAAGGGCTATCGTTAATCCGACGGCGAACTCAGCAACGGCCTCGCTGAGCCAGCCGGAAACCTTGGTGACGTAGATTCCCTTCTCGGTCGCGGCTTCCACATCA
The DNA here is from genome assembly GCF_002214585.1 of Thermococcus profundus. NCBI lineage: Archaea > Methanobacteriati > Methanobacteriota > Thermococci > Thermococcales > Thermococcaceae > Thermococcus > Thermococcus profundus. The sequence continues at coordinate 1,769,990 of NZ_CP014862.1, forward strand.
ACGTGATCGTAGCCAGCAGAGTGACAGCTTATCACTTTCAGCCTCTCGGCTCGCTCTATCACTTCCTTTGGAACCCGGTTTAAGGGGGAAACTATTAACCCATCGTAGTCCCCGATCTTCTCGGCCAGCTCCTCAACGCTCGGATAGAGCAGAAAATCGACGTCAGCGTATTTCTTCAGCTCCTCAACGGGCTTGCTCTTCATCTTGAAGAGCACCAAAACCCTTGGTCTCATCATATCACCGTTAAGATATGCGTCGAAAAAGTTAATAAACCTGTCGGGCTCAATCGTTGAGCCCACGGACGATATCGAGGAGCTCGCCCAGCCTGGAAACCACGAAGTCGCAGTTGTTCCAGAGCTCACGCTTCTTTCCTTCAGGATCGAGAAGTACCGAGGTCATTCCAATGTTTTTAGCCCCAACGCAGTCTTTTGAAGGGTTGTCGCCGACGTAAAGAGCCTCCTCGGGTTTCACACCTGCACGCTCAAGTGCCAGCTGGAAGGGCCTTGGATGTGGCTTGTAAAAGCCCGCGTCCTCGCTCGTAGTTATCGTGTCGAACAGGTCGAGTATTCCGAGGGCATCTAAGTGGGCCCTTATGTAGTCGTTGTCGGAGTCAGTTACGATCCCAACGTGGAACCCCATCTTCTTTAAAGCTTCGATGGTCCTTTTTGCATCAGAGAAGAGCTGGCCGTACCTCCTGTGCATCTCGATGCTGATGTCCCAAAAGTCAGCTGGAACCTCGAAGCCATACCTCTCGGCAACCTTCTTCATGGCATCGGTGTCAACGTCTCTGATTTTAATGTAGGGCTTTCCTGCGAGCTCTTTGAAGAGGGCAGAGCTCTCGGCCTCGTACTCCTCCCAGAGCTTTATTGGGTCGAGGTCTTCCCTTCCGGCCCTTTTGAGGACTTCTCTCACAATGTTCTGGTGGGTGACGTTTTCTCCGGCTTTGGTTATCAGGGTGCCCACAAAGTCAAAGAACACCGCCCTTATCACGGCCACCACCGGGTAAAGTTCTCCAGGCGCTTTAAACCCCTTTCCGTCAGTTCGCCAAGATCTCCATTGCCTCTTTTTGACAAATTGGCGAAAAGACGACAAATTTTTAGAAAAACTTTTATCAGAGAAGCGAGGTCTTAGAATAGGTGATAAAAACGGAGGCGATACTCCTCGTCTGGGGTGTCCGGGACGAGATACTAAAACTGCTACCCGTTGAAGGCCACTGGCTTTACGGGGAGTACGATTTCATAGCGAAGGTTGAGTTTGAAGGCTGGGCTGAGATGGAGGAATTCGAGAAAACAATAAGGGCCCTCATCAACGGCAACACCTACAAGCTCCTACCGGTAATAAGCTCGGGAACAAAGATAAAAGGAGCGGTGGAGGTGTCCGAGCCAGCTCTCTCGGTGTCAGCAGGATAAGAAGCTAGAGCCCCTCCAAAGCATCCAGCAGGATTTCGTTTTCTTCAGGCTTCCTGACCGAGAAGCGAATGTACTGCGGAAGGCCAAAGCTCGTGCAGTCCCTTACAAGTATTCCCCTTTCCTTCAGTCCCTCAACGGCCTTTTTGGCATCTCCAACATGCTTTACGAAAAAGTTAGCATCACTTCTAACCCCGAGGGCCTTTTCAATCCGCCTCTTCTCCCGCCAGATTAAAGGCATCGTCCTCTTCAAATGCCCGAATCTGTCATCCAGCAGGAACTCCAGAAAAGCGACCCCTGTTGAGCCTATCGCCCATGGCATCCTCACGCTCTTGAAGGCATCATCAAAACCAACAACGTAACCGACCCTTATTCCAGGCAAGCCGTAGCTCTTTGTGAACGTCCTCAGCTTTACGACATTCTTCCCCTCTGGACTTTCGGGCCTTTCAACAAAGTTCATGAAGGCCTCATCGAGGATGAGCAGGGCGTTCTTGTCCTCTACAGCATCAAGGAGGGGCTTTAGCTCTTTTTCTCTGTAGAACCTTCCATCCGGGTTGTTCGGATTGCAGAAAAAGACGATGGAATCCTTTTCAACGAGCCGGGAAAGTCCCTCTGGGTCGTTTGGCCCCCTGATAACATCCGCCCCGAAGATTCTGGCAACCCTCTCGTACTCTCCGTAGGTGTGAGCTGGGATTAGCACCCTCCTGCCCCTCAGCGCGAGGATTCCCAAGAGGTAGAGGGCCTCGGTTATACCAGCTGTCACTGTAACAAGCTCGCCCACAAGCTCCGAGAGACCTTCCTCAAGCTCCTCGTAGTAGGGATAGCGGTCGCTTATTTCCCTTGCCCTTTCGAACATCTCACCCAGCCACTCCGGAGGGTAGGGATTAATGGAAGCAGAGAAGTCTATCAGCCCCTCATCTCTTCTCCTTGCCCCGCCGTGATAAGCTGAGAACTTCACAGGCTCAAGCATGGACACACCCTCGTTGCGAGCAGTATTAGCACAATTATAATCAACTCTGCAACAACCAGCCAGTAAACCCTTAAAGCTCGTTTTATGTCCTCATTTTTCGGCTCCCTCCCAGGGAAACTGTAAACACCCGGCTTTTCGAGCCAGACTCCAAGAACCGCGCTCATCGCGGCCATCGGCTTGTCGGAGTTTATCTTGAACCTTGCCAGCCCGTAGTATTCCAGAACCTTCCTTCCACTGAGGGGGAGGTACAGGAGGACCGTCAGACGGGCAGGAATGAAGTTAAGAACGTCGTCGAGCCTCGCCGAAAACTTGCCGAAGAACTCGTAGCGCTCGTTTCGGTAACCGAGCATCGCATCGAGCGTGTTCCCGGCTCTATAAACTACCGCCCCAGGAAGTCCAAAGAGGAGGAAGTAGAAGAGCGGGGCCACAACGGAATCGTTCAGGTTCTCCGCCAGGCTCTCTATAGCGGCAGAATTCAGATGGGCCTCGTCGAGGGCTTCCGTGTTCCTGCTCACTATCATCGAGACTGCCCTTCTCTTTTCCTCTATATCCCCGGTTACCGTCCTCGAAACGTGTTCGTGGAGGCTTTTTATGGCGAATGAGCTTTTGAGGAGGTAAACCGCGAGAACGTAGTTGAGTGGGAAAGACGAATAAAGCGGCACAACTGAAAGCACAAGGGCGAAGGTAATAACTATAAACGCCGTTAGGAGGCCGATGACGAAATCAGAGGGAGGAGAACGTCTCCTATAACTAGAATCGAGAAGGCCCGTTATTCTACCGAACCACACTACCGGGTGGAACATCGCGGGAGGCTCGCCGAGGGTTAAGTCCCATGCTAAAGCGAGGAGGAAGAGGGCTAAAGCGTCCATTCTCCAAGGGCCCCCCTTATCCTGCCGTACTCTTCTAGGATTTCTCCGGATGGTTCCCTTACTCCCCTTCTCACGTACCACGCCGGATGGTGGAGGTAAACCGCATCAAAGCCAAGCTCCGTTAAGGCCCTCTCCGCAGTTCTGCCAATTGCAAAGAGGGCCTTTGGTCTCAAAATCTCCAGCTCTTCAGCAAGAAGCTCCAGTGCACCCTCGGGGATATTTTTAAGCCTGTTCCCTGGTGGATTGCACTTGACGGCGTTGGTTATGTAAACGAAGTCCGGGTTTATCCCGAGCGTGAATAAAACCTTCCTGAGAAGCATTCCCGAGGCATCGCGGTAGAAGCATATCCCCGTCTTCCCACAGCCCCTTCTTCCTGGGGCTTCACCCACGAGCATAACACCCGAACCGGGCCAGCCGTTGGCAAAGGGCAGGCCCTCAAACTCCCCGACCTGGAGCTGATAGCAGTAGTTATCTTCGCCGCAGAAGTTGATTGGATTTTCCAAAAGCTTCTGGTAGAGTTCCGCGAGGTTATTCCCCATCTTAATGTCCCGCTCTCCAACTACAAGAAACCTATCCGAAGGGTTGTAAATCGTCTTCGCATAAACACCATAGTCCTTCTCATCGAGCGAGAGGAGGTCCCTCCAGTCCCTGATGAACAGGGGGACTGTTTGTAAGTTCCGAGGGTTGATATAGACCTCTCCCATCCTGCGAAGTCTTTTGAGTTCCAGGAGCATAATGGATAAAAACTCCATTGGGTTTATAGCTTTGGTGGTCGAATGGATAAAGGGGTTGCCTTCTTCTCGGGCGGCAAGGACGGACTTTACGCACTTTATCTCGCTGAGAGAAAAGGAATAGAAGTGCCGTATCTCCTAACTCTCAAAACGAGCATAGGCCTCTCACCCCACTGGGAGAACTTCGGAGCGTTAAAAGTGCTGGCGGATGCGATGGGGAAGGAGTTACTGACCTTTGACATGAAGGAGGGGAGCGATGCACTGGCGAACTTCATAGGCTCGCTCTGCGTGGATTACCTCATAGCCGGGGATGTTTTCCTCGAAGACCACCTGAAGTGGGTGGAATCCTTAGCTGAGAAAGGTGGAGTAAAACCTCTCGAACCCCTCTGGGGAAGGGACACAAGGGATCTCGCCGAGGAGATGCTGAAAGCCGGCTTTAAATGGGCTATAATAGCGGTGAACAAAGAAAAGCTCGGAAAGGATTGGCTCGGCTACACCTTCCGCTCCTTGAAAGACCTAAGGAAGTTCCTCAATGAAAATCCTCACGTGGATCCAATCGGCGAAGCCGGTGAGTTCCATACGGTCGTTTTGGAGTCCCCGCTCTTTGGAGAGAGGTTTAACATCGAGATAAACTCCGTTGAGGAGAGCGAGAGGTACTGGTGGGTGAGGTTCGGGCTTAGAAAGGCATAATAACGTTGATGCGTTAGAGCCATCGAGGTGAAGGTTATGGGAACGTCCGAGATCGTCATACGGCTCAAGGTGCCCCCCGAGTGGGAAGGAATGTCCAAGGCACTAAGAGAAAAGATCATCGTTGAGGTCTCCCAGGAAATACAGCGGAGAATTGAAGAGGCAAGAAAGTTTGAGGAGATCCTGAAAAAAGCTCGGCCCGATGAGGAAGGTCTCAAAAAGCTTGAAGAGGAGATAAAGGAGTCAATAGCCCGGAGATATGGGGCGGTGTGAATGGAGCTTGTGCTCGACTTCAACGTCATCTTCTCGGCGCTCTACGGCAGAGGCGTTGCTTACAGAATTTTTATGGAGAACCACGTCCTTGAGAAGTTTCGATTTTTGGTTCCGGCGTATCTATGGGAAGAACTTGACTCCAAGCGTGAGAGAATATCGAGGCTCACGCATTTGAATGAGGAAGAAGTTGAATACGTGCTTTCAATTATAAAGAGTCAGACAGTTGTGATTCCAGAGAATATAATCCTCCAGGCGCTAGAAAAAGCTAAGGAAATCTGTCTCGATCCGAAGGACATCCCATACGTGGCCCTCGCTCTCGCGCTCAACGTTCCACTCCTCACCGGCGATAGGAAACTTGCAGAATCCATTAGGGGTTATATCAAGGTTTACACTCCGAGAGAAGTTTTGGATTTACTTGAGGGTAGGGCTGAGCTATGAACGCTCAAGAACTCCTCCAAAAGCTCGAATCTAGGGGAATAACACTCGATAGAATGCTCGACACTGCGATGGAGCTCTACATCGGGGAGGATGAGGAAGCAGTAAGAGAAAAACTGCGAAGGCTCATGTTCAGATATCTGAACGACATCAACGTCCAGGCCCTTTTGATGGCCGCCCTATTGCTCGAGGATGCTTTTGAAGTCGAGGGCGACCCCGTGAACCTCGTTGCTGACGAACTCATCGGAATCAACATAGCAGAGTACATCGGGGGAAAGATGGCTCTCTTCAACTTCTTCTACTACGACACGAGGAAGCCCGGGATTCTGGCTGAACTTCCGCCCTTTCTGGATGACGCTATCGGAGGGTTTATAGCGGGCTGTATGACAAAGCTGTTTGAGGGTGGCGCCCATGACGGAGAAGGTTGAAACTCGAAAATGCCCGATCTGCGGGGGAACAATGGTAAAGAGCAAGACGAAGAGGGGTGGATACGCCCGCTTTTTCTGGCAGCCGCCCTGGAAGAGCAAAACAACCGGAGTCTTAAAGCCCTTTATCGAGGCCACTCCCTGGCTGTGCCTCGACTGCGGGGTTGTTTTGGCCTTTGTCGATGAGAGCACACTGGCAACTCTTAGAGAGGAGTTCGAAGAAAAGAGGTTAGAGGTGGGCCTGTGAGGAACGTTCTGCCCTTCCTGACAAGGATACCCATTAAGGGTGACTTTGAAAGGATTCCAAACGAACTGTGGGCGTTTCCCCTTGTGGCGCTGGTTAGCTCGGCCCTTCCAACAGTCCTTCTATACCTAAAACTCCCCCTGGCAAACGTGCTCGCGGTTCTCGCGCTCTACTGGACGATAGGCCTCCTCCATCTGGACGGCCTGGCCGACTGGGCCGATGGAATTATGGTCAAAGGAGACCGGGAAAAGAAGATAAGGGTTATGAAGGACGTGAACACGGGGATAGCCGGGCTTTTTGCTGTCGTGATGGTTCTCCTCATTCAGGTTTACTCCCTCCAGCTTCTCCCGTTCTACGCGCTCTTTCTGGCTGAGTTGAACTCCAAGTACGCCATACTCCTAGCGTTGGCGACAAAAAAGCCCCTTGGAAATGGATTGGGGGCGTATTTCATGGGAGGAATGAACCGGGAACAGCTGGCAATTGGGACGCTCCTCTATGCGCTCCTCTACCTTCCCACGGCCCTCTTTGAGCCGGAAGCATTAGTTGGAATCCTCGGGCTCGTCCTCGGAGTCTACGTCGTCAGGCTTTCTCTGGAGAACTTCGGCGGTTTGAACGGGGACTGCCTCGGGGCTATAGCCGAGATAACCCGTGCTGGGACGCTTCTGACTCTGGCTTTTCTGTGGGCTCTCTGAGCTAGGGCTGAATTCCCCGAATAACGACTAACTCGTCGAGCTCTCTGTCCTCCCTCGCCGCGTAGGGGATGTATCTCCTCTCTCGGGCCTTTGATATGAAGTCCTTAACCAGAGAAAGCTCCTCCGAAGAGTTGTTTCCGGTGTAGACGTAGTCCACAACAAGGACTAACTTTCCGGCTTTAACGACTCTATCGAGGTGTGGAAGCTTTTCATCCGTCCAGGGACTTGGTTCAAGACCGTCGTAGAAAACGTCCTCGCTCGCCCACCCAGATATAACCTTCAGAAGCCTCTCATCGTCATATTCGAGAAGCCTCTCTCCGTTCTGGGGGATTATGAGAAAGCCCTTCCCGGCCTTTGAGCGTGTGTAGTTTGCTATCTCAAGGATGAAGTCTATCATCTGCTCCGCCGTCCAATTCTCGTCGTAGCCGTTCTTCCCCCAGTACTCGAACTCGTCAACCTTGTCCAGATAAACCCCGGAGAAGCCCTGCGAGATGATTCTGTCGAGGTAGTTAAAGACGATTCTCTTCCACCGCTCATCCCAGTACTTTACCGCGTAGTTCCCCTCCCAGTCGGGGTTCTCCGGCCCTAGCCAGTCTGGTGGGTTCTCAAACCAGCTTTCATTCCAATAGAAGCGGTAATCCTCGGCCTCACCGATGCTGATGTAGCCTATCGGAACCTTCCCGGCACGTTTTATGGACTCTATTTCCTCCCTTGAGTAGGCCCCTTCATCGCTCCCATCGCGCGAATAATCAATGACGACGAGCTTGAAGCCGCTCTTCGCTATCTCCTCAGGACTGGCGTTCTGGAGCCAGTAGGCCCAGCTCGTTATGTTCAATGGGCTGTATAACTTTCCATTGTGGCTGGCGGAGATGTTTATCGTTGCCTTGGGAGTAGTTGAGGTAACCAAGTGACTGAGGGATAAGCTATCGTTGTTCTTTGGATTCTGGGAAGTGCCCTCCTCTCCGATACATCCTGATGCGATAACAAGGACTAGGAGGAGAGCAACATACCAGTGCTTGAACATAGATGTACTCCTTCCAAAGTCCTTTTAACGGTTTTGAGCGAAACCAGAACCATGAGCTTCCCAATCGTCATCCTTGCCGGCGGAAAGTCCACGCGCATGGGTCGGGAAAAGCCCGTTCTGAAGATAGCTGGCAGAGAAATGCTCCTCTGGGTTTACGGAGCAGCTTCACGAATTGGGGAAACTACTGTGGCCCTCTCAAAAAACACCCCGAAGACAAGGGAGCTGTGCATCCGCGAAGGGATCCCCTTCATAGAGACGCCCAGGAAAGGCTACGTTGAGGACGTTCAGTGGCTTTTGAAGGAGTTCGGGCCTTTTGTCAGTTCCTCCGCAGATATTCCCTTTGTAACACCGAGCGATTTCTACGCTATTGAAAAAGCGTTCGACGGCAAAACGAGCCTGACTGGGGTTTTACCCCTTGAAAAGGTTCCAAAGGACTTCAATCCCCTCGTTTACAAAGGTTATGCAATAGTGGGTCTCAACGCGGTGGGCTTTGAGGGTGAGAGGTTTTTCGAGCTTGAGAACCCGCTTTTGGCCTTGAACGTGAACACGCCGGAGGATTTAAAGCTCGCGGGGAGGATAGCTGGGCTGATGAAGCCTAAAAACACTCGGAAATCTAGAAGGAGTTTGGAGAAAAATTAAACATCTAAAGAGGCCCAAAAAAAGAAATTGGTGGGGAAAGTTCACTTTCTTCTCCTTAGAATCGCTGGCAACAGCGCTAATACCAGAAGTCCTGCGGGGCCACAGATACCCCCACTCCCAGTATTTGAGGTACTGGACGACGAAGAAGGAGTAGTGGTGGTTGTGGTTGTCGTTGTAGTAGATGTAGCGGTAGTCGTTGTCGTGGTTGTTGTCGTTTCCACAGGGCTTAATGTCGGGTTTAGAGATACAGTTTCATCGGCAGATATGATAATTACTGTCCTGTAATCCTTGTACTCATCTTTGACGAGTTTAACCTCGTAAGTTCCTGGCTGAAGAGTCAAATTCAACGGCGTCAAGCCCTCATAAGTCCCGTTAATGTAAACCTCAGCACCAGCCGGAATGGAGATAATCGTTAGGGTGGCAGGTTTTGGAGTCAGGGTCGCATTTATAACAGTGCTCTTTCCAGGCTCAATCGTTACGTTCATGAAGTACTCTTCATAATCCTCCTTCACAATCCTAACCTCATGCCGACCAGTTGAGAGCCGGCATTCAACAACCGGAGTCTTGCCAACCAGTGATCCATCAACGTACACTTCAGCATCAGAGGGAATCGAATAAACAGTCAAGTAGCCAAACCTTGGGGTTAACGAGACGTTCAAAGTCCGCTCTTCACCAGGTTCGAGAGTTACTGTAAAAGTGTAGTTCTCGTAATCCTCCTTGACGAGTCTAACCTCATAAGTTCCCGGCTGAAGGGTTAAATTCAACGGCGTCACGCCCTCATAAGTCCCGTTGATGTAGACTTTTGCTCCACTCGGATCAGAGTTTATAGCCAAAACTGCGGGTTTAGGCGTTAACGTAACATTCACCACAGTGGTCTCTCCAGGCTCAATCGTTACGTTCTTGAAGTACTCCTCATAATCCTCCTTCACAATCCTAACCTCATGCCGACCAGTTAAGAGCTTGTAGTCCCTAATTGGAGTCCTGTCAACCAACGATCCATCAACGTACACTTCAGCACCGGAGGGTGTAGAGTAAACCGTCAAGTAACCAAACCTTGGGGTCAATGAGACGTTCAAAGTCCTCTCTTCACCAGGTTCAAGAGTTACTGTGATACTGTAATCCTCGTAATCCTCTTTGAGGAGCCTAACCTCGTAAGTTCCTGGCTGAAGGGTTAAATTCAACGGTGTCAAGCCCTCATAAGTCCCGTTGATGTAGGCTTTCGCTCCGCTTGGATCAGAGTTTATAGTCAAAACTGCAGGCTTAGGCGTTAACGTAACATTCACCACAGTGGTCTCCCCAGGCTCGATCGTTACGTTCTTGGAGTACTCCTCATAATTCTCCTTCATAATCCTGACCTCATGCCGACCAGTTAAGAGCCGGTATTCAACAACCGGAGTCTTGCCAATCAATGATCCATCAACGTACACTTCAGCATCAGAGGGAACTGAATAAACCGTCAAGTAACCAAACCTCGGAGTCAATGAGACATTCAAAGTCTTCTCCTCTCCAGGCTCGAGAGTCACCACACTAGTGTAATCCTCGTAATCCTTTTTGACGAGTTTAACTTCATAAGTCCCCGGCTGAAGAGTCAAATTCAACGGTGTCACGCCCTCATAAGTCCCGTTGATGTAAACTTTTGCCCCACTCGGGTCAGAATTTATTACCAGAACCGCGGGTTTAGGCGTTAACGTAACATTCACCACAGTGGTCTCTCCAGGCTCGATCGTCACATTCACGAAGTACTCCTCATAATCCTCCTTCACAATCCTGACCTCATGCCGACCCGTCGAGAGCTTGTATCCCACAACAGGGGTCCTGCCAATCAATGATCCGTCAACATACACTTCAGCATCAGAGGGAACTGAATAAACAGTCAAGTAACCAAACCTTGGGGTCAATGAGACGTTCAAAGTCCTCTCTTCACCAGGTTCAAGAGTCACCACACTAGTGTAGTTCTCGTAATCCTCCTTGACGAGTTTAACTTCATAAGTTCCTGGCTGAAGAGTCAAATTCAACGGTGTCACACCCTCATAGCTCCCATTGATGTAGACTTTTGCTCCACTCGGATCAGAGTTTATAGCCAAAACTGCGGGTTTAGGCGTTAACGTAACATTCACCACAGTGGTCTCTCCAGGCTCAATCGTTACGTTCTTGAAGTACTCCTCATAATCCTCCTTCACAATCCTAACCTCATGCCGACCCGTTGAAAGTTTGTATCCTACAACAGGGCTCCTGCCAACCAACGATCCGTCAACATACACTCCAGCGCCGGCTGGTGTAGAGTAAACCGTCAAGTAACCAAACCTTGGGGTTAACGAGACGCTTAAAGTCCGCTCTTCACCAGGTTCGAGAGTTACTGTAAAAGTGTAGTTCTCGTAATCCTTTTTGACGAGTTTAACTTCGTAAGTCCCCGGCTGAAGAGTCAAATTCAACGGTGTAACACCCTTGTAGGTTCCATTAATGTAGACTTTCGCTCCGCTTGGATCAGAATTTATTGCCAAGAGTGCAGGCTTAGGAGTTAACGTAACATTCACCACAGTGATTTCTCCAGGCTCAATCGTTACGTTCATGAAGTACTCTTCATAATCCTCCTTCACAATCCTAACCTCATGCCGACCAGTTAAGAGCTTGTAGTCCCTAATTGGAGTCTTGCCAATCAATGATCCATCAACGTACACTTCAGCGCCGGAGGGTGTAGAGTAAACCGTCAAGTACCCAAACCTCGGAGTCAATGAGACGCTTAAAGTTCGCTCTTCACCAGGTTCAAGAGTTACTGTGATACTGTAATCCTCGTAATCCTCTTTGACGAGTTTAACTTCATAAGTTCCCGGCCGGAGAGTCAAATTCAACGGTGTTACACCCTCATAAGTCCCGTTGATGTAGGCTTTCGCTCCGCTTGGATCAGAGTTTATAGTCAAAACTGCAGGCTTAGGAGTTAACGTAACATTCACCACAGTGGTCTCCCCAGGCTCAATCGTCACATTCACGAAGTACTCTTCATAATCCTCCTTCACAATCCTAACCTCATGCCGACCAGTTGAGAGCCGGTATTCAACAACCGGAGTCCTGCCAACCAACGATCCATCAACGTACACTTCAGCGCCGGAGGGTGTAGAATAAACCGTCAAGTAGCCAAACCTCGGAGTCAATGAGACGTTCAAAGTCTTCTCCTCCCCAGGCTCGAGAGTCACCACACTAGTGTAGTTCTCGTAATCCTTTTTGACGAGTTTAACTTCATAAGTCCCCGGCCGGAGAGTCAAGTCCAACGGTGTCAAGCCCTCATAAGTCCCGTTAATGTAGACTTTCGCCCCGCTTGGATCAGAATTTATTGCCAAGACTGCAGGCTTAGGCGTTAACGTAACATTCACCACAGTGATTTCCCCAGGCTCGATCGTCACGTTCTTGAAGTACTCCTCATAATCCTCCTTCACAATCCTGACCCCATGCCGACCCGTCGAGAGCTTGTATCCCACAACAGGGGTCCTGCCAACCAACGATCCATCAACATACACTTCAGCGCCGGCTGGTGTAGAGTAAACCGTCAAGTAACCAAACCTTGGAGTTAATGAGACGTTCAAAGTCCTCTCTTCACCAGGTTCAAGAGTCACCACACTAGTGTAATCCTCGTAATCCTCTTTGAGGAGCCTAACCTCGTAAGTTCCTGGCTGAAGAGTCAAGTCCAACGGTGTCACGCCCTCATAGCTCCCATTGATGTAGACTTTCGCCCCACTCGGGTCAGAGTTTATAGTCAAAACTGCAGGCTCAGGTGTTAGTCTAACCATTACTATAGTCGTCAGGCCTGGCCCTATTTCTATTGTCGTGACGTACTCTTTGTAACCTTCCTTAACGAGCTTTAACTGGTGCCTGCCGGTGGGAAGTTTGTAGTTCTGCAGTGGTGTCGTGCCGATCAGCGACCCGTTAATGTAAACTTTAGCCCCCGTGGGATTCGTGTCGACCTTGAGATAACCAACCGCCAAGACTAAGTCAGCGGAGATAACCCTGTCCTCCCCAGGGTTGAGGGTGACGGTTGTAGTGTAGTTCCGGTAGTCCTCCTTCACCAGCAGGACTTCGTAAGTTCCAGGAGCTAGAACCAGCGTTGTGGGCGTCACTCCTCTGTATGTCCCGTTAATGTAAATCTCAGCTCTGGTTGGGTCTGACGTGATGGTGAGTCTTGCGGGCTTTTCGTATTCTGATGGACTGGAAACGAGCGGGTATTTGTCAGTGTTGTTGGCGTTGATACTGTAAGGAGATTCTCCAATTCCGTCCCCATTAGAATCGGATCCAGTGTAATCGCTCCAGTAGTTGCCGAGATAGCTGATGAAGACTTTCCCATGGTAGGCGTACTCTATCTGCTCCTCGGAGTACCAGCGATTGACGCTTGAACCATCAGAGTAAACGTTCTGAGAACCGTTGAGATAGTTGAGGTATATGACGTTGTCGTTTGAAAGGTCTAGATAAATCCCGTACTTGGAGCTTTTGCTTATTATATTGCCAGTTACAGTGTTGTTGCTGGAATACCGAAGGACTATTCCGTATCCGTTGTTGCGTATAGTGTTGTCGGTTATAGTGTTGTTATTTGAGGCGGAGATGTAAACTGCATTATTGTTGCCCTTAAAAATATCCTGGGAGATGGTGTTATTATCTGAGAAGTCGAGTTCAATTCCCACGTAGTTGTTGGTCAGGTTGCTGTTTGTGATTACCGTGTTGTCGGTATCGACAAGCAATATGCCCGGATTGGTCCCGGTGATGGTTACCCCCACAATTTGGATGTCGGTTGAATTTACGATGACCAGCTGACCCAGCTCACCTTCTATGACTTCCTCAGAAGCCCCCTCTATATAAACTAAGGGTTTGCCATTAACGATATTGTTCACCACGGTGCTGTGATATGAACTCCATACAGACACACCGCCACCCGTTAGTATGTTGTCCCGGATGATGGTGTTTAAGGATTGGTTGATCATGATTCCATTGCCACTTTTGTTGGTATTTATAACGCTGTTAATGATGGCATTATCGTGTGAGGAGGTTACGTAAACTCCAGATGAGAAATTGCTTATCTTCAAGTCTCTAACGGTAACGTTGCTAACATTGCTCACATAGACACCATACCCGCTTCCAGTCCCATTCACCCAGCGCCATGAGCCGTAAAAGGTCACGTTATCGGCCTGAATTTCTATCGCGTTTCCGCTAACACCGACAAAATCAGAGCCGAGAACGTAGCAACCAGACACAGTTATGGTTACCGGGATACTATCGACCACCTGGCACGACAAGATTCTGTAAGAAGCGGGTGAATCCACCAGCGGGTATCCATCGACGTTGCTGCTGTCAATGGTATAAGGTGAGTCCCAAACGCCATCGCCGTTGCTATCGGAGCCTGTGTAATCGCTCCAGTAGTTCCCAAGGTAGCTGGCAAAGACTCTCCCCTTATACTGATAGGGAATCTTCTCCAGAGAATACCACCTGTTGACACCAGAACCGTCAGAGTAAACATTACGAGTGTTGTCTAGGTAATTCAAGTAGAGAACATTGCCCTGGGACGAGTATATAACTCTAATTCCATAGTAATTGCCGACCAGCATGTTGTTAAACACTTTGTTGTCATTGCTTGAGTCATAAAGATCAACTCCATAATTGCCGTTGGTTATTACATTGTTGGCGATAGTATTGTCGTCGCTTGAATCCCACACTGCAACGCCCCACACGTTACCATCCATGGTATTACCGGTTATTGTGTTGTTGTTGCTGTCGTCATTGAGCCAAACCCCGGAATCACCGTTGTTGTTCAGTGTATTGTTAATAATAAAGGTATGATCGGAGTGTCCCAAGTAGACACCATCCCAGGAATTACCACTCAGATTGTTGCCAGTGATCGTGGTGTTGCTCGAGTAGTACAGATATACTGAGGAACCCCCATTGTTTAGTATTGTGCTGTTAGTGATCGTGGTGTTAGAAGCATAGGATAGATAAACACCCTTAGAAAACGAGCTTATTTTCAGATTTCTCAGCGTTACGTTCCGAACGTTTTGAACGTAAACACCGTACCCGTTTCCGGTTCCGTTTATCCAATGTCCTCCACCGTCAAGAACCACGTTATCAGCCTGGATTGTCAATGCGGTGTCGCTAATGCCCGTAAAATCCGAGCCGAGAACGTAGCAACCAGACACAGTTATGGTGTACGGGAGACTGTCAATCGTGGTGCACCCATCTACAGGAACCGAGCTGACAAATCCTTTCGGGACTGTACTTCCAAGCAGTACTAACACCAGAATTACCAGCGGGACACCTTTCCTCAAATGAACACCACCATATGCTAAAGAGGTAGAGATATATTTAAAGATTGTTACCTAGAAATATCTAATTAAAAATGAACAAAATTAGAACATAATTATGACAAAAACCTATGAATGGGTGATAAGACCAAGAAATTCCAGGATAACGGATATATTCACAAATGGACCAAACTCGTTGCAGATTATCCAAGAAGATTATAATGGAGAGTGAATTTTCCAAAATCACGTCTGTGGGCAACTAAAACCCCAGCCTCTCCACTATGTACTCAACATCAACGCTCTCCTCCACAACCCTGGAAAACCCCTCTATCTCCTTCTCAATGCTCCACTCTTTGACCCTCATGGGCTCAAGGCCCTTCTCTGTCCTCAGCATGTTGAGAAAGCGCTCAGTGAAGATGAAGTTGTGGAAGATGCCGTGGAGGTAAGTGCCGAAGGTCCTCTCGCCTATTGCCCCCTCTGGCTCGAAGGCTTTGGCCCCGTTTACCGATGTTATCACTGAGAAAGGTTTATCGCTTGTGGAGCGGCCCATCCTTATCTCGTAGCCCTCAACCATCATTCCCCTTGCCGGCTCCCACAGCAACTCAGCCTTCAGGTGGTTGGTTCTCTTTTCCCTGGTAAAGACGGTTTTAGCTGGGAGAATACCAATGCCCCTGACTCTGCCCCTCCCAGATTCAACCTCGTCAATAATCTCCTTTCCTAGCATCTGGAAGCCGCCGCAGATTCCAACAACGAAAGAGCCCTCGCGGTGGGCCTCGATTATCGCATCCTCAATGCCGTTCTCCCTCATCCAGAGCAGGTCCTCAACAGTATTCTTGCTTCCTGGGACTATTATGAGGTCGCCCTCTATTTCCTCCGCCCTCGTTACGTAGTCCACGCCGTTCGCCCACTGGAGAGGCTCAAAGTCCGTGAAGTTGCTTATGTGGGGAAGCTTGATTATCTGGATGTGGAGATCACCCTTAACCTTCGGGAACTCGGTGAGGGAATCTTCCTCAGGCAGGCGGTGGTCAACGTAGGAAACTACACCCAACACGGGCTTTCCGTAGCGCTTTTCAAGGAACTCAAAGCCGGGCTTCAGCAGGGAAGGATCGCCGCGGAACTTGTTGAAGACGAAGCCCATGACAAGGTTCCGCTCCTCCTCGCTCAGAAGTTCCATAGTTCCGACTATTTGAGCAAAGCTCCCGCCCCTGTCTATGTCGGCCACCAGAATTACCGGAGCGTTAACAGCTTTTGCCACGCGCATGTTGGCTATGTCGTAGTCCTTGAGGTTTATCTCTACTGGAGAACCTGCCCCTTCGATTATAACAAGGTCGTGCTCCCTTATCAGCTCCTTCAAAACTCCAATGGCCTTCTCAAAAAGCTCCTCCTTCTTTGAGAGCATGTAATCTCTAGCCGAGACGCTCCCAATCGGCTTTCCCATGAAGACGACCTGGCTTCTCATATTGCCCTCTGGCTTGAGGAGGATGGGGTTGAACTTCACGCTCGGCTTTTTCTTACAGGCGAGAGCCTGAAGGTACTGCGCTCTGCTTATCTCGCCCCCTTCGATGCTTGGAGCCGAGTTGAGGCTCATGTTCTGGCTCTTGAAGGGAACGACGTCATATCCCAAGTTCGTGAATATCCTGCAGAGGGCCGCAACGAGGAGGGACTTCCCGGCACCGGACATAGTCCCCTGAACCATCAAGGCTTTCCCCATGTTCCCACCGTTCCCAATCCGCCGAAGGACATATAAAGTCTTGGATAAAAAGTCCATGGTGGTTGAAGTGAAGAGCCTCTTCGCTCTAGTGTTAGGAAACACTGAGATAAGTCTGATCCCCGGAATAAGTGCCGCCGGAGCAACTCCAGAGCTTACGAAGCTTACTCCGCCGGCTGACGCCGAATACCTCTTCTATGAGAAGCCAAGGATAATAGATGCCATTCCAGTAACCCCCGAAGGTCATCCAACGCCGGCCATAATTACCAAGGCCGCGAGGGAGCTTGCGAACTTTCCGATACTCGTGGTCAGGGGCGGAACTTATCTCGCTCCCCTAGTCCCTCACGTCCACATAAGCTCCGCGGTGGGGAGGGACTTCAGGAAAGGGCCTGCCCTTCCGGAGTTCGGGGAGATCATCAGGATGGCAAAGATCCTCGGTGAGGAGCTGAACAAGACGGAGGTAGAGGAGCTGGTTATAGGAGAATCGACCCCCGGCGGAACAACAACAGCTCAGGCCGTCCTCTGGGCTATAGGCTATGAAGCGAGAACAAGCTCGGCATCACCCGAAAACCCACAGAGCCTCAAGGAGGAGGCAATTAACGAAGGCTTTAGGAGGGTGGGGATTGAGAAGGGCCAGCTAAGGGGCAACCCTCTGGAAGCTCTAAGGCAGTTTGGCGATCCGATGATGGCGGCCGTTGTGGGCTTGGCACTCGGTTTCAGGAAAAACATCGTCTTGGCTGGAGGAACGCAGATGCTCGCTGTATCGGCCCTCCTCAAAGCCCTCGGTGAAGATCTGAGCCGGTTCATGATAGCCACTACAAAGTGGGTGGTCAAAGATAAGAGCGCCACCTTCCTCGATACTGCTAAGGAAATCGGTATAATCACCTACGCGGCCGACCTCGACTTCTCGAAGAGCGAGTTTAAAGGATTGAGGGACTACGAGAACGGCTACGTCAAGGAAGGCGTTGGAGCAGGGGGAGCCACCTGGCTCGCCGTTAAGGCCGGCTTCTCGCCCGAGGAGGTCTCGGCGAAGGTTGAGGAGCTTTACAGGAGGCTCATGGGGATGAAGTGAACGCCTTCTTATTCTCTGCTCTTTTCCCACTTCTTAAGGCTCTCCTCAAGGGCTTTCCTAACGGCCCTGCCGATGTCTATCCCGAGTTCCGTTGCAGTCCCTGCCCACTCCTTCTCCCCTTCGAAGGCGAAAACTCCGATCCCGTCGCTCGTCGTTCCGGTCGCGTTGTAGCCGAGCTTTAGGAGAGTGTAGGTCTTAGCCTCAGTTGCCGTCATTATCGCGTTGGCCATTGCCCCTATCGTTAGGCCGTCTTCGATTACAACCGCGATGTTTATCGTCCCGGGCTTCCAAGGTGGTGGAACTTCGCCGGCTATCGCAGGGTTTGTTATTCCGGCGGTTATGTAAGCTGTAACGTTTCCGCTCCTTGAAACTGCGAGGACTTTCTCAACGTCCGCCGCGGTCATGAAGCCGACGAAGTTTTCCAGACCGTTCTCTCGCTCGAACTTCAGGCAATCAGCCCTGTAGTCACCGGAGTAGTTCTTGGGGACCCTCATGAAGAAGAAACCGTTGGCGGTTGTTAGCCCTCCCCTGTGGGGGGCGTTGCTCAGTGCCTTCATAGGGCTCTCGAAGGCGAGTATGAAGTGGCTGAACCTCACCGCCTCCTCCCCCGGTGATAGTCCATGCGGAGGGCTACGAAGAGGAAAAGGAACAGTATCGTGATGTAGTAGCTCACACGGAAAGGAATAGCCCCAACGATGCCGAGGGTGTAGAAGAAGACCAAGATGAGAACAAAAACGAGGAGGGCCCGATAAGCGGTCTTTCTCTCCATGGGACCACCTCAGGAAAGAGGCATCATCACCGCTCAGGAGCGGCCAAGCTCATCATTGGACTCCCTGCGGTAGCCCCTGTAAACTTCAAGTTTCCTCCGGGCCCTCGCGCGTGGGATGTGGTGGCCCATCAGGGCTATGATCTCGTCCCCCCTGGCCTTCCCGTGGTGAAGCATCTTCCTCTCGGTCTTTATCTTTTCTACCCTGAAGGTGTAGCCCTCAACCTCCAGGACTTCTCCGACAACGAATTCATCATCGCGCGAGACCTTCACCTTGAAGGCCTGGGTAACGCCCTTAGGAAGGTAGATCGAGACCTTTACAACCTTCGGATAGGTGAGGCTCTCTCCCCAGAGCGTCTTGACCTCCTCAACCCTGGCCCTCTCTACCCTCTTGTCGCCTTCAAGCTCTATTCCGGTTATCCTGACCTCGTCGTCCTCAGTCTCAACTATGTCGCCTATCCTTATCTCCTCCCCCTCAGGAAGCTCTGCCTCGCTCTTGAAGCTCCTCTCGTGCTTGCTGACGATGAGCGGGACCTTCCTGAACTTCGGAAGGGTGATGTGCCAGACGTTACCGCAGTCGTTACAGCGAAGGGTCAGCTCTCTCCCCCTCTCCCTAATGACCTCAACGTTCTCGCTACCGCATTCAGGACATACGAACAGCTCTTCCATTTCTCTCACCGGAAGTGAAGAGGGGAAAACGGTTTATAAACCTGCCTAAAGCTGGCTCCCCTCCTCTGGGTTCTTGATCTTCAAGAGCGGGCAGACCTCCATGCACTCGCGGCAGTGGGTACAAGAATCCCAGTCAACGACTATCTTCTTGCTCCTCTCGTCTATGCTTAACGCGTTCTCCGGACATTTGCCGACGCAGACACCACAGCCGACGCACTCGTAGGCCCTCTTGACCAAGTAGTAGGCGCTCCAGGCTTCCTCCTCGTTCGGGGCTCTGGCAGTTCTCGTGCCAGTAAGAAAGTCAACCTCGCCTGCCCTGATAACGTCCCCCTCGACCTCAACCTCCCCGAGAATTGGAGCGACCTCAAGGAGCCTCTTCTTGTTTAGGACTGTGTTGAAGGTCAGCTCATAGCCCTTGTCGGTCTTCTCGATCTGGACTTTCACCGGCTCCCAGGAACGCTCCTCGGGAATACCAACACCCAGCTTCCGCGCTATGGCCTTCTCACCTTTACTCAGCTTCTTCCAGCGCCAGAAGCCGTAGGTGATCCATTCCTCCGGCAGGTTAAAGCGCCTCCTCCAGTAGTCAAGCGCTTTCCTCCACTTCTCCCATAGCTCGGGCTTCTCCCTCTTCAGCCTCTCGAACTCAGCTAGGGACGCACTCGGGCAGAGGAAACAGCCGATCCTGTCAAAGCCCCTCGCGTAGAGCGGGTTGTACTTCAGCTTCCTGCTGAATATGTAGAGCCAGACCTCTATTGCCCTCCAGTGGAAGATCGGCGATGCCCCAATCTCGTTCGGCACCCACTCGTTCCTCCACACCCTCGGCTGCTTGAAGCGCTTTATGCTCTCGTACTTCCTCTGACCAACGAACATGAGGACGCCCTTCGGGTAGTTCTCTTTTATCGCCATCGTTATCGGCCCGAGCTTCGTCACCTTACAGCACCAGCGGTAGTCCCTTCCGGGAGGTGAAAACACATAAAGAGCTCTCCAGAAGGCATCGCCTGCATCGGCCACTATGAACCTCACTCCCTTCGGCTCAAACTCTTTCCTCAGCTCTTCGACGTACTGAACGGTTTCAGGGAACTCTATTCCCGTGTTGTTGAAGAAGACCGTGAAATCGCCCCCGAACTCTTCCAGTGCCAAACCGAGAACCGCCAAACTGTCCTTTCCACCTGAAAAAGCGACCGCCTTCGGAAGGTTGGAATATTTGTTGGCAACCCTCCTCATGAACTCCCTGCTCTTCACGACCTTCTCCTCCAGCGCTACCCTGTTCGCCCTCAGAACGTCCTCCATGGTGGCTTTCTTTCCCTCGCGGTAGTTGATCGCTTTCTGCCTCTTCGGCTTTACTCCAGTTCCCCTCTCACCCCTGATCAGGGCGTCGTAGTCCTTCTTGGCTATCCCCGTAGCAAAGACATCTCCGTCTTCGGTGACGAGTACAACTTCATCCCCAACCCTTATGCTCGGATCGGCTTCGACCACGCCGACGGCCATCAGGTTTGCTCCCTTCTTTATTGGCTCCACCGCTCCTTTATCCACTACCACCCACTTCTTCATCCTCTTTCCGAAGCGCTTCCAGAGGGCGATAGCTCCCTCTACCTTCAGCCCGGCGTGCCACTTCAGCTCGAGCGGGTCGAACTTGACGTAGCCAAAAACGTATCCATCTAGGATTATCTCGTAGGCGTCGTCCTCGCTCGGGAGCTTGTTTAAGAGAACCACTTTCCTGTCTAGGATTTCAACTATGTCAACGCCGTAGTGCTCCATAAAGACAGAGCGGATGAACTCGATGTCCTTCTCAAAGGCAAAGCGCAGATCCCCCGGCGGCGTAACGTTGAGCCTGAAAACGCCTTCCTTTCCGTGAACTGCGCAGGAGTCTCCGATGAGCGGAACGTTGCACTTCTCGCACCAGTTTATGTAAGCCTTTCCAAGGAAGACAGGTCTCCCCATTTTTCCCACCTGGAGATGGAATGGGATGGGGGTTTATAAGGGGGACGGTCTTTTTCCTGAATTTCCAGGAGAGAGGGGTACCAACAACGAACATTCTCAAAGAGTAGAAAAGAAAAACCGGGTCCTATTAAAGCCCAAACAGATAGGGTGATGGTATACAAAATAAAGATCAGCCAGATTAAATATGAAACCGGACGATATACGAAAACCATTTATTCCTCTTGCGCCATAACATTTTGTAAATGCCTCCCATCATATCACCTACAGCCAGATACATCGTGATACATGGAGGATGTCGTAGCAACGTGAAACTCGGAGATAATCTCTAGTTTCCAAAATGGAGAAAAGTTTAAATAGGATGAAATCACCAATAGGAATGAGTGGTGCATATGGGATACATAATATTTGTCGGCTATGAGACGGACGCGGAGAGGAAGCGCATCGACTATCTCCTCGACAAGTGGTCCGGAAAAGCCGTAATAAAGAAGCCGAGGGGCACGGTGATATACATAGAGACAAAGAATCCAACCGAATTCCTCGAGGAGCTCTTCTCCAAGCTTGAGGGCAACGTGGACGAGAAAGTTGAGGTCTACAAGGCGGAGCCCCTTAGGGAGGGTGTGGAAGCCCGAAAAAAGAGGCTGGACTACACCCTGCCCGAGGAAAAGAGGATCGTCGAGCGCTTTGTGGGGTACCTTCTCTCAAAGCTGAACGCCAGCCTGACGTCCTCCGACGCTGTAGCGAGGATTTACAACGTCTACACCAGGAAGGGAAGGGCCACGATAAAGGTCATCATCAGCGGCAACGGAAAGTCCCACGTGACCTTTGAGATCGAGGGTTTTGGTGAGGCCGTTGATTTTCTGGCCGATAGGATTGATGAGGAGCTGAAAATCTTCGCGGGTGATTGAGATGGGAATATTCGAGGAGGGAAGGACCGACTGCGTTAAGGAGCTGCTGAAGCCGGCCGAGAGGGTCTTGAAGGACGGCCTCGACATCTCCAGGGAGAAGTTCGAGAAGAGGGCAAAGCTTTGGGAGCAGATAGACGAGAACTACGACCGCTACAAGGACGGCGAGTGCGGGGAGTTCCTCAAGGATCTAGACGACCACTTCAGGAGCAAATTCGAGGGGGCCAGGGCGATACTGGCCTGGAGTTTCCGGAAGAACGGCGAGGACTACCCACCGGCCAAAAACGCTTACACCCAGGAGGAACTCGAGGCCCTCGAGAGGGTTCTCCGCTACAACGTCTTCGAGATATACACCAAGGAAGACGTGATGAAGAAGATCATGCACAGGGACACCAACGTTATGGCCCTCCTGAGGGACTACTACCACGGCCTCGACAGGTGGATGGACGGCGTTCTTAACGATCCTGAGATAGCGCTGGCCCTAAGGCACTTCCTTAAGTCGAAGTGGGAGCTATACAAGGGGAAGGTGAACGAGGCCATAGCGGAGGCAACCCTGCGCTTTGACTGGTTCAGGGATGCACTCACCCACGTGGAAGAAGAAGAGAGAGCGATCGAGAGAACCTACCAGAGAAAAATCGAGCGCAAGGAAGAGGAGATAGAAGAGCTACGCAGGACCATGGAGGAGATGCTCCGCCAGTTCGAGCGGGAGCGCGAAGAGATAGTCAAGCGCGTTTCATCGGCCAAGGAAGAGGAGATAGAGAGGCTCAGGCGCGAGAAGGAGGAGCTCCAGAAGAGGTTCGAGGAAGAGAAGCAGAGGCTCATAGAGGAGATAAGCAGAATGAAGGACGAGGAGGCGCAGAGGAAGCTCCAGGAAGAGCTCAAAAGAGTAGAGGAGGAAATGAAGGCCCAGATAGACGAGATGGAGGAGTCACTGAGGAGGAAGGAGCTCGAACTCAGGCAGAAGGAGCTTGAACTGAAGAAGAAGGAGATGGAGCTCAAGCGGAAGGAGGACGAGGTGTCCGAGAGGATAAAGAAGGTCATGGAGCTGGCTGGAAAGGTCGAGAAGGGCTCCCGCTTCGTCAAACGCGATGAGGCAAGGATACTCGAGATGAACTTCGTCGGCAGGATGAAGAGCAAGTTCAAGGGCGATGTAAAGCTTCTCGGAAGGACCTTCAAGGTCGATGGAATCGAAGAAAAGCCCACCGCAGATAAGAGCGCCTACGCTGGGAAGCTCAGTGAGAGGGATCTCAAAAACGTGCCCGACAACAGGGTCGTTGAGGTTCACCTGAAGGAGAAGAAGCTCATCGGGAAGAAGGAGGAGCTCAAGGTCAAGGCCCTCTTCTACGGAAGGCCCGACCGCTACGCTGAGGTTGGCTTTGACACCGATCCCCTGGAGCTGGCGGACATAAACGCCCTCCTCGTGGATGCCAGGGAGGAGGCGAAGAACGGCCGCGTCGTTCTCCTCGTCGCCTCACCTACCGGCTTCGAGAGGAGGATAGCCAACTACGTGAACTCCCAGGACTTCCACAGAAACTTCACGTCCGAGAACGTTTCTTTAGCGCTCCTCGATCTTGAGAGCGGAGAGCTGATCTACAACCCCCACGACGAGTACGCAAAGGCCTTCGAACCTATGCTCCGCCTCGAACGCGATGAGGAGCTGATGGCAAGGGTGAAGGACTTCCTTGAGGACAAGATAAAGGTCAGGGGCTACGTCCGCCTTGAGGATGCCCTCGAGAACTTCGCGGAGGACGTTGTAAAGAGGGCCTTCCACGAGCTCGTGAGGGAGAAGGGCTACATAACCAAGTTCATCGAAGGGGTCGGCTACGTCCTCGTGAAGGAGGGACTACTGTGAGTTTTTCGTTGTTTAACCCTAACTCTAACCTCTGGAGGTGTCACGAATGGGACTGATGGATAAGGTCGGCGGAATGTTCGGAAGGAAGAACACCCTTGAAAAGCTCTCCATTAGGGAGCTCCAGGCCGAACAGATAAGACTGAAGAACAGGCTGGACAGGCTGAAGAAAGAGCTTAACCAGATCGAGAAGAAGAAAAAGCAGCTCTTCCAGGAGGGAATTGGAGCTGACAAGCTCAAGAAGAAGATGCTCGCGCAGGAGATCAAGAGCCTCGACCTGGAGCAGAAGCTCAAGCTCAAGGACTTCACGACGGCCCAGAGGCAGTACACCCTCGTCACCAACATGATAATCATCAAGAAGTACGAGAAGGAGCTGAGGAAGACCGGAATCTGGGAGAAGCTCTCCAGCGTCGAGCCTGAACAGCTCGAACAGGCGCTGATAAAGATAAACCTCGACGGCAAGGAGTTCGACGAGATGGTCGAGGGCCTCAACAAGGTCTTCGAGATGGAGGTTGCCGAGTTCGAGGAGAGCGAGGACGAGACCGAGAGGGAGCTTATGCAGGCCTGGAGCCAGGTGGAGGCTGGCGAAGCCGACGTCGAGGAGGTTGCCGAAAAGGTCGTCTCTATTGACAAGAAGCTGGAGGACGAGGAGTTATGAGCCTCTTCTCCAAATTTTTCGGAAAGAAGAACCCCCTCGACATCCCCCTCTCCAAACTGAAGGAGAGTCAGATAAAACTCGATTATCAGATCCAGAAGATTGAGAACGAGATGGCCAGCATAGACGCCGAGATAGCGGCCCTCTTTGAGAGGGCGAAGAAAGCCAGGAGCAAGAGCGAAGAGCTAACCATAGCCACCAAGATAAAGACCCTCAACCAGAGGAAGAAGAACCTGCAGAAGACCCACGCCCAGCTCAACAAGCAGCTCATGCTCATAAGCAACCTCACGATAATCAAGGAGAACGAGGCCATTCTGAAGGGAACGCCCACATGGGAACTTCTCCGGAACATGTCGCCCGAGGAGCTCGAGAAGCACCTCACCGAGATGCAGCTCGACGCTCAAACCTTCAACGAGAACCTGAACCAGATGCTCGGCATAACCGACCAGACAATAGGGGCTGGAGTCGAGTTTGAGGAGGATGAGGAGTTAGCCGAAATAATGCAGGCAATTCACGCCGTCAAGGAAGGCGAGCTTGAGCCGGATGAAGCCGCCGGAAAGGTTACCGGCGAGGAGAGAGAGAAGAAGGAAGAGAAGGAGATTGTGGAGGAGCTTTGATTTTTCTGATTTTTCTGGTTAAATCAGCATTGTGAGAATCAGTTGGCTGGTATGGCGTGATTGGGGGTAAGGGGAATGAGGAAAGTTGTAACTCTCATACCGGTAATCCCTAGTCATGAGACAAAAATTGGCGATGATGTAATGGTGCATAAAACTATGATGCACAAAACTGTAATGCAGAGCTATGGAGTGTTCGTAGCCGATGTGGGAGAGCCCATAATGGTGATGTTCTCAAAGTCCGGCTTCACCGAGAAGGCCAGGGAGGTAGCGAAGAAGTTGGGAGTCCTCCTGGTTGATGGGGGTGAACCGGGGGTGTTGTGATGTCCTATTGGGCTAAGACGTATGGAAAAGGAGCAGCTCATGGAGTGGCTGTGGATAGGAACGGGGATGTTATAGTAGTTGGACAAACCAACGAGGAGAACGCGTTCGTTGCTCGCATTGACAAAGAAGGAAATGTAAAGTGGTTCAGGACTTACGGGGGAAGCAACATAGACTGCTTTAACGACGTGAAAATAGCCCCCAATGGGGATATCATCGTAGCAGGCTGGACTGAAAGTTTCGGTGCTGGTGGTTACGATGCGTGGGTTCTCAGACTTGATAAGAATGGGAACGTGAAGTGGCAAAAAACCTACGGAGGAGGCAAAGATGATTATGCCTCCGCCATTGCCCTAGCTCCTAACGGCGACATTATTGTGGCCGGTTGGACCTACAGTTTTGGTGCTGGTGGTTCTGATGCGTGGGTTCTCAGGCTTGACGAGAACGGCAACGTGAAATGGCAGAAAACCTATGGCGGCAGTGGTATTGATAAAGCCCGCGCGATTGCTTTGGTATTAAACGATGAAATCATTATCGCCGGACTAACTAATAGTTTCGGTGCCAGTAACGGAAATGTATGGGTTTTAAGGCTCGACGAGTATGGAAATGTGAAGTGGCAAAAAACCTACGGAGGAGAATGGGGTGATGAGGCTTACGCGGTCGCTCTAACTAACGAGGGAGATATCATCATTGTCGGAGAAACAGGTAGCTACGGTATGGGAGAAGGAGATGTCTGGGTCCTCAGGCTCGACGAGTATGGAAATGTGAAGTGGCAAAAAACCTACGGAGAGAACAGTCATGAGACGGCTTACGCGGTCGCTTTAGCACCAAATGGTGATATTGTCTTAGCTGGCCACACATACAGCTTCAGCTCTAACGCTGGGAAATTTCCAGATGCCTGGGTTCTCAGACTTGACGGGAATGGAAAAGTGAAGTGGCAGAAAACATGTGGGGGAGATGGGTGGAACAGCTTCAATGACGTTAAGATCTCCCCAAACGGAGATATTATTGTTGCGGGAGAGATTTATGATTTCAGCAGGAGTATAGGAGTTCTTCGTATTTCACCAAACGGAGAGATACCGGGCTGTGACATCCTCCAGAAGTCCAAGGCTGTAGTGATAGAGACTAACACAAAGGTAACCAATACGAAGTGTGACGTAACGATTCCAGCTCCGGAGGACGTGAAGATATTAACATCAAAAGCGACCGTATCAACTCCAACCGTCAAAATTAAGACCCAGTGCGAGTGGAGCAATCCCAAGACTGAAAAGCTCCAGAGTCAAGACTTATCCTCTGAGGTGAGGATCCAGGAGGAATTCCCCTCAAAGTTTCAAGGCTTCCCCCAAGCCCTCCTCTCTCGCTATGAACCCCTTGAGTCCCTCGGCAAGGGGGGCTTCGCCAAGGTCTTCAAAGCCAAAAGGAAATCTGACGGTAAAATCGTTGCCCTTAAAATCCCTCGCATAGACGAGAGAACAAGTAGTCTCTTCATCAAGGAAGTGGCGGCATGGTACAACCTCAACCACGAGAACATCGTGCGGCTTTACAGAGCGGACATTCTGCCCGTTCCATACCTTGAGATGGAGTTCGTTGAGGGCGTTGAGCTTAATGGAAAGGTCATCAGAGACCTCGAAAAGTATCCGAAGCCCGTTGATGAGGAGACTGCACTCAAAATCATTACCGGCATCGCCGAGGGTTTAAAGCATGCACACTCGAAGGGCATCTACCACCTTGACCTCAAGCCCCTCAACATCCTTCTCAAGAGCGATTTAACCCCAAAAATAACCGACTGGGGATTAGCAAAGATAAGCGCGAGGAGCTCGCTCTCAACTCACAGCGGCTACTCGCCGCTCTACGCGGCCCCGGAACAGCTCGACGAGGAGACCTTTGGAGTCCCGGATAATAAGACCGACATCTACCAGCTCGGCCTCATCTTCTACGAGCTTCTAACCGGAGAGCTTCCCTATTCTGCCACGACACCGGGCGCGCTAATCGGGAAGATACTCCACGCAAAGCCGAAGAGATCATCAGAGGTTGACCCTGCTCTGGCGAAGTACGATGGCCTCTTTGAGAAGCTTTTGGCAAAGAAGAAGGAAGAGCGCTTCTCCAGCGTCGAGGAATTCCTTGAGGCTTTGAACTCTCTAAGGGAGCTTGAGAGAGAAAAGGGAGAGCTGAAGAGAACAACGATGGCCATGAGGAAGAGCCGCTCGCGGGAGGAGTTCGAGAAGCTGAAGGTCGAGAGCGTGAGAAAAACCGTCAAGATAGCCCTCCTGAGCGCGAGGCTCAACGACAAGGCCGAGCTTCTGAGGGCACTCGACGATCTGAGGTTCGAGACGCGGGAGAACTTCGACGACCTCGTGAGGGCCATCGAGCAGGTCGAACTCCTCCTAAGGGAGGGAATACCGATTGGCAACGAGACCTTCGAGATGCTCAGGGCGCTCCTCCTGCGGATAGAGGGGGAGGTGGTGAGGTGATTTCATGAGGTGCACCTACGAGTACCGCCACTCCATAAAGGAGTGCCCACGGGAAGCCCTCGAAGGCCTACCCTACTGCATATTCCACCTGCCGGAGGGCGGAAAGGACCTTAGCGGGGAGAACCTGAGCGGCGAAGACCTTGAGGAGGCCTACTTGAGCGAAGCCAACCTGAGCGGGGCGAACCTAAGCGAGGCCAACCTCCGCTACGCCGATTTAAGCGACTCCAACCTTGACGGGGCTGATTTGAGCTGGGCAATCCTTACGGGCGCCGACCTCAGCGGCGCGAGCGCCAAGAGGGCAGACTTCACGAGGGCTAATCTGGAGGAGGCAGACCTGAGCGGGGCCTCGCTGATAGGGACAAACCTCTCCCTCGCCAGCTTAAGGGGTGCGAACCTCACGAGGGCTGATTTGAGGGGGACAGAACTCTACGGGGCGGAGCTTGAAAGCTCAAACCTGCTCGGTGCAGACCTCAGAGGAGCGAGGCTCCACGGAGTTTCGTTCAAGGGAGTCAGGAACATCGAGCACGCGCGCCTCGACGCTAAGGTTATCGAAGAGGTTGAAGGGGACCAGCTGAGAAAGGAAAATCCTCAGAGGGCCATCGAGTCCTACCTCAAGGCCCTCTCGGTCTACCTTGAATTAAAGGAAACCTTCCGCTCACGGGGCCTCTATGACAGGGCGAGTGCCTATACAGTAGGAGAGTGGAGGGTAAGGGGGAAGGTACAGAGCATCGCCCACAGGGCTGAAAGTCCCGCCGAACTAGAGGAGTTCGTGCCCTTAACAGCCAGGAGCGGAAAGCGGTGGCTCATTGCATTGGAAGGAAAGACGAGATGGCTTTTGAACGTCATCTACCGCTTAACGTCAAGCTACGGGGAGAGCGCCTCAAGGGTGCTCATAACAACGATAGCAATTGTGTTCGTCTACGCAGTTATTTACTGGCTCGCCGGCGCCCTAGGGAATTCTTCCTTCGCCGAGAGCCTCTACTTCAGCCTCGTTACCTTCACGACGGTCGGCTACGGCGACATAGTGCCCAAAGAAAGCTACCGCCTGCTCGCTGCCAGCGAAGCCTTCGTCGGCGCGTTCCTGATGGCGTTTTTCGTTGTTGTGATAAGCAGAAAGCTTATTAGGTAGAATGAGAATTTAGTTCATCCTGAAACGGTGTAAGGAGGTATAAAAGATGCCGGTTGACCTTTCCGGACCCCTGCTGTCCGCATTCAAGAAGGCGAAGAGAGAATACGAAGAAGCCATGAAGAAAGGCGACATGGAGACCGCTAAGAAGAAGGCCCTTGAGTGCTCCAGGATTCTGAAGCAGCTATCGAAATACGACGAGTTCAACCGCGAGAGCTACCTCAAAAAGGCCAAGAAGTGGGAGAGCCTGGCCAAAGACATTGAGAGTGGCAAGATAGCCCGCAAAACGCAACCAAAGCCTATGCGCGAGGGATCTTCGAGGCCAGACAGGGGGGAGAGCGAAGTAGAGAGCGAGGAGGAGAAGTTCAAGGCCTACGTCAGGAACAATCTCATAGCCAAGTCAAAGGTCAAGTGGGATGATATAGGCGGTCTGGATGAAGTCAAGAGGCTCATGATGGAGACAGTCGTAATAGCGGCCCTCCAGAGGCCGGAGTCGATCCAGCCATGGAAAGGCATCCTCCTCTTCGGGCCACCGGGGACGGGTAAAACTTTACTTGCTTCAGCCGCCGCCGGGAGCTTAAACGCCACCTTCTTCAGCGTCAAGGCCTCGAACGTTCTCAGCAAGTATTTCGGCGAGTCGGCGAAGATAATAACCGCCCTCTATGAAGTAGCGAGGGAGGAGGCGCCGAGCATAGTCTTCCTCGACGAGATTGATTCGCTGACGACGAAGAGGAGCGGGGAGCAGAGCGAGGCGAGCAGGAGAATGCTGGCGACGCTTCTGACGGAGTTGGATGGCTTCCAGGACAAAAAGAGCGACAAGCTCATTCTAACGCTCGCGGCCACGAATACACCCTGGGACTTGGACGAAGCAGTTCTCTCAAGGTTCCCACGCAGGATTTACGTGCCTTTACCAGATGAGAAAGCCACGAAGGAGATTATCAAGATCAACACGCGCGGGCTGGACATATCAAGGCTTGATCTCGACGCAATAGCGGAGGAGAGCGTGAGGAGGCTTTATTCAGGTAGAGACCTGAGGAACCTCTGCCAGGAGGCAATCTGGAACATGATACGGGAGGAAAACAGGGATCTGCACAAGCTTGCTTCCCTGCCCTTCGAGGAACTGAGGAAGCGCTCTTTGAGGACGAGACCGCTTGAGATGAGGGATTTTGAGGAGGCGTTCAAGAAGATCAAGAGCCCGCTGACGAGGAAGGATATTGAGCGCTATGAGAAGTGGGCCGAGGAGTTCGGGG